>JBMOPM010000237.1:0-2669 GCA_049323575.1 Gemmatimonadota bacterium | reverse complement strand
AATCTCGCCCACGGTGCGCGCCTCCGAGGCGATCGGCCGGGTGCACGGGCCGCAGCCCAGCGAGCGGTAGCGGCTGCCGTCGCCCTGATCGAAGTACAGCGCGACCGTGGGAATCCGCTCGCGTTCGATGTACTCCCAGATGTCGATTTCGGTCCAGTCGAGCAGCGGGTGGATCCGCACGTGGGTGCCCGGCGCGAAGTCGGTCTTGTACTGATTCCAGAACTCGGGCGGCTGGTCGCCCACGTCCCAGACGTTGTGCTCGCTGCGAGGCGAAAAGTAGCGCTCTTTCGAGCGGCTGCCCTCTTCGTCCGCCCGGGCGCCCACGATGACGCCGGTGAACGGCTCCGGGTGGGCGTCGAGCTCGTAGTCGCCGCGCGCATGGTCGAGCCGCATGCGCGGCCAGGCGCCGCTCAGCGTGTGGGCGAGGGCTTCGGTCTTGAGCAGCCGGCAGCAGGTGATCCGGTCGACCGCCCCCTCGGGGAAGGTGCGCTTCTCCTCCAGCGCGTGACGGTTCTGACCGACGATCATGGAGAGGCGCCACTCGCGCGCCAGCCGATCCCGATACGCGATCATCTCGGGGATCTTGTAGCCGGTGTCGATATGCACCAGGGGGAACGGCACGTGGCCGAAGAAGGCCTTTCGCGCGAGCCACAGCAGCACGGTGCTGTCCTTGCCGATCGACCACAGCATGCACAGCTGCCGGAAGCCGGCATAGGCCTCGCGCAAGATATGGATGCTCTTCTGTTCGAGCCGGTCGAGGTGATTCATGGTGTCGGGTGCCTTCCGATCACGCCCTTGTCCCGCAGCATCTCGCGCACGCGATCCACGCCCGACGCCACCGGCTCGCCGTCGCCCACCCGCAGCCCGATCGCGAGATCGGTCGTGACGCGATCGCCCACCCAGACGGTCTGGATGCAGTCGCGGCCGACGGCGGTGCCGATGAGATCGAGGTCGTCCTGGGTCAGCTCGATCGCGGTCACGAGGAGGATGGCGCCGGTATCGACCAGCAGGTGCGCGACCTCCGCCAGGCGGCGGATGTGCTCGCGCCGGGTCTCGTCGGTGCGGCTGATGTCGGCGTCGACGCCGTAGAGCACGTTGGCGATGCCGAGGAAGTAGACCAGGCGGCCCTCGGCAAAGAGCCGGGCCTCGAGCGCGCGGGCGAGCGTCTTCCGGTCGGCGTCGCGAGCGCCGGTGACGAGCACCAGCGCGGGCCGCTGGCCGAACCGCTCGGCCCGCTGCGCCGGCGTGACGCTGCCCGGCTCCCACATCCGGTTGCGGAGCAGCACGCCCTCGCGGATGCGGGCCTGCCGGTCCTCGAGCGCCTCGCGCACGATCCCGCCGCCGGCGATCTCGTACGCGTCCACGATGACGAACCGGCCGAGGGGCGCCAGATCCGCGGTCGCGTCGAACGCGATCGGGCGGGCGAGGTGGAGCGTGCACTCGGCCACGTCGTGCCGATCCACCCGCTCCTTGCCGTCGGACGACGCGAGCGTCGCGGCGTCGAGCACGCGATGCACCGCCTCCACGCGCATGGGGACCCTGGCCGTGCCAAGCTTGAGGATATAGTCCTTGTGCCGCTCCAGCGGAGCACGGCCCAGCCAGAACAGGTTCACCCGCAGCCGCGTGGTGACGTCGGGCCGGGGTTCGCCGGCCAGCGTCGCCACCTCGCCCCGGGTCACGTAGATCTGTTCCTCCAGCGTGAGACCGGTGCTCCAGCCCGCCGCGGCCGCTGCCGGCGGCACCCGGTCGAACGCCTCGATGCTCCGCACCCGCGACTTCTTGCCCGACGGATAGAACACCACCTCGTCGCCCGCGCGCACCCGGCCGGTGTCGATCGTGCCGGCGATGATCCGCCGACCGTCGCCATCGGCGGTGAATCGGTACACGTCCTGCACCGGCATGCGGAACGGCGCATCGACGGGCGGCAGGGCGGCCCGGAACGCATCCAGCGCCTCGAGTACCGTGGGGCCGTGATACCACGGCATCAGGACGGAGCGCGCGGCGATGTTGTCCCCCTCGCGGGCGGCAACCGGGATGAAATCGCCGGGGGTGACGTCCACGCCGGCGAGAAACGCCGCCAACTCGGCCCGCAGCCGTTCGAAGGCCGCACGGTCGTACCGCACGAGGTCCATCTTGTTCACCAGCACGGCCACCTGACGGATGCCGAGCATCGAGAGCAGATAGCCGTGCCGGCGGGAGTTCTCGCGCACCCCTTCGGCCGCGTCCACCACCAGCAGGGCCGCCTCCGCGCGTGCCGCGCCCGACACCATGTTCTTCAGGAACTCCACGTGCCCGGGCGCATCGATGATGATGTAGTGCCGGCGCTCGGACCTGAAGAACACCCGGGCGGAATCGATGGTGATCCCCTGCGCCTGCTCGTCCTTGAGTGCATCGAGCAGGAAGGCGTACTCGAACGGTTTGGCGTTGCGCGCGCAAGTCGCGCGCACCTGTTCGAGTCTGCCGTCGGGGAGGGAATGCGTGTCGGCGAGGAGGCGGCCGATCACGGTGCTCTTGCCGTGGTCGACGTGGCCGGCGACGACGATATCCATGTGCTCCAGTGGTACCATCGCTCGCCTCTCGCGCCAGTCGCCCCGGTCCGTCGCTGTCTACGGCATCCGCTCCGGGTGAGGAGTAACCGGATCGCGGACCAGCGCCCGCAGCCGCCCGCC
>JBMOPM010000236.1:0-2673 GCA_049323575.1 Gemmatimonadota bacterium | reverse complement strand
TAGTTGCAGAGCGGCGACCCCGTGCACGCGATGCTTCGCGCGCGGAGCGCCGACAGGCCCAGCGGGAAGCCGGTCGCCTCGAGTTCCCGGATCACCTTCGGCAGCGCGTCGTCCGGCACGTTGACCACGATGAAGTTCTGCTCGCGCGTCAGGCGGACCTGGGCCGCGACCGCCTCGGCCAGATCGGCCACCCGGCGCATCTGGTCGCCGTTGATGAGCCCGCCGGACACCGGCACGGCCACGAAGGAGAGCCCGGCCTGCTTCTGCCGATGCACGCCGGCGTGATGGCCGCCGGGCAGAGGCGCCGGCGCCTGGCCGTCCGGGAGCCGTCGTCCCAGCCGCTCCTCCACCGATCGCCGATACTCTGCGGGCCCGATGTCGTCCATCATGAACTTGAGCCGCGCCTTGACGCGCGAGAGCCGGTATTTCGGCGCTTCCTGCCACACGTCGATCACGGCCCGGAGCACCTCGATCGCTTCATTCGCCTGGACGAATACCCCGAGGTCGCGCGCCAGCCGGGGCACCGTGGACAGGCCACCGCCCACCCGAAGCCCGAAACCCTCGCGGTCATCCTGCCGTGTGCCCACCAGCGCGATGCAGTGGATTTCGGGCAGGTTGCACTGATGCGGGCACGCCGCCAGCGTGATCTTGTGCTTCCGGGGCAGATCCGAGTACGCGCGATTCCCGTAGAAGAACCGCGCCGCCTCCGCGAGCACGGGCGAGACATCGAACGTCTCCCCGGGATCGATGCCCGACACCGGGCAGCCGGTGATGTTTCTCACCGTGTCGCCGCAGCCGCCCGCCTGATTGAACCCCGCGTGGCCCAGCGCCTCGAATACCTCCGGCAGGTGCCCCAGCTCCACCCAGTGCAGCTGCACGTTCTGACGCGTCGTCAGCTCGCCGTAGCCGCGGCCGAATTGCACCGCCACCTCGCCGATCGTCCTGAGCCGGGCCGGTGTCAGCACGCCGCCCGCGATCTTCACCCGGAGCATGAACGACCCCGTCTTCGGCTTGTCGTGGTACAGGCCGTACCATTGCAGCCGGACGATGTCCTCCTCCGCCACGCCTTCGTAGCCGCGGCGGGCCAGTGCCGGCAGCTCGGCCAGGATGTCCAGCGGGAACTTCTCGGCCTTGAGGCGCTCGATCGAGTTCCGGGCCAGGATCTGCTCGCGGGTAATCACGGTGGCTCGAGTCATCGTCCTCTCGCGGTGTCGAACACGAAAAAAGGCCCAGGAGCAACAGTCCTGGGCCTCTGCCACTGCCTGCCCCGACCGCTCCGCTGACGCGCGAAGCCCTGGGGCGGATGTGCTACGGGATGATTATGACGATGTGCCTCCCGTTACACGCGGCGCCCGAGGGCACGGCATGCAACAGGGACAGGCTGAGGGCGCGGTGTGCAGCGTCTCCATGATTCGTGCAGTGTACGCTCGTTTGGGCCAGCCGTCAACGGCTGCACCAAGTGCGCCCGCCCGCGGGCCATCTTGCCCGCCCCGTCCGCCCCCTCTTAATTCCTGCCCGCCGGAATGCGGCAGAGCGCGCCGGATGGCCAGCTCACCGCTCGTCTCTCACGCCAATCACGCGGAGCCGTACGTGCCCGAACCCCTGGTCGGCATCGTGATGGGCAGCGACTCGGACTGGCCGGTCATGGAACACGCCGCCCGGCTGCTGGCCGAGCTGGGCGTGCCGTTCGAAAGCCGCGTGGTATCCGCACATCGGACCCCCGATCTGCTCTTCCGCTACGCCGAGGAGGCGAGGCTCCGCGGGCTCGCGTGTATGATCGCGGGCGCCGGCGGCGCGGCCCATCTCCCCGGCATGCTCGCCAGCAAGACGCCGCTTCCCGTCCTTGGTGTTCCCATCCCGTCCCGCCATCTCAACGGCCTCGACTCGCTCCTGTCCATCGTCCAGATGCCGGGAGGCGTGCCGGTCGCCACGTTCGCCATCGGCGAGGCGGGGGCGAAGAATGCCGCGCTGTTTGCCGCCGCGATGCTCGCCCGCACGGACGAGGCGCTCCGCCTCCGGCTCGACACCTTCCGTCGTGCCCAGACCGAGAAGGTCCTCGGCACGACGCTGCCCGACGTCTCATGATCCTGCCTGGCAGCATGCTCGGCATGCTGGGCGGCGGCCAGCTCGGCCGCATGTTCACCCTGCGCGCCCGCGCCATGGGCTATCGCGTGACCGTGCTCGACCCCGACGCCGACAGCCCTGCCGGCGCCGTGGCCGACCGCCACCTCCGCGCGCCCTACGACGATCCCGTCGCCCTCGCCGATCTGGCACACCACTGCGCCGCAGTCACTACAGAATGGGAGAACGTCCCCGCCCGGGTCCTCGAGCGGCTGGGCCACAGCATCGTGGTGCGCCCGCCGATCGAAGCCGTGGCCGTGGCCCAGGACCGCATTCTGGAGAAGGAGTTTCTCCGCGGCAACGGCTTCTCCACCGCCCCGTTCCATCCGATCCGCTCGGCCGGTGACATCCCGCAGGCCTTCGCCAGTCTCGACTCGCCGTGCCTGCTCAAGACCAGCCGGATGGGCTACGACGGCAAGGGCCAGGCGACGGTCGCCTCGGTGGATGCCGCGATCGACGCCTTCGAGCGGTTCGGCGCGGTCCCCTGCGTGCTGGAGAGCCGACTCGCGCTCGAGCGCGAGATCTCGGTCGTCCTTGCCCGCGCGTCCGACG
>JBMOPM010000235.1:0-34391 GCA_049323575.1 Gemmatimonadota bacterium | reverse complement strand
TCATTGGCCGGGCCGGCCAGCCTGCAGCCCGCGGTGCGCCGGGATCGTGGACAAGTGAATGCCCCTCGACGATGACTCATCGTCGAGGGGCATCCCGTGCGTGGGCGTGTTCGCCACTAGCTCCCGACCGGAGGCGGTGGCAGCTCGCCGCCCTGGCCGTCGGTATTCGTCCCAGTGCCCCCCAGCGTCTCGCTGACGGACTTCCGGACGAGCGTTGGCGTGACCCACTTCGCATGCGCTTCGCGTGCTTTCATGAGGTACCCTCCTGGTTGCTCAGCAGGTGACCGGAAAGACTCCAAGAACCGCGGCCACGACTGACGTCGAACAATGCTCTCTGATCAACTGCAATATTTCCGCCACTTGTTGTTCGAAAATCATACATGATGCACATTAATGCACTATTGTTGTAATTGATGCACTTATAATGTGTTACTATGCAAATCTCGTTTGACATGACGGGTTCCACGTCGGCCACCAGCGGCGCCAAAGCCACGGTGCCTAAGCGACATGAGGCGGCGGCGCGACATGTGGTCTTGGCGCGGCACATCGGCGCAATGCCCTAGGCCTGCAGGACGAGCTCGGTCTCCCCCAAAGCACACCCGGCGAAGGTGCTGCGGAGCCGGCGCTCCGAGCGCCACGCCAGCCGGCGCGCTCGCTGTCGCAGGGGCCCCCGACATTCGACGGGTTCGCAGGCCATGGCCCGCCTCCCGGGCGAACCATGGCGCGCAGGATCGAATCCATCGATGCCATGGGAGGGCGGACATGAACCGTGCGCGGCGTTGGAGAGGCGTCGTGATGCTCGGCCTGGGCCTGGCCGGCTGTGTCCAGACCAAGGCGACAGTGCTCGACATGACCGTTCACACCCAACCGATCTGTCCGGAAGGGGTGAAGATCTACCTGAGCGCGGAGGAGGTCCCGGGCGACGCGATCAAGCTCGCGCTGCTCAAGAGCTCCGGGGATGACGATTTCACGAGCGCCTCGGGGATGATCGAATCGCAACGCAAGAAGGCGGCTGCCGTCGGAGCCAATGCCCTGGTGCTCATGGGCCAGAAGGACGCGAGCACGGGGGCCAAGGTGGCCAGCGCGTTGCTGCGCATCCCCAAGAACCGGAAGGGCGAGGCCGTGGCGCTCTACGTGCCGGGCGACTCGGCGCGGGTGCGGGCGGCGTGCGCCGGGCGGCCATCGAGGTAGGCCGCCGCGCGCGATCGTCTCGGCGCTGGCCTGTCGCATTCAGGGCCCAACGTGGCGCGGCGGGGGCCGTGCAAGCCTCCCCGTCGATTCCATATCTGATCGGTTTCCGGGCAAATCGGCAGCAGGCGGCTCGTCGCTGGAGGACCCATGTTCCGTGCAAGCGTGCGCCTGGTCCCGCTCGCCGCGCTGCTGGCCGCGTGCGGACCGAGCATCAAGGCGTTCGACGTCCGGCCGGGGAAGGCCTGTCCCGGCCAGCAGGTCGCGATCACGTTCGACGTGAAGGGGACGCCGCGGCTCTACACGACGCTCAGCATGGGGGACGCGGCCGACACGACGCGCTACCTGCTCGTCGTCACCCGCGGGCAGGGCGTGACCCAGGCCACGCGCGACGTCGAGACCTTCCGCGCCGGGGCCAGCATTCCCCTCGCCTGGGTGACGGCGCCCCTCGGGCGCGATTCGGTGGCCGCCGCCGACGCGCTGCCGGCCGCGCGGTGGCCCGCGCCCGTGCGCATCGCGGGCGTGAGCGCGCGGGGAGACCGGCCGGTGCGCGTGCGGCATGGCGGTCGCGACGTGCTGCTCGATCCCTCGGCGCCGCCTTCGCGTGCGCTGGATGATCTCCCCGTGGCCGGATCGTGGCAGCTCGCGGCCGGCCTGCTCGCAGGCGAAGCGATGGGGGTCCCGGATCGGGCGCCGCCCGAACGTCTCGGGCTCGCGGTGGGTATCGCCTGCGGGAGCGAAGGAGGCGCCCCATGAGCGTACTCGATCGGGTGGACACGATCGTGCTCCTGATGCTGGAGAATCGATCGTTCGACCATCTCCTGGGCCACCTGAGCTACGGCCCCTACGCCAACGGCACCGCGGTGGAGGGCCTCCTGCAGGACGGCACGCTCTCCGGCGACCTGCCGCATCACCGGAACGAGGTCGCGACCCAACTGGCCCTGAGCGCCGTGTCCGGCAAGTACACCATGCGGGGCTTCGCGCAGGCGTACTTCCAGATGGAGATCCAGCAGAGTCGGTCCGCCACGCCCGATACCCTGGGCTTCCTCCGGCCGGCGGACGTGCCGGTCACCCGCTTCCTGGTCGACAACTACGCGGTGTGCGACCACTGGTTCGCCCCGCTGCCCACCAGCACGCAGCCCAACCGGATCATGTCGCTGGCCGGCACGACCCGCATCGACGAGACCACCGGCCTCTTCCCGCCGCTCGATCAACTCGTGCTCCAGTGGCTGGAGGATCGCCACGTGCGCTGGCGGGTGTACCACTCGGGGATCTCGTTCTTCGCCCTGCTGGGCCAGGCCGCCATCTTCGGACCCAACTTCCGCTCGATCGACCGCCTCGCGGCGGACGTGGCCAACGAGCGGCCCGGTGACTTCCCGCAGGTGATCATCATCGAGCCGAGCTACGGCGACGCGCCGCATTTGCCCGGCGAGGTCGCCAACGACAATCACGCTCCGCTGCCCGTGGCACCCGGCGAGGCGCTGCTCGAGCGGGTGTACGACGCGCTCACCTGCAATCCGGACCGCTGGAAGAAGACCCTCTGGATTCTGACGTACGACGAGCACGGCGGCTTCTTCGATCACGTCCCGCCGCCGGCCGTGACCTATCGGCCCGCCTCCAACGCGATGTTCGTGAAGCCCTTCGAGTCCCTCGGCGTGCGGGTGCCGACCGTGGTGGTGTCGCCGCTCGTGTCGGCACAGCGGGTGGCGAGCGACGTGTTCGATCACACGTCGTGGCTCCAGTTGCTGGCGGAGAAGTTCGCGCCCGGCACGCCGTACTCGGCCGCGGTCGAGGAGCGGCGGCAGCAGGGCGTGGGCAGCGCAAGCCAGGTGCTCGACCGCAGCACGCCGAGGACCGGCATCCCGCGCTCACCGCCGCCGCCCCCGATGCCGCAGGGCGCCGGCACGCTGGCCGGGCCGGCGCGGCGTGCCCGCGCGGCCCCCGTGCCCACCGACCTTCAGCGGGCGTTCGAGGCCGCGGCGCGCAGCATGTTCGACACCTACCCTCGCGCGACCTCGCAGCAGTATCCGCAGGTGGCGCACTGGGCGCTCACCACGCCTCCGCCGGACGCCCCGAGTCGGCCGCGACAGCGCCGGGCGAGAGGGCGGCGGTGATCCGGCGGCGCTGACGGCTCAGGCTACCGACTCGTCGGCGTTTCTCGAGTGCCGCGAGCCGGGCACCGGCGTCACCCGGGCCGGCCGCTGCGTCGGCGGCAGCAGGGCGCGGACGAGCAACCGCGCCTGGTCTGCCGGCGAGCGGCGGGCGTATTCCGCGAGCGGCAGCCCGGTCAGCCGCTTGGCGTAGCGGCGGAGCCGGCGCACGTGCAGGTGATACCGGGCGCCGACCTGGGCCCACGTCTCATCCTGTTGCCGGGTGCTCGTGGCGTGGGCGAGGACCACCCACGCCACGAGGTCGGTGGGCGCGAGGGCGGCCGGATGTTGCGCCAGGCGGCGATGGAGCGACGCGCGATGCCAGCCCAGTCGCTTGGCCATCATCGCTACGCTGGTGGGCGGCGTCGCGTCGAACAGCAGCTTGGCCATGGCCACGCCGAGATCCGGCGGCAGCCCGGGCAGCGTCGGCAGCGTGGCGGCGAGCTGGCGGCGGAGGCCGGCGCTGCGGGCATTCTCGATGGCCTGGTGGATCTGCGCGGGGCTGTCCCGCACCCAGAGAATGTCGGAGAAGCCCACGGTCGCGGCGCGGCGAACGGTCTCCAGGTTCCGCGCGGTGATGAGCACCATCGGCAGGGCGGGATACAGCACGCGCACCGACTGCCACCAGGCCACGGTGCCCGACGTCGGCACCGCCTCATGGATGACCACGATGAGGCCCGCGTTGCCCGCCTGGACGAGCAGCTCGGCGGGATCGTGCACCACCCGATGCTTCGGCGCAGGATCCTCCGGGCCCGGAGCGGGATAGATGCGGCTCGCTACCTGGGCGTCGGACAGGGACGTGGCGAACACGAGGTCGATCAACGGGGCTCCGGTCATGCGGTCAGGGGCAGCGCACGCCGATGGGCTCGAAGACCGACCGAGCCCGCATGGATGAATCTGCGATTCCCTGTGTCAGCCATGCAGGAGTGCACCGCGAGCGGGTGCGCCTGAAACGGTGATTTCGCCGGGATGCGCCCCAATGTGGGGCCGCGGACCGGAGTTCGGGAGGCGCGATATGTCGCATTTGGGCGCGATTTGTCGCACGGAGGGGTCGGGGGCCGCCTGGCCCTCCCTGTCCCCGCCTGTCATTCCGAACCCGCGCAGCGGGTGAGGAATCTGGCTGGCCGTGCTGGTGGGCTGGCCACCGGGCTGGTTGAGCAGATTCCTCGGGCTGGCGCCCTCGGAATGACACCTGCCTGTCATTCCGAACCCGCGCAGCGGGTGAGGAATCTGGCTGGCCGTGCTGGTGGGTCGGCTGCCGAGCCCGTCGAGCAGATTCCTCGGGCTGGCGCCCTCGGAATGACACCTGCCTGTCATTCCGAACCCGCGGAGCGGGTGAGGAAGCTGGCTGGCCGTGCTGGTGGGTCGGCTGCCGAGCGCGTCGAGCAGATTCCTCGGGCCGATGGCCCTCGGAATGACATGTAGGCTTCGCCCTCGGAATGACACCCTGCCGGGCGGTTCCGTGCCTCAGTGCACCGTAATGTAGAGACCGAGCTGCCCCACGTTGGCGTCGGCGTTGGACGTGTTCACGGCGAAGCCGTTCAGGAACGGCGTGATGCTCAGGTTGCTGCCCACCCGGATGTCATAGCCCAAGCCGAGCAGGGCGCCCACGCCAACTTCGGAGTCGCTGCCGAACCCCGCGAGGTCCGCGCTGATCGACCCGACGCCGAGCCCGCCGGTCAGATAGAAGCCGCCCGTGGCCGACGGGTAGAAGCGGATCACGCCGGTGAGCGTGCCTGTGGTGAGGGTCAGGCCGGACTCGGACTTGGTCCATCCCGTGGTGGCTACGCCGAGCAGCACCTGCTGGCTCAGCGTCCCGCCCAGGGCGAGCCCGCCGCTCAGCCCATCCGAGCGGCCCGTGCAGTTCTCGCATCCGAGCGAGCCATAGCCCAGCCCGCCGCTGAACCAGAACCCCTGACGGGTCTGGGGATGCTGCGCGTGGACCGTGGTGAAACCGAAGACGAGCAGGCAGACCAGCAGGGCCAGACGGGTGATGCGCGGCATCGATCGGATCTCCTCGAAACGGTGAACGGTGAAAGGGGCTCTCACGCGCTTCGAGGATAGGGAGGGGGTGTGACAAGCGCGGGGGAAGCTGCCAGAGGCGGCCGGGTTCGCAGTGCGCGGACTGCGTCCGGGAGAAGATGAAGAGGGACGGGCGAGGGGTAGGCGGCCCGACAGGCGTGATCGGTCGCGGGCGGGCCGGTTTTGTCGCGTGAGAGCTTTGGCCTCCTTGCGCCGCGGGACGGGCCGAGCGAGCGTACGGGTTCCCCATGCCAGATCTCGCGTTCGACCAGGAACTGCGTCTCGCGCTGTTCGACCACGTTCGCCGGCTCCGCGACCAGCACGCCGGGGTGATTCCGTCGTCGGTGCTGAGCGCGGGGATGACCTTCCGGGGCGGGCGGGTGCCGATCTGGAATCAGCAGAAGGGCATCTTCAAGCCGGCGATCCTGGGCCGGCAGGGCGCGGCGCTGACGGTGCAGACGTCGGCGGACGGCCCTTACGACGACGGGACGACCGGGGATGACGGACCGCTGATCTACAAGTACCGCGGGACGGATCCCGACCACCCGGACAACGTGGCGCTCCGGCGAGCCGGGGAGCTCCAGCGGCCCCTGCTCTATCTCATCGGCGTGAGGCCCGGGCTCTACGAGGCCGTTTTCCCGGTGTACGTGACGGAGGATCGGCCCGATGCCCTCGAGGTGACGCTGTTGGCCAGCGCGTACGAGGGACGCGCCGTGCTCACCTCCCCGGAGCAGGCGGAGTCGCTCGAGCTCCGGCGCTACGCCACCCGCACCGTGAAGCAGCGCCTCCACCAGCGCCGCTTCCGCTACCTGGTCCTCGACGCCTACCGGGAGCAGTGCGCCATGTGCCGCCTCAGACCCGAGCCGCTGCTGGATGCGGCGCACATCCTGCCCGCCCGGCACGAGCGCGGCCGTCCGGAGATTCCGAACGGGCTCGCGCTCTGCAAGATCCATCACTCGGCGTATGACGTGGGGATTCTGGGTGTGGACCCCGACTACCGGATCCACCTCCGTGAGGACGTCCTGGCCGAGCACGACGGCCCCATGCTGCGCCACGGCCTGCAGGAAATGCACAACCAGTTGATCCAGGTGCCACGGCGGCCGGAGCAGCGGCCCAACCGGGAATTTCTGGCCGAGCGGTTCGAGCGGTTCAGGGCGGCGTGAACCCGTACCCAGGGAAGGCTGTGTCGAAGAGTAAGCGCAAGTCGATCGAGGCGGGCAAGGCAGCATCCGGTGCCACCCTCGGCTATGAAGCCGAGCTGTGGCGGATGGCCGACGCGCTCCGCGGCAGCATGGACGCCGCGGAATACAAGCACGTCGTCCTCGGGCTCATCTTCCTCAAGTACATCTCCGACGCCTTCGAGGAGCAGCACGCGAAGCTCGAGGCGGAGAAGGCGAAAGGCGCAGACCCCGAAGACCCGGACGAATACCGCGCGCACAACATCTTCTGGGTGCCGCCCGAGGCGCGCTGGGTGCATCTGAAGGCGCAGGCCCGCCAGCCCACCATCGGCCAGCGCGTGGACGATGCCATGGCCGGCATCGAGCGCGACAACCCGGCGCTCAAGGGCGTTTTACCCAAGGACTACGCCCGCCCCGCCCTCGACAAGACGCGCCTCGGTCAACTCATCGACCTGATCAGCAACATCACGGTGGGAGACGAGGCCGCCCGCGCCAAGGACGTGCTCGGCCGCGTGTACGAATACTTCCTCTCGCAGTTCGCAAGCAGAGAGGGCAAGAAGGGCGGCGAGTTCTACACCCCGCGCTGCGTGGTCAAGCTCCTGGTCGAGATGCTCGAGCCCTACCGCGGCCGCGTCTACGACCCCTGCTGCGGCTCCGCGGGCATGTTCGTGCAGTCGGTGGAGTTCATCCGCGCGCACGCGAGCGGCAACGGCAACGGCAACAAGGCGGGCAGCGGCAAGGCCAAGGCCGACATCTCGATCTACGGCCAGGAGTCGAACTACACCACCTGGCGCCTCGCCAAGATGAACCTCGCCATCCGCGGCATCGACGGCCAGATCGCGCACGGCGACACCTTCCACAATGACCGCCACCCCGACCTCAAGGCCGACTTCATCCTCGCCAACCCGCCGTTCAACGTTTCCGACTGGGGCGGCGAGCGCCTGCGCGACGACAAGCGCTGGCAGTACGGCGTGCCGCCCGCGGGCAACGCCAACTTCGCCTGGGTGCAGCACATCATCCATCACCTGGCGCCGACGGGGCTTGCGGGCTTCGTGCTGGCGAACGGCTCGATGTCCTCGAATCAGTCGGGCGAGGGCGAGATCCGCAAGAACCTCATCGAGGCTGACCTGGTGGACTGCATGGTGGCGTTGCCTGGGCAGCTCTTCTATTCGACCCAGATCCCGGCTTGCCTGTGGTTCCTGGCCCGGGACAAAAAGAACGGGCGATTCCGGGACCGGCGCGGCGAGGTGCTCTTCATCGATGCCCGCAGGATGGGGCGGATGGTGGACCGCACCCACCGGGAGCTCACAGAAGAAGACATCGAGAAGATCGCCCGCACCTACCACGCCTGGCGGGGCGAGAAGGACGCCGGTCCTTACGAGGACGTGCCCGGCTTCTGCAAGAGCGCGGCCTTGGAGGAAGTGCGCAAGCACGGCCACGTGCTCACGCCCGGCCGCTACGTCGGCGCCGAAGCGCAGGAGGAGGACGGCGAGCCCTTCGCAGAGAAGATGAAGCGGCTCACCGCGACGCTGCGCGAGCAGCAGGCCGAAGGCGCCCGGCTCGACGCGGCCATCGAGGCCAACCTGCGGGCGCTGGGCTTTTGAACGCTCCGTTGATGAGAGGCCTATCCCCTGCCCATAATAAACGCACTGTTTAGCAAGGGGCGCTCCAGTCGCCATGAACAACGCAGGTGAACACAAGGCCATCCGCGCCGGGCGCTACCTCCGCCAGCCCTCGGGCTACCGCGCCTTCACCCCGGCGCCGCTGCCCCCCGACCCGCCGCTCGCTCTCGGCGGGGCCTTGCGCGACAAACTCTCCGCCGCCGACTTCGCGCTGGGCCGGCTCGACGGCGCTGTGCTCACCCTGCCCAACCCCGATCTGTTCGTCTTCATGTACGTGCGCAAGGAGGCCGTGCTTTCCAGCCAGATCGAGGGCACCCAGTCTTCGCTGCAAAACCTGCTGGCCGCCGAAGCGCAGCTCTTCGATCCCGATACGCCCAAAGATGTGGCTGAGGTGGCCAACTATGTCCGGGCCATGAACCACGGCCTATCACGGCTGGCCGAGCTGCCCGTCTCTGTGCGTCTGATCCGCGAAATCCATGCGGAGCTCCTGCAAGGCGTGCGTGGCGGCCGCCTGCAGCCGGGCGAGCTGCGCACCACCCAGAACTGGATCGGGCCAGCCGGCTGCACGCTCCACGAGGCCACCTTCGTGCCGCCGCCTCCGCAGGAGGTACCTCAGGCACTCGCGGACCTGGAGCGCTTTCTGCACACAGGCAACGGCCTGCCGCCCTTGGTGCAAGTGGGGCTCGCGCATGCGCAATTCGAAACCATCCATCCCTTCCTGGACGGTAACGGTCGGATCGGTCGGCTCCTCATCACCTTTCTACTCACCGAGAAACGCCTGCTCTCCAAGCCGGTGCTCTACCTCTCGCACTACTTCAAGCGGCACCGCGATGAGTATTACGACCGCTTGCAGGCGGTGCGTGACGCCGGCGACTGGGAGGGGTGGCTTGCATTCTTCCTCGACGGCGTGATTGAGGTGAGCCGCGAGGCCACGCAGACGGCCGCCGCCATCTTGCGCATGCGCGAGGACTACCGCGCACGTATCACCGAGCGCATGGGGCGCGCCGCAGCGAACGGCCAGCGGGTGATGGACAGGCTCTTCGACCATCCCATTGTGACGGTGGCCACCGTGCGCGAGTGGCTGGGCCTTACCCCCGCGGGCGCCAACCAGATCGTGGCGCGGCTTGCGGGCATAGGTCTCTTGCGCGAGATCACCGGCTACGCCCGCAACCGGCGCTTCCGCTTCGATCCGTACCTGCGGCTCTTCGAGGAGCCGGGGGAGGTGCAGGGATGATGTGGCGAAGGTTGCCCGTGGCGCTGCGCGAACAGCAGGCCGAGGTGGCGGCGCTGGATGCGGCCATCGCCAGGAACCTCAAGGAGCTGGGCTATGACCTTTGAGGAGCTGCTGAAGGAGAAACGGGAGGAGATCCTACGGGTCGCTGCGAAGCACGGCGCTCGCAACGTGCGCGTGTTCGGCTCCGTCGCCCGCGGCGAGGCGGATGAGGAGAGCGACATCGATTTTTTGGTGGAGATGGAAGCGGGGCGGAGCCTGTTTGACTTGGGCGGACTTCAGTATGAACTCGAGCAGCTGCTAGGCCGCCCGGTGGATGTGGTGACGGAGCGTGGCCTCAAGGCACGGATTCGTGAGCGCGTCCTCAAGGAGACGGTACCGCTATGAGAGACCCGAAAGAACGGCTACGGCATATCCTGGATGCCATTGCTGCCATTGAGCGCTATTTGGGCAGGGGTCGAACCGCTTTTGAGCAGGACGAACTCTTGCAGGGTTGGTTCGTCCGCCATTTGCAGATCATCGGGGAGGCGGCCAGAGCACTGCCTGAAGACGTACGGGCTATGGCACCGGAAATCGAATGGGCAAAGATTATCGGGATGCGGAATGTTCTGGTTCACGGTTACTTCGACATCGACCTCGACATTGTATGGGAGGCGGCCAGCCGTGACGCCCCAGCCCTTAAACCTTCCATAGAGAGATTGCTGAAACAATTGGAGGAGTTGGGGTATGGCGGGTGAGTGGCGGACAGGGAGGCTCGGCGACGTCGCCGACATAAACCCAGACGCGATAAACGACGCCTGGCCTTATGCACACATCAGGTATGTGGACATCTCGTCGGTTGGAGAGGGCATGTTGACTGAACCGCCCCAGGTTATCAGTCTCGCGGAAGCACCAAGCCGTGCTAAACGCCTCGTCCGCGAAGAGGATACGGTCCTTTCCACCGTCCGACCAAACCGTCGCTCAATGTTTTTCGTGTATAACGCAAAGCCTGATTTGGTCGTTTCTACCGGCTTTGCAGTTCTGCGACCCAAGCCTGGTTTCATTCATCCTCGATACCTGTACGCCTGCGTGTTCGATAGGGCCTTCACTGATTACTTGGTCTCCCGAGAAAAGGGCGCCGCTTATCCTGCGGTCTTGCCGGAGGATATCGCTGACGCTACCATCACCCTCCCGCCTCTCTCTGAACAGCGCGCCATCGCCCACATCCTCGGCACGCTGGACGACAAGATCGAGCTGAACCGGCGGATGAGCGAGACGCTGGAGGCGATGGCGCGGGCCATCTTCAAGGCGTGGTTCGTGGACTTCGAGCCCGTGCGCGCCAAGATGGAGGGCCGCTGGCGCCGCGGTGAGTCCCTCCCCGGCCTCCCCGCCCACCTCTACGACCTCTTCCCCGATCGGCTGGTGGACTCGGAGCTGGGGCAGATTCCGGACGGGTGGCCTGCGAGACCGCTCAAAGATGTCCTCACTGAAACAAATGATAGAGTCGGCGAAGCCGACATACCAGAGTACTCCTCAACCAATGTTGGTCTTCAGCTGAGGGCGGAACGCTTCAAGAAGCGGCTCTCTGCATCTACCTCTAAGAATAAGCTGATTCACCAAGGAGATTTGGTGTTTGGCCTCAGTCGGCAGGTTCTCAACTTCGGTTTGATGCGGGATGCTGTTGGATGCGTTAGTCCGGTATATAGGGTGTTTTCCGTCAACAAGGAGGCAATAATGCCTGACCTTCTGGAACGCATGATGCGGACACGCTCTGGCTATTACTACAATGCGATCTCCGGAAGTTCACGAGAGGGACAATCCATTTCGGCTGAGGCTCTTGGCCAACTCAGATTCGTGCAGCCCGCAACCGCTGTGCAAAACGAGTTTTATTGTGTCACGGAGCCGCTCTGCATTCGGGCGAACCTTTTGCAAAGCGAGTCTCGCACCCTCGCCGCCCTGCGGGACACGCTGCTGCCCAAGCTCATCTCCGGCGAGCTGCGGGTGAAGGATGCGGAGAAGTTCTTGAAAAAGCGAGGGTTATGACCGCGCAAAAGGGGTTCTCGGTCCGTATCTTCATGCCGTCGGGCGAGCCGGAAGGATTGCGCCTCGTCGAGAAGTCGAATTGGAGCGGGCTGGGTCTGGTATTTCCGCGCGCGCAGTTCGCGGAGGCGCGCCAGCGGGAGGAGCTCAAGCGTACGGGGGTCTACGTCCTATCGGGGCCTGGCGAATCCGGTCAGCTTCCGAGGGTGTACGTGGGCGAGGGAGACCCGGTCCTCGCGCGGCTCGACCAGCACGCCAAGCAGAAAGATTTCTGGACCCACGCCGCCGTGTTCATCAGCAAGGACCAGAATCTCAACAAGGCCCACGTGAAGTACCTCGAAGCGCGGCTCGTCGGGCTCGCGGCCGAGGCCAAGCGGGCTGAGCTCGATAACGGCAACGTCCCTCAGCTTCCGGCACTTTCCGAGGCTGACACGGCCGATGCCGAGGGCTTTCTTGCCAACCTCCTGTTGTGCCTCCCCATCGTCGGCGCCAACCTGTTCGAGACGGCCAGGGCTGCCGGATCGAAAGCCCGCGACCTGCACCTCAAGGCCAAGGGGATCGAGGCGCGCGGTCAGGATACTGCCGAGGGGTTCGTGGTCAGAGCTGGCTCCCAGGCGGTCAAGGACGAGGTAGCCTCGATCCATGGCTATCTGAGCGAGCTCCGCCGCTCGCTCGTGGAGCAGGGCGTGCTGGAGGATGTCGGGAGCGTCTATCGCCTCACTCAGGATTACACCTTCAACTCACCCTCCACGGCTGCTGGCGTGCTGCTCGGGCGCTCGAGCAACGGCCGGGTGGAGTGGAAGGACGCAAAGGGCCGCACGCTCAAGGAGATTCAAGAGGCGGAGGCGAGCGCGCCATGACCGCTTTCACCGAATCCACCGTCGAATCCGCCGCCCTCGCCTGGCTCGAAGCCATTGGCTGGCGTGTGGTGCACGGCCCCGACATCGCACCCGACATGCCCGCCGCCGAACGCCGCGACTATGGCGAGGTGGTCCTGGCGCAACGGTTGCGCGACGCGCTGGCCCGGCTCAACCCAGCACTGCCGGCGGAAGCGATCGAGGACGCCTTCCGCCGAATCACGCGACCGGAAGGGCCGACGCTCGAGGCCCGCAACCGTGCCTTCCACCGCATGCTGGTAGATGGCGTGACGGTGGAGTATCGCCGGGATGATGGGCGGGTCGCTGGGGCGCAAGCGGGCGCGGTGGACTTCGACGACCCGGAGAACAACGACTGGCTGGCGGTCAACCAGTTCACGGTGTCGGAGAACAAACATACACGGCGTCTCGACATCGTCCTGCTCGTGAACGGCCTGCCGCTCGCCGTGATCGAGCTTAAGAACGCGGCCGATGAGAACGCCACGATCTGGACCGCCTTCCAGCAGCTCCAAACCTACAAGGCCGAGATCCCCTCGCCCTTCCAGTTCAACGAGCTGCTGGTCGTCTCCGATGGCGTGGAGGCACGCGTCGGCACGCTCACGGCGGGGAGGGAGTGGTTCAAACCCTGGCGGACGATCGAGGGAGAAGCGGTCGAGGACGTGGGGGCCTCCCAGCTCGAGGTCCTGCTCAAGGGGATCTTCGACCGGGGGCGCTTCTTGGACCTGGTGCGGGACTTCATCGTCTTCGAAGACGAAGGGGGCGGCAAGCTCGCCAAGAAGATGGCGGGCTATCACCAGTTCCACGCGGTGCAGGCGGCGGTGGGCGAGACACTGCGCGCGGCGGAGCTCGCGCGTGCGGATCGGGTGGCGGAGGCGGCCGGGCGCTACGAGGCGGGTCGCAAGCCCGGGGGCAAGCCGGGTGACCGGCGCGTCGGCGTGATCTGGCACACGCAGGGCTCGGGCAAGAGCCTGACGATGGCGTTCTACGCCGGGCGCATCATCCGCGAGCCGGCGATGGAGAACCCGACCATCGTCGTGCTCACCGACCGCAACGACCTCGACGACCAGCTCTTCGCCACCTTCTCGCGCTGCCAGGACCTGCTGCGCCAGCCGCCGGTGCAGGCCCAGTCGCGCGCGCACCTGCGCGAGCTGCTTTCGGTCGCGGCAGGAGGCGTCGTCTTCACCACCATCCACAAGTTCTTCCCCGAGGAGAAGGGCGACCGCCACCCGACGCTCTCCGAGCGCCGCAACATCGTGGTGATCGCCGACGAAGCGCACCGCAGCCAGTACGACTTCATCGACGGCTTCGCGCGCCACATGCGCGACGCGCTGCCGCATGCCTCGTTCATCGGCTTCACCGGCACCCCGATCGAGCTGGCCGATGCCAACACACGGGCGGTCTTCGGCGACTACATCAGCATCTACGATATCCAACGCGCGGTGCAGGACGGCGCCACGGTGCCGATCTACTACGAGAGCCGGCTCGCGAAGCTCGCGCTCGACGAGGCCGAGCGGCCGAGAATCGACCCGGACTTCGAGGAGGCGACCGAGGGCGAGGAGGTCGAGCGCAAGGAGAAGCTCAAGACCAAATGGGCGCAGCTCGAAGCCGTGGTCGGCGCGGAGAAGCGGCTCGCGCTCATCGCGCGCGACATCGTCGAGCACTTCGAGAAGCGCCTCGAGGCGATGGACGGCAAGGCGATGGTCGTCTGCATGAGCCGCCGCATCTGCGTCGAGCTGTACCGCGAGCTGGTGAAGCTCCGTCCCGCGTGGCACGACGAGGACGACGCCCACGGCGCGATCAAGGTCGTGATGACCGGCTCGGCCTCGGACCCGCCGGACTGGCAGGCGCACATCCGCAACAAGCCGCGGCGCGAGGCGCTCGCGAAGCGCTTCCGCGACGCGAAGGATCCGCTGTGCCTCGCGCTGGTGCGCGACATGTGGCTCACCGGCTTCGACGCGCCGAGCCTGCACACCATGTACATCGACAAGCCGATGCGCGGGCACGGCCTGATGCAGGCGATCGCGCGCGTGAACCGCGTGTTCAAGGACAAGCCCGGCGGACTCGTGGTGGACTACATAGGGTTAGCGCCGGAGCTGAAACAGGCGCTCGCCACCTACACCGAGAGCGGCGGGACGGGCCGCACCGCGCTCGACCAGGACGAGGCCGTGGCGCTCATGCTGGAGAAGCACGAGGTCTGCGGCGCGCTCTTCCACGGCTTCGACCGGTCGCAATGGACGAGCGGCTCGGCGTCCGAGCGGCTCTCGCTCCTGCCTGCGGCGCAGGAGCACGTTTTGCGGCAGGAGAACGGCAAGGATCGTTGCATCCGCGCCGTGCGCGAGTTGTCGCAGGCGTTCGCCCTGGCGGTGCCACACGAAGAGGCCCTCCGCATCCGCGACGACGTGGCCTTCTTCCAGGCGGTGCAGGCGGTACTCGCCAAGCGCGCGCCGGGCGATGCACGGCCCGAGGAGGACCTCGACCACGCCGTGCGCCAGATCATTTCCCGCGCGGTGACGCCCGACGGGGTCGTGGACATCTTCGCGGCGGCGGGGCTGCAGAAGCCCGACATCTCGATTCTTTCCGACGAGTTCCTCTCCGAGGTGCGCGGCATGCCGCAGCGCAACCTCGCCGTCGAGCTGCTGCAGAAGCTGCTCAAGGGCGAGCTGGCGACGCGCCGGCGCAAGAACGTCGTGCAGGCGCGCTCGTTCGCCGAGATGCTGGAGCTGACCCTGCGTCGCTACCAGAACCGGGCGATCGAGGCGGCGCAGGTGATCGAGGAATTGATCGCGCTCGCGAGGGACATGCGTGAGGCGACCGCGCGCGGCGAGGCGCTCGGCCTCTCCGAAGACGAGCTGGCGTTCTACGACGCACTGGAAACCAACGACAGCGCGGTGAGGGTGCTGGGCGACGAGACCCTCCGTGCGATCGCGCGAGAGCTGGTCGAGACGGTCCGCGACAACGTCACGATCGACTGGACCGTGCGCGAGAACGTGCGGGCGCAGCTCAGGGTGCTGATCAAGCGCATCCTGCGCAAGCACGGCTACCCGCCGGACAAGCAGGAGAAGGCAACGCAGACCGTGCTGGAGCAGGCGGAACTGCTCTCCGAGGTATGGGTGGCCGCGTGACGAAGTCGGTCGAAGCGTACCACGTCCTTCCGAGGATTCGCGAAGGATTCGACTCCGTCGATCAGTTCGTGGAATTCGCGAGTTCCGTTACCAATCGACGAAAGGCACGGAGCGGGAGATCGCTCGAACTGCACGGGCGGTGCATTTTCGATGAGGCACGCGAGCGGCTTCCGCCAACCCATATGCCGGCATGTCTCTGGGATCGATCGCGGCGACGCTCCGGGCGGACGGCCTGAATGGAGCCAACTAACCGTACCACGGCCATGCGCGCCAGCGCGGGAAAACGCGAGTGGCAATGATGAGTTTACGCTGTCAGCATAAACAATTCATCCAGGCTGGCTCGAAACCCGCTCGACGCCCCGCCGATCCTGGCGACGGACTCTGACGCCCTCGCCTGCCGAGCCACTTCCGAGTCCCCCACCGCTCACGCCGCCGCCGCTCCCCGGACCAGCTCGTGACACTCGCCCGCGGCCCGCTCCAAAGCGCCGCCCGATCCGTAGACTCGCAGTCCCTCCCGGGGTCTCCACTCCGGGCTTCCGCGCCAGGTACCGCATGAGCCTGCGCTCGAGCCAGCCGTACCGGCCGCAGGGAATGGCGCCCGCGACGATCGTGGTCACCCGCAGGCGCCAGCCGGTGCCGCGGTAGAACCGCTCGAGGATGCGCTGGAGGTGTTGCCGCACCCGCGGGTCCTGCTGGAGCACGCCGAGGCACACGGAGACGAAGGCGGTCACCCTCGTGGCGAGGGCCGCGGCGTTGCGCGGCCGACGTGCCTGGAGGCAAGGTGATCGCGGAGGGGTGAAAGGGGAATGAAGGCCGCCGAAAAGAACGGCTACAGCGCTCGCGATGATCGGGGCCTAACGGGCTGGTTCACCGCTCGTCACTGGCCCGACGCTTGCCATCTCCCGCGGCAGGAGGTCCCGCTGTCTGCTGGCCAGGCGCACGAGGTCGTCCAACCCGCGCAGCTCGCGTGCCCGGCGGCTGGCGAACCCGGCCTGCACCAGGATGGGCGCGGAGAGGAGTCGCTCGGCGTTGAACTTGCGCACGAGGGCCTCGAGGCGGTTGCGTATCGACACGATGCCGAGACCGGTGGAACCGCGCGCCACGGCGCCCAGGCGGGTGGTGTCGAGGCGGCCGAGGATGTCGGTGCGGCGGAAGGTGAGGCGGAGAATGTCGGCCAGCGCGCGGAAGAGGGCGTCACCGGTGGCGTCTTCTCCACCCTGGGGGATCGCGGGGTGGTCGCCGAGTTCGAAGACGCCGAGGCACAACTCGGCGTCCGCGCGCCAGGCCAGCCGGAAGGCCGCGGCGGCCTCGGCCGCGAAGTGGCGCGGCGGCAGGAGGCCGGTGATGGGGTCGGCCGGCCGGCAGGCGGCGAGCCTGCGCTCGAGCTCGACGCGATCGATGGCGTAATGGAGGGTCCGCAGGAGCAGCTCCCGCTCGAACTGGCCGAAGACGAGATAGTCCTGCGCACCCGCCACCATGGCCTGCTGCGCCAGCGTCTCGGTGGCCGGCGTGGTCAGCAGCACGACCGGCGAGTCGGGCGACGCGTGATGCACGCGGCGCCACGCCTCGACGCCCCGCGCATCCGGCAGGTCGATGTCGAGCAGAATGACCGGCTCGGGCCCCTCACGCAGCTTGACCAGCGCCTCGGCCAGCGTGGCCACGACGGTCCGGGGGCCCTCGTCGCCCAGCATGCGCCTGAGCCAGTCCGCCTCCGCGGCGACCGGCTCGACAATGAGAATCGGGCCCGTGGGCACCGGCAGTGTGACAGGGCTCACGGGACAGAGTCGCCAGAAAGCATCATGTGTTCGTCGCTCCAGAGCGCGGCGTCCGCCACCGCGCCCACCACGGAGGCGAGAGCCGTGCCAGCGGGACGGAACGGGCTTGCATCAAGTGGCACCACAACTTGCGCGTGGTCTGGAATCCGGGCCCGGGTGCAGGAGCAATGCAAAGTGCATGGCAGCGGGGGCGGAGCGGCCCCGGTGGACCCGTCCCGCGGGGCGCCGCAGGGCCAAGCTGCCGCCGGCAGTGTGACCCGCCGCGGGCGCTGGGCCGGTGGAAAATCCGGCCGGGGCGCGGGTCCCATGCGCCTCCGGCGGATGCGGCCGCAAGCATGATGACCGGTCTGTCAGCGTGTCACTGGCCCCGGTTACCTTGGCCCGATGCTTCGACGCACCGACGGTTCCGTTCTCTATTCGCCGAGTGACCTGATCCGCTTCCTCGCGGGGGACTTCGCCGCGTGGATGGATCGGCTGCACTTCGAAGACCCCGCCCGCTGTCCCGCCGAGCCCGACGAGAGCGCCGAGGAGGACGAGCTCGCCCGGCGCTACGGCGACGAGCACGAACGCCGCTACCTCGAGCGCCTGCGCGAGGGCGGCGTGAGGGTGGTCGAGATCCCCCGTGAGGGCGACGGTCCAGCGCGCACGGAGGCGGCCCTCCTGAGCGGCGCCGAGGTGATCTATCAGGCCGTGCTCGAGGATGGCGCCTTCCAGGGCTACGCCGACTTCCTGCGCCGCACCGACGGCCGATCCCGCCTGGGCGAGTGGCACTACACGCCGTGGGATACGAAGCTGGCGCGCCGGGCGAAGCCGTATCACCTGGTGCAGCTCTGCGCCTACGCTGAGATGCTGGCCGCCCGGCAGGGCCGCTGGCCCGAGCGGATCGGCGTGATCCTCGGCACCGGCGCCGAGGTGTCGTTCCCGGTGAAGGAGTTCCGCTGGTACTTCCGCCGTCTCCGCTCGGCGTTCCTCGACTTCCAGGCGCGCTTCGATCCGGACCCCACGCGCCGCCCGAATCCCGCGCTCGAGCGCGAGTTCGGCCGCTGGGCGGAGTACGCCGACCGGCTGCTGGAGGAGATGGATCACCCGGCCCGGGTGGCGAACATCACCCGGAGCCAGATCGTGCGGCTGGAACAGGCCGGCATCACCACGATGACGGCCCTCGCCCGATCCTTCGGTCCCGTGCCGCGCATCCAGCCGGCCACGCTGGCGCGGCTCAAGCGCCAGGCCGATCTCCAGCTCCGCTCCGCGGGCCAGGCAGTCCCGCTCTACGAGGTGATTCCTCCGCCGGCGCATGAACCGCGGCGGGGTCTGGCCCTGCTGCCGCCCCCGTCAGATGGGGACGTGTATCTCGACCTCGAGGGATTCCCCTACGCCGAAGGCGGCCTGGAGTATCTGTTCGGCGCCGTGGTGGTGGAGAACGGCGAGGCGGTCTTCCACGATTGGTGGGCCCACGACGAGATCGAGGAGAAGCGGGCGCTGGAGGCGTTCGTCGACTGGTTGCATGCGCGCTGGCGCCAGGATTCCTCGATGCACGTGTACCACTACGCCGGCTACGAGACGGGCGCGCTCCGCCGCCTGATGGGCAAGTACGCCACGCGCGAGGCCGAGGTGGACGATCTGCTGCGGCACGAGGTGTTCGTCGACCTGCTCACGGTGGTGCGCCAGGGGGTGGTGATCGGCACGCCGAGCTATTCGCTGAAGGACATCGAGCGGCTGTACCTGCCGCCGCGGGCCGGCGGCGTGACCACGGCAGCGGGCTCGGTGGTGGCCTACCAGCGCTGGATCGATTCGGGTGAGCCGCGGGACTGGCGCCAGTCGCCCATCCTCCGGGAGATCCGCGACTACAACGAGGCGGACTGCCGCTCGACCTGGCGACTCGCCGGCTGGCTGCGTGAACTGCAGGCCAGCGCGGGGATCGCCTACGTCGCTCCGGCCGCGGCCAGGGCCAGGCAGCCGAAAAAGGAGGAGGCGCCCGCCAGAGAGGCCGAGGTGCTGGCCGATCGGATGCTGCGCGAGGTGGAGGCGGCGCGGGCCGCGGGCGCAATGGATACCGACGCCGAGCGTCTCCGGGTGCAGGAGCTGCTGGCGTGGCTGCTCGGGTACCATCGCCGCGAGGACAAGCCGGCCTGGTGGAAGATGTTCGACTGCGCGAAGCAGGCGGAGGAAGCGCTGTACGACGACCCCGACTGCCTCGCGGGATTGGTGCGCACGGCGACGCCGCCGATCAAGGACAAGCGGTCCTGGATCTACGAGCTGGCCTTCGACCCCGACCAGGATACCAAGCTCGGCGCGGATGACTCCTGTCGTTTCGCGCATGACGTGAACAAGGGGGCGACGATCACGGCGCTCGACCCCGACAACGGCATCGCCCGCATCCGCACGACGGTCGAGCCGGAGGAGCTGCCCGACCCGGTGAGCCTGATTCCCGGAGGCCCCGTCAACAGCGATTCGCTGGCCCACGCGGTGTACCGCTATGCGTCGGCGTGGATGTCGGGGACGAACGGCTTCCGGGCGGTGGACGATCTGCTCCACCGGAGACCTCCGCGCATCGCGGGCCACTCCGGCGGCAACCTGATCGCGGAGGGTCGCGATCTGGTGGAGCAGGTGGCCGACCTCGTGGTCGCCATGGATGAGACCACGCTCTGCATCCAGGGTCCGCCGGGCACGGGGAAGACCTGGACCACGGCGGCCGTGATCTGCCGGCTGGTGCGCGAGGGCAGACGGGTGGGCGTGACGGCCACCGGGCACGCCGCGATCGACAACGTGCTCCAGGCGGTGACCAGGGTTGCCGCGGAGGCGGGCATCTCCGTGCGGCGGGTGAAGGTGGGCGGGAACGGCGAGGAACTGGAGGCACTCGGCGTGGAGTGCGTCTCCAGCGGCAAGGAGCTGGCGGGCGCACTGGGCACGGGCGGCGTGGTGGTGGGCGCCACCGCATGGGGCTTCGCGCCGCCGGAACTCGAGGGCGTGTTCGACTGGGTCTTCGTGGACGAGGCGGGCCAGTTCGCCCTCGCCAACACGGTGGTGGTGGGCCTCGCCGGCCGGAACCTCGTGCTGGTGGGCGACCAGATGCAGCTGCCGCAGCCGACCCAGGGCACGCATCCCGGCGAGAGCGGGCTCTCCGGGCTCGAGTACCTGCTCGCCGGCCACGCGACGATCCCGCCCGATTTCGGCGTCCTGCTGAATGTGACCTACCGGCTTCACCCGGCGATCTGCGGCTGGGTGTCGGACGCGATCTACGAGGGGCGGCTCCGGCCCGCCCCGGGCAATGCCGCGCGGCGCATCGCGGTGCCGCCCACAGCCCGGCGCGTGTGCCGGGAGGCGGGCATCGTCTACGTGCCCGTCGAGCACGAGGGGAACGTGCAGTCCAGCGTGCAGGAGGCGGAGGTGATCGGCGAGATCGTGGCCGAGCTGCTGGGCCGCGAGGTGCACGATGAACGCGGCGACGTGCGCCCGCTCGAGCTCGGGGACATCCTGTTCGTGGCGCCGTACAACGCGCAGGTGCGGCGGCTGCGCGAGCGGCTGCCCGGCGCCAGGGTGGGGAGCGTGGACAAGTTCCAGGGACAGGAGGCGCCGGTGGTGATCGTCTCCATGTGCGCCTCGTCGCTGGAGGAGGTAACCCGCGGCGCCGACTTCCTGCTCAGCTCCAATCGCCTGAACGTGGCGGTGTCGCGGGCCCGGTCGCTGGCGATCGTGGTGGCCTCGCCCGGGCTGCTCGCGGCCCGGTGCCGTTCGATCGACGAGATGAGACTGGTGAACCTCCACTGCTGGCTGGAGGAGTACGCGGGCACCCGATCGCATTAGCTTGGACGCCATGCCTCCTGCCGCGAAACTCCACCGCTGGATCGACCTCATCGCCGCGTTGCTGGGGCATCGGTTCGGGATCTCGCTGGACGAGCTCGCCCGCGTGGTGCCCGCCTATGCCCGTGCAAGATCAGTCCCGGCCTTGCGGCGGATGTTCGAGCGCGACAAGGACGAGCTCCGGAAACTCGGCGTGCCGATCGAGCGCCTGACCAGGGATGGCGACGAGGACGCCCGCTACACCATCCGCCCCACCGACTTCTACCTGCCGTATCTGGTGCTCAACGCGCCGCGCGCGAAGGGTCCGGCCACGACACCGCGCCGGCCCGGGTCGGCCGACGGCTACAAGGCGCTGCCCACGCTGGCCTTCGATCCGGATGAGCTGGCCGCGGTGGTGGACGCGGTGCAGCGGGCGCGCCAGCTGGGCGACCCCGAGCTCGCGGCCGACGCCGAGAGTGCGCTGCGCAAGCTGGCCTTCGACCTGCCGGTGGCCGGCGCCACGCTGCCGCGCGACACGGTCTATCTCCTCCCGCGCGCCCGCGCGAGCGCCGGCGCACTGGCCGATCTGGGCGACGCGCTCACGCGGCGGAAGCGCACGACGTTTTCCTATCACGCCATGTCCACCGACCGGTCGGAACGGCGATCGGTGGAGCCGTACGGACTCTTCTTCATCGGCGGGCACTGGTATCTGGTGGGCCACGATCTCGACCGCGGGGCGCCCCGCAACTTCCGCGTGAACCGCATCCGCGAGATCGCGGTCAACCCGAAGAACCCGGGCACACCCGATTACGAGATCCCGGCGGACTTCGATCTCCGGACCCACGCGCGCTCCCGCCAGCCCTGGGAGCTGGGCGAGGGGGACGTGGTGACCGCGATCGTCGAATTCCACGGCGACACCGGCGCCGTGAGAGCCGGCCGCGCGCTCGGCGCCCCGGTGGACGGGCACGAGCGGAGGCGCGCCTTCAGCGTGCGGCGGGTGGACACCTTCGCGCGCTGGCTGCTGGCTCTGGGCGGCGACGCGTGGCCCCTCGAGCCGCCCGAGCTGGTGCGGGAGTTCCAGGCCCAGCTGGCCGACACGCTGGCGCGCTACGAACGGACGGGCGCATGACCGACACCGCGGAACGCCAACTGCGGCGGTTGCTCGCGCTGATCCCCGAGCTGGCGGACGAAGAGGAGCACCCGGTGACGGCGATCGCGGAGCGCTTGAACATCTCGACGCGAGAGCTGCTGGGCGATCTGGACGCGCTGGCCGAACGGTACGACGTGCCCGGCGGCTTCGTGGAGCCGGTGCAGGTGTTCGTGAGTGCGGAGACGGTCTCCGCCGTCTCGCTGCGATTCCGCCGGCCTATGCGGCTCACCCTGCGCGAACTGTGCGCGCTGGAGCTGGGCCTCGCGCTGCTCCGGAGCGAGCAGCCTGCGCAGGAGGCCGTGATCGAACGGGCCCGCACCCGGCTCCGCCAGGCGATCAGTCGCGTCGCCGCCGGCGGGGGCCTGGAGCAGCGCCGCCACGCGGATCCCGGTGCATCGGGCGGCGTGGCGTGGCTGGCCGAGATCCGCAGTGCGCGGCTGGCCGGCCGGAAGGTACGGCTCACGTATCGCGCGGCCGACGAGTCCGAGAGCAGCGTGCGCGTCATCTGCCCCTATGCGATGGTGAACTCGAACGCGGCCTGGTACGTCATCGCGTGGTGCGAGCGGAGTCAGGGGCTGCGGTTCTTCCGGGCCGACCGGATCGAGGGCGTCGCACTGCTGGAGGAGACTTATGAAGTGCCGGCGGGGTTCCACGCGGATCGCGTGTTCCACGCCGAGTCGCCGCCCACGATGACGGTGCGCTACGGCGCGCGCATCGCGCGCTGGGTGGCGGAGCGCGAAGGGAAGACGGTGGAACCCGGCGAGCCGCTCACGCTGGAGCACCCGATGGCGGACCTCCAGTGGGCGGTGCGGCACGTGCTGCAGTACGGGCGGGACGCCGAGGCGCTGGCGCCGGAGGAGTTGCGGACGGAGATCGTGAAGCGCCTGCGCCAGGCGCGTGCCCGGATCGGTCCCTGACGATCGAGGCGGCGGCCCCGGGGTTGGCGGCCGCGCTGACGGTGTAGTCTATTTGGAGCATGAATCCGAACGACCACGCCTCGATCGTCACCATCGCGATGATGGCTGCTCTGGCCGACGGCCGCCCCACTGCCGAAGAGCGCGCCCACCTGACGGCCGTGGCGACGCGGCTCGGCCTGCCCAGCCTGGACGCCGTGGGCCAGCAGATCCTCATGGGCGACATCTCGGTGGCCGAGGTCGCCGGCCGCCTGTCCGACGATCAGGCCCGGCAACTGGCGTACGAGACCGCGCTCGCCGTCTGCCACGCGGACGGCGAGGCCAACGAACTCGAGCAGCGCTTTCTCGACGAACTGCGCCGGGCGCTGGGGTTGAGCGCGGCGGCGGTGCAGGGCGCGGAACTGAGCGTGAGTGCCGTGGCCAGTGCGGCCGCGGCCGGCCCCGCCGCCGAGACGGCGACAGGCCAGCCGCCATCCGACGCGGACCTCGACGACCTGATCCTCAGACAGGCGATGCTCACCGGGGCGCTGGAGCTCCTGCCCGAGAAGCTGGCCAACCTCGCGATCATCCCGCTGCAACTCCGGCTGGTCTATCGGATCGGCCAGCGATACGGGCAGCCGCTCGATGCCGCGCAGGTGAAGGACCTCGCGGGCACGCTGGGCATCGGTGCCGCCGCGCAGGTGATGGAAGGGGTGCTGCGAAAGGTGCTGGGCAGGTTCGCCGGCTCGCTGCTGGGCGACGTGCTCGGCGGGGCCACCGGCCTCGCCGCCGGGGCCGCGGTGTCGTTCGCGTCCACCTATGCCCTGGGGCACGTGGCGAAGCGGTACTACGCCCAGGGCCGCACGCTCAGCGCGGACGATCTGCGCTCGCTCTTCGCGCGCTTCCAGGAGGAGGCCAGGGGCCTCTTCCCGAAGCTCCAGGACACGATCCAGCAGCAGGCCAGCACGCTCGATCTCGGGGCGGTGCTGGGCAGCTTGAAGGCCGGCGGTGCGGGCGGTGCGCGATGAGCGACCCCTCCGACCTCCAGCGTGTCCGCCAGGAAATCATCGACCGCCTGGACGCGCGCGGCATCGTCGTCCACTCCCGGGACCGCAACGCCAGCGTGGCCGACCTGCTGGACGCGGTCGAGCGCTGGGAAACGGCCGTGGAGCAGCGGGGCGGCGATCTGATGGTGGATGATCGCGCCGGGGCGTCCGAGCCCGACGACCCCCACTTCGTCCTCCCGGTCCGCGGGCTCGAGGAGCCGATCGAGGCCTATCGCCTGCGGGTGGAGGAAGCGATCGACATGGTGAGGCGGCACCGGAAGCGCCATTGACCGTAGACCGTGGCCCGCCGGACGGACCGCGGTCAATGGTCAGCGGGTACCGGTGGCTCCCACAGCTCGATGCGCGTGCCCTCCGGGTCCATCACCCATCCGAGCCGGCCGTACCCGGATTCCTCGGTCCGCTCATCCACCTCGCAGCCAACCGCGCGCAACTGCGCCAGCATGCGGTCGAGGTTCGCCACCCGATGGGTCACCCCGGTTCAGGCACCGTTCCCGTCATGAGCCGCACCGGAATCCCGCCGTTCGTCGTGTGCCATGCCACCGAAAGCGCCAGGCCGGTTCGTGCCTCGAGCGCGCCGCTCGCCGACAGCAGCGCGAGCGTCCACCCCCCGAGCCGCTCCCGCGCGATCGCGCCCAGCTCCGCGTACAGCTCGTCGAGCCGGCGGCGCTCACCCACTCGGACCCCGTACGGTGGATTGGTGATCAGCCAGCCCCGTCCGCGCGGCGGGGCCAGCGTCGAGAGCGGGGCGCGGCGCCACTCCACGTCGGCCGAGACGCCGGCGCGTTCCGCGTTGCCCGTCGCCGCGCGGATGGCGCCGGCGTCCCGGTCCGCGCCGATGATCGGGCCCGGCGCCGCGGCGACCACTTCGGACGCCGCCCGGGCCCTGACGCGTTCCCAGGCCGCGGCGTCGAACCCGGGCCAGTGTTCGAAGGCGAAGCGCCGATGGAGGCCCGGCGCGATCCGCCGGGCGATGAGCGCGGCCTCGATCGGGATGGTGCCGGAGCCCGCGAAGGGATCCACGAGCGGCGCCACGCCGTCCCACCCGGAGGCGAGCAGCATCGCCGCGGCCAGCGTCTCCCGCAGCGGCGCCTTGGCGGTGGCCTGGCGATAGCCGCGCCGGTGCAGCAGCTCGCCCGAGCTGTCGGCGGAGATGGTCACCTGGTCGCGGAGCACGCGGACGACGAAGAGCGCGGACGGCCCGCCGGGCTCGCTGCCGCGCCCGGTGGCGGCACGCGCCAGCCGCTCCTCGATCGCCCCATGGTGGTAGAGCTTCGACTTGCGCGAGGTCACGTGGAAGGCGACCGCCGCGCCCGGCGCCATGAACTCCGCCCAGGGCACCCGGGCCGCGTGCCGTTCCAGCTCGAAAAAGGTGCGCGCATGGAACCGGGCGATGCGAACGACGATCCGGCTCGCGGTGCGGAGCCGGAGGTTGGCCGCGTACAGTTGCTCCCGCGTGGCCTGGAACTCCACGCCGCCGGCCTCCGTAACGTCGGGCACGAGCCCGAGGGCCTCGAGTTCCCGGGCCGTGATGGCCTCGAGGCCGGGCGCGACGATGGCGTAGCACGAGAACGGCAACATCACCCGGTGACTCCGGCGAGGCGCCCGCGGTGCAAGCCCGATTCGACCCGCCTGGCTAACTTCCGGGCACCACGCAACACGAACGCGACGGTTTTCCAGGAGATGCGATGATCAGACACCTGCGACGCACCTTGACCGCCGGCCTTCTGCTGGTCGCCGCGGCGGGATGCGGCAGCGACCCGGGCACCGGGCCGACGGCCACGGGCCGGGTCCGCTTCGTCCACGCCGTCGAGGGCTTCCCCACGCTGCAACTCGACCTCGCGGCGACGACGGCGGGCGCGAGCCTCGCCTTCGGGACGGCCAGCGACTACTTCACGGTGAACCAGGGCGCCTACACGTTCCGCATCACCGCACCATCGGGCTCGGTGAGTTTCGGTACGCCGATCGCCGGCAACCTCGACCAGACGATCGTCGCCTACGGCGACCAGGTCGGCGTGGGCGCGAACATCACGAACGACGACCCGCCGCCGCCCGCGGCCGGCCAGATCAAGATCCGCGTCCTGCATGGCATCCGCAGCCTGGGTGCGCTCGACGTGCACGTCGTCGCCCCGGGGGCGGCGGTCGATCCCAACGCGCCCGTGTTCGCCAACCTGCCCTACACGAATCTCACGGCATACTCCGAACGGCCGGCCGGCACGTACCAGATCGTGGTGACGCTGCCCGCCGCCGCCACCGAACTGCTCCGCACGGCCCCGCAGGATCTGCCGGCGGGCGCGGTACGGACCGTGGTGCTGGCCGGCAACGCGACGCAGGTGACCGCGATCACCCTCGTCGACTGAGGGACGCCGGGCGGCGCCCATCATGCCCGAGCTGCCGGACATCCTCGTCTACCTCGACTGCCTGCGCCCGCGCATCGTGGGCCGGCCGCTCGAGCGGGTGACACTCAGGAACGCGTTCGTGCTGCGCAGCGTGACGCCCGCGGTGGACGAGATCATCGGGTGCCGGGTGGTGGATGTTGGGCGAACCGGCAAGCGGATCGTGCTCCACCTCGAGCCGGCGCCGGCCGGCGAGCGCAGGTTCATCGTCATCCATCTCATGATCGCGGGCCGCCTCAAGTGGCGGCCGCCAGCGAAGCGGCCGCCGGGCACCGTGCTCGCCGAATTCGGTTTTCCGGGCGGTACGCTGTTCCTCACGGAAGCCGGCAGGAAGCGGCGGGCCTCGCTGCACCTGGTGTCGGGGGAGGCGGGCCTGGCGGCGCACGACCGCGGCGGGCTCGACGTGACGGCCACGAATGTGGCGTCGTTCATCGCGCGGCTCAAGTCGGAGAACCACACCCTCAAGCGGGCCCTCACCGATCCCCGGCTCATCGACGGGATCGGCAACGCGTACGCGGATGAGATTCTCCACGCGGCTCGACTCTCGCCGCTCCAGCTCACCGCGAAGCTCACGGACACCGATGCCGCGCGCCTCTTCGACGCGGCCCGCCACACGCTCTCCACCTGGACCGAGCGGCTGAGGGCCGCAGCGGGCGACGGGTTCCCGGAAAGCGTGACCGCGTTCCGCGAGGGCTTCGCGGTGCACGGACGGTTCCGGCAACCCTGTCCCGCGTGCGGCACCACGGTGCAGCGTATCCGCTACGCCGACCACGAGACCAACTACTGTCCGCGCTGCCAGACCGGTGGCCGCCTGCTGGCGGACCGGGCCCTGTCGCGCCTGCTCACGTCGGACTGGCCCAGGACCCTCGATGACTAGGTGCCGGATGCTTCTGACCCTGGCCGCCGCACTCGCGTGTCGCGCGGCGGATGGCGCACCGGGCAGAGCCGGGCCCGCCGTCCCGGCGGAGCACGCCGAGGGGCGGCTCGAGTACGAGCGCCGGTGCGCCGGATGCCATGGAGATCAATTGGAGGGGACGAAGATCGCCCCCTCGCTGGTGGACCCGAAGTACCACGCGCCGCTGTTTTCCGACAGCGCGTTCCAGGCCGCGGTGCTCGGGGGCATCAACCCGCCGCGGCCCCCGTACCACCGGATGCCGATGCCCGCGATGCCGCAGTTGCGCGGTGAGCCCGAAGCGATGATCCGGCGGTACGTGCGGTGGATGCAGGAGCGGTGAAGGTCAATCGGCGCGCTCCCGCGCTTCGTAGCTCACCTCGCGCGACCCCTCGTCATCCACGTGCCTGAGGCGGCGGCGCGTCCCGCGCCCGCCTCCGCCGACCACGGGCGCCCATTCCGCCCCGGTCATGCCCACGGCCCGCGCCAGTTCGTCGCCCAGCGGGCCCAGATCGGCTGCCCGGCCGGTGGCCACGACCGCGTACACCCGGCGATCCACCACCAGTTCGAGCGTGCCGCCGGCTCCCACGTCGAACGCCGGCAGTGCCGGCGGCTCGAGGCCGGTCTCGTCGCGCGTGCGCAGCCAGAGGGCATGCGGATCGATGGGGACGTCGGCGCAGCGGTCGATCCGGTAGCGCACGGTGCTCGCGGCCAGCAGCAGGCAGCCGCGCACCATGACCTCGACGCGGTGCTCGCGGGCAAGCTTCCGCCAGCGGCGCGCGACGTGGCGAATCCGGCCGGTCGGGACGGGCAGGCAGAGCGTCGCATCCTTGCCGGCGCGGGCCCCGGTGGATCGCGCCCTCAAGGGCGGCAGAGGAATGACGGCGGGTCGCTCGTGGCTCGGGGAATCAGGGGACAGATCGACGTCGGTGCCTTCGCACATGGAACATGCCCTTTCGCTGGAAACGTTCCCGCCCCGCTCGCGCATGGTCCCAGGATCGGAGGGCGATCCTGACCGGCTGGGCCACCGTATGCCTCCCGAGGTGGAGGCCGGGCTACGGTCTGGCGGACGGGTCATCGAGCCGGGACTCTGGCCGTCACTCTGCATGCCGGGCCGCCGGGACGGAGGCGGCCCTGTTGGGTGCCGATAACACGAAGCGGCCTGCGATTGCCGTCGCGGGCCGCTCGATCCGCGACTTAGACGGTGGGTCCGGGGGAACCCCGGAAGCGCGGCCCGTCAAGTCGGGGAAATCGCCGCGCAAGGCGCAATGTGGTGGGCGCCGGTCCGGGCGTCAAGCCGGGCCCGGGGACGGCGCGCGGTGCGGCTCGTCAGTTGAGATAGGTCGACCGCCGCTCGAAGGTCGTATCGGGATAGTAGGCGTACAGGAACGTCCCGCCCTGGATGGTCCGGATCACGTCGGCCGCCACCTCGGGGCGCACCGCGGGACAGCCCTGACTGCGGCCCAGGCGGCCCAGCTTCCGGGCCACGTCCTCGTTCACATACTTCGCCGCGTGCATCACGATCGCCCGCGCCTCGGCCTGGTCGTTGATCCCGGGCTCCAGCCCCTTGAGCCGGAGCGAGAGGCCGTGCTTGCCGATGTACGTTCCGCCGGTCAGGAACGCGCCGAGCGACGACTGATTGCTGCCGGGCCGATTGGAAAAGGCGCGCGCGAGGTTCTCGCCGGTGCGCTTGCCGTGGGCCACCAGCTCGTTGAAGAGCACGAGGCCGCGCCCGACGTCGAGCACCCAGAGCCGCTTCGCCGTGGACGGCAGGCCGTAGTCGATGATGGTCAGCACGGAGCTGGTGGTGAGACCGCGGGCCAGCGCGCGCTCGTACGCGGTGAGCGCCCGCTCCAGGGTGCGCGCCGGCAGGTTCGGCGCGGCGGAGCGCAGTCGAGGCCCCGCCAGCGCGACGAGCCCGGCACGGCCGGCGTTCGCCGCCGGCTTGGGTTCGTCCTCCCCGAGCCGCCGGAACCGGTCCCTGGCGGTCGCGACCACCGACAGGGACAACGCGAAGAGACACGCGGGTGCCAGGGCCCGCGCGAGCTGGCGAATACGACGCATGAGGCCGGTCAACCTACCAAACGGGGCGGGGCAGAGACAACCCTCGGATCTTCACGATGGCTTCACCGCGGCCGCGGCGTGCGCACGGATGCGCCGACTGAAGCTGAACGGCATGTCGAGCGCCCGGGCCACCGCGGCGTCGCGATGGTACACGTCGGGGAAGAAGCGCAGCCGATTGTCCCGTCCCACCGACGCGGTCCAGTAGAGCACGAGCACGGGCACGGGGCGCGCGAGGAACACCGTCCGGGTGCGGCCCGTGGCGACCGAATCCATGAGGGCCTTCTCGTTCCACGCGACCGGGTCGTCCAGCACCAGCTCGGCCAGCTCGAACGGCTTTTCCACCCGGATGCACCCGTGGCTGAACGTGCGCGTGGGCTCGTCGAAGAGCTCCTTGGCCGGCGTGTCGTGCAGGTAGACGTTGTGCGGGTTGGGGAACATGAACTTCATCCGCCCCAGGGCATTGGACGGGCCCGGCGGCTGAATGACCTGGCCGTTCACCATCCTGAGCCCGTGCCTGGCCAGGTAGTGCGGATTCCGGGCCATGCCGGGCAGGATCTCGCGGCGCATGATCCCCGGCGGCACGGTCCAGGTCGGATTGAGCACCAGGTACTGCATGGTCGCGCGGAAAGTCGGCGTCCTGGTGGCGGTCTTCCCGACCACCACGCGCGACTCCCAGATCGACTGGCCGTCCACCACCCAGTAGACCATGAACCCCGCGATGTTGACCACCACGAAACGGCTCGGCAGATCGTGCATGACCCAGCGGGCGCGCTCGAGATTGACCCGGATGGTGCGGATGCGTTCGCCGACCGGCACGTTCATCGCGCGGAGCGTGGCCGGGCCCGCGGTCCCGTCGACCGCGAGGGCATGCCGCTCCTGGAACGCTTTCACTGCTGCCCCCAGCGCGGCGTCGTACACCGTGGAAGTGTCGCGCGCGGCCGATTCCGGCAGGTCGCCCGTGATGGCGAGGCGCCGGCGCACGAGCGGCACGCGGGGATCGATCATCCCCGGCTCGAGCGGGCGCCCGGCGGGAATCGGCTTCCAGCCGCCCGCCCGCTCGATCGTGCGGTAGGCGGCGAGCGCCTGCCGGAGCCGCACGTAGGCCGGATGCTGCGGGCGATAGCTGCCCGCGATCTCGAACAGGCGGCCCGAGTCGATCGCCTGCTGCATGGCGGTGACGGGATCGATGCCGCCGGGCAGATCCACGATCATGTTCCAGGTGGGATCCAGGCGCGCCGGATCCACCTTGCCGAAGCGGAAGTGGTAGACCAGCCGCACCAGCGCGTCGGAGCAGAGGAGGTCGAGGTTCGCCACGGCTTCGGCGGATGCGGCGGTGCGCACCTCCTGCCGGACCCGCCGGATCGCGGCGAGATGATAGTCGGCGGGCGTGAGCCCGTCGTTCTCGCTGTCTTCGATGAGCCGGATCAGGTCGTCGACCGTGGCGGCGCTGGTCCACGCCGGCCGGAACTGCCGGCGCTCGTAGAACGCCGGGACCAGCACCGACGACGCGATGGTGTCACTGCCCACGAGCGGCGCATTGCCCTGGCGGATCTGTTCGATCCGCTCCGCGATGATCTCCTCGGGCGTGAGCTGACCGCCGCCGGGGACGGCTGGCGCCACGAGCACGAGGGCGAGAAGGATGGACGTGGCTGGCATGAGCATGCGACCGCGCTACTGTTCCTCCATCACCCAAGCTATGAGGACGCCCGATGATTTCGCTGGCGACGTTCGTGCCCGCCTGGACCGCCTTCACCGCGCCCACCGCCGGGGTGACGATCGGCGGCCGCGGGCTCGACCGCGCCGCCATCGATCGTCACCTGAGCGAGATTGCGCGCCTGTAGGATCGATGTCCCTCCCCATCGACGAGGCCCTCCCCCGCCTGGGCGCCGCGCTCGGAGGCGCCGGTGCCGCGGTGCTTGAGGCACCGCCGGGCGCCGGCAAGACCACGCGGGTGCCGCTGGCGCTGCTGGACGCGGAGTGGCTCGGCGGCCGGACGATCGTCATGCTGGAGCCCCGACGCCTCGCGGCCCGCGCAGCGGCGCACTACATGGCGCGGCTCCTGGACGAGCCGGTGGGCCGCACGGTGGGCTATCGCGTGCGGCTGGACACCAGGGTGAGCGCCGCCACCCGCATCGAGGTGGTGACCGAGGGTGTGCTCACCCGCATGCTTCAGGAGGATCCCGCGCTCGAACCTGCGGGCCTCGTGATCTTCGATGAGTTCCACGAGCGGAGCCTCCATGCCGACCTGGGCCTCGCGCTCACGCTCGTGACCCGGAGCGTCCTCCGACCCGATCTCCGCATCCTGGTGATGTCCGCCACGCTCGACGGCGCGGCCGTGGCCCCGCTCCTCGGCGATGCGCCGACCATCACCAGCGAAGGCCGCGCGTGGCCCGTCGACACCCGCTACCGGCCGCCCCGCCGGGACCAGCGTGTGGAGGACGCGGTGGCGAGCGCGGTGCTGGACGCGCTGGCGGAGGAAGAGGGAGACGTGCTGGTCTTTCTGCCGGGAGCGGGGGAGATCGCGCGGGTGAAAGAGCGTCTCGATGCGCATATCGGGAACTCGCCCCTCGCGCCTTCCACCGTGCGGCTCTACCCCCTCCACGGCACCATGTCCGCCGCCGATCAGGATGCTGCCATCGCGCCGTCCCCGCCGGGGCAGCGCAAGGTGGTGCTGGCCACCTCCATCGCGGAGACCAGCCTCACCATCGACGGCATCCGCGTGGTGATCGACAGCGGGCTCATGCGCGTCCCGCGCTTCTCTCCGCGCACCGGCATGACGCGGCTGGAGACGGTGCGGGTCACCCGCGACGCGGCGGATCAGCGCCGCGGGCGCGCGGGCCGCACGGGACCGGGCATCTGCTATCGGCTCTGGGCCGCGCACGACGATGCCGGTCTCGTGCCCCGGCGCACGCCCGAAATCTTCGACGCCGATCTCGCGCCCCTCGCCCTCGATCTCGCCGCGGCCGGCGTGCCCGACCCGTCCGCGCTCCGCTGGCTCACCCCGCCGCCCGCGGCCGCGTTCGCCCAGGCGCGCGAACTGCTCCGCGAGCTCGGCGCCATCGATCCCCGAGGGCGGATCACCGCGCACGGACGCCGGATGGCCGCGCTGCCGCTCCATCCCCGGCTCGCCCACATGCTGCTCCGCGCCGATGAACTCGGCGCCATCGCGGACGCGGCGGACCTCGCGGCGCTGCTCACCGAGCGCGACATCGCGCGCGGGTTGGCGGGGCCGCCCGATCCGGATATCGCCATCCGGCTGGAGGCGCTGCAAGGCCGGGGACCCAGGAGCGGCCCCGGCTGGGAGATCGACCGCACCGGCCTCGAGCGGGCGCGCCGCGAGGCCGTGGCGTTCAGGGCCGCGGTGCGCGGCGGCGGCGCCACGGCACGCGCCCCGGACGGCGTGTCGCCGGGCCTGCTGCTCGCGCTGGCCTATCCGGACCGCATCGCGCAGCGCCGCCCGGGACAGCCGGGCCGGTTCCTGCTCCGCAACGGCCGCGGTGCCTCGCTGTCGCCCGCGGCCCCGCTCGCGCAGGCCGGATACCTCGTGGCGGCCGCGCTCGACGATGCCGGCTCGGAGAGCCGCATCCAGCTGGCCGCGGCGCTCGAGCCGGCGGAGCTGGAAGCACATTTCGGCGGCGACTTCGAGCGCGAGGACGTGATCGCGTGGGATGGCGCGGCGCAGGCGGTTGCGGCCCGGCGGCGGGTGCGCCTGGGTGCCCTCGTGCTGCGGGATGCGCCGCTGGCCGACCCGGAGCCGGAGGCCGTGACGCGCGCGCTCCTCGGCGCGATCAGGAGCGGCGAACTGTCGCTGCCCTGGAGCGACGCCGCGCGCCGCATCCGCGAGCGGCTCGCCTTTCTCCATCGCCTCGATCCGGACTGGCCGGACGTGAGCGACGAGGCGCTCATGGCTTCACTCGATGCCTGGCTCGCGCCGAGCCTCACGGGGCTCCGCCGGAAGGCGGACGTGGAGCGGCTGGATCTCGGCGGCCTCCTGCTCCAGCGACTCACCTGGCAGCAGCGCGCCGCGCTCGACGAACTCGCGCCGGACCGCATCACGGTGCCGAGCGGATCGCGCATCGCCATCGACTACACCGACCCCGAGGCGCCGGTGCTGCCGGTGCGGCTTCAGGAGGTCTTCGGCTGGATGGAGACGCCCCGCATCGGGGGCGGGAAGGTGCCGCTCACGCTGCACCTCCTGTCCCCGGCGTACCGGCCGGTGCAGGTGACGCGCGATCTCGCGGGGTTCTGGCGGGGGACGTACTTCGAGGTGCGGAAGGATCTTCGGGGCCGCTACCCCAAGCACCATTGGCCCGAGGACCCGTCAAACGCCGAGGCCGTCCGCGGCGTGAAGCGGAAGTAACGGCGCCTCAGCGCCGCTCCCACGACCCGTACATCGGATTCGGCAGCACGATCCACGCGCGGCCGAAGCGCTCGAATGCGCTGTCGGGAAGCTCGCGGATAGCCTGCGTGGTTCCCGGGAAATCCTGAATGTTGTCGCCTATCCACATCAGCACCGTGAGCGGCGGCAGGGTCGAAGGCGGCGTGCCGGCGGCCACCGCGTCGAAGCGCGGGTTCTTGTCGCTCTGCCCTGGCTGTTTGCAGAGCACGAGATCGGTGGTGATCCCCGCCGCATCGAGGTTGGCGCGCGTGTCGCCGCAGACCGCCTGGTCCCGATTGGTCACGATGACCACCTTGCCGCCCAGCTCGCGCACGCGTGCGGTGAATGCCGCCGCGCCGGGCAGCGCCGGGGCCTCCCGCCGCCGGACCCACGCGTTCCACCGCTCCTCGCTGTAGGTCGCGCCATCGCGGAACAGTTCCACCTGGAACAGCGAGTTGTCGACCACGGTTTCGTCGGCGTCGAGAATCACTCCCCAGGATGCGGCGCCGGCCTCCTTCACCAGTTGCTCGAGCCGTTCACCCGCCAGCCGGTAGGTCTGGAGGTAGATCGCCCGGTGCTCCGCCGAGCCTCG
>JBMOPM010000234.1:0-2709 GCA_049323575.1 Gemmatimonadota bacterium | reverse complement strand
ATCAACCTCGACGGCTGCCCCCACGCCTGCGCTCACCACTGGATCGGCGACATCGGGATCCAGGGCACCACGCTGCGCGAGCGCGGTGGTGCGGGTGAGCGGCTGGAGGGCTACGACATCTACCTCCGGGGAGGGCAAGGTCCGACCGCGGCGGTAGGGTATCCGCTCGTGAAACGCGTCCCTGCCGAAGAGATCCATCTGCATGTGGAGCGGCTGGTGCGCGCGTGGCTCGAGGGCAGGGAGGAGGGCGAGAGCTTTCGCGCCTTCTCCGATCGACAGCCGGACGAAGTGCTGGTGGCGGCCGCGACCGGCCGGCCGGTGGAGGAGGTGCGTGGCGAATTGCGGCTCCGGCGCCGGCCGGCATCGGAGGAAGCATGAGCCGCGACCTCGCGGGAGAGCCGATGGACGACGTCGAGGCGGGCGAGGTCGCCGTGCAGCTCGACGACCAGCCGGCCGAGGCGGTGTTGGCATGGGCGCTGGAGCGGTTCGGCAAGCACGTGGCGCTCTGCACGAGCTTCCAGGCCGAGGGGATGGTGTTGCTGGATATGGCGTGGCGGATCGACCCGGGCATCCGCGTCTTCACGATCGACACGGGCCGACTGCACCAGGAGACGCACGACCTGATCGATCAGGTGCGCGAGCGCTACCGGATCCCGATCGAGGTCCACAGCCCGGACGCGGTAGAAGTCGAGGCGATGACACGCCGGCACGGCGTCAACCTGTTCTACCGCAGTGTGCCGAACCGGCTGCTGTGCTGCCAGGTGCGCAAGGTGCGTCCGCTGCAGCGGGTGCTCGGCGGTCTGGATGCGTGGATCACCGGCCTCAGGCGGGAGACGTGGGCCAGCCGCGCGAACATCCGCAAGGTCGAGGTGGACCACGATCACGGCGGCATGGCCAAGATCAATCCGCTGGCCGACTGGACCCATGACGAGCTGATGGCCTATGTCCGCTGCCACGAGCTGCCGTCGCACGCGCTGTACGCCCGCGGCTTCACCAGCATCGGCTGCGCGCCCTGCACGCGGGCAACGACGCCGGCGGAGGATCCGCGGGCCGGCCGCTGGTGGTGGGAGACGAATGCGCCCAAGGAGTGCGGGATGCACTGCACCCTCGAGACCGGCAGCTTCGAACACGAGGTGGAGGTACTGCTTGACCTTCGCGATTGACGAGGAACTGCGCCCGGTCCTGGCCGCCGAGGCCAGGGCGGCGGCGACCGCGGTGTCTGACCACGAGGTGCGAATCGAATTGCTCGCCCTCGCGGACGCCGCGACCGCCGGGCTGGTGGACGCCGACCTCGCGGATCTGCTGGAGGGGGTGCTCGAGGCAGGCCTCCGCTCGCTCCGCGTACGCGCCCTCCACGGCGCGCCGATCGAGGCGGCATGGGTGCGACTCTTCGGGCGCACGCCGCAGGGACGCGCGGTCGCGGAGAGGGTGGCGGAGGTCAACGCGGCGCTGACCGCACTGGAGGACAGCAGGCTCACGAGCGTGCGGTTCGTGCCGCAGGGCCCGGGGGGCTATGTGGCAACGATCGATACCGACCGGGGCCGGCTCACGCTCGATCTGGGCCGTGACGGCATCGCATTGCGCGACGTAAGCGTGGATGCCTGACGATGCCGTACTACCCCGTACAGCTGGATCTGCGTGACCGCGCCTGCGTAGTCGTCGGCGGTGGCCCGATCGCGGAACCCAAGGCCATCGGCCTGCTGGAGGCGGAGGCGCGGGTGACGGTCATCGCGCAGCGGCTCACGGAGCGGCTGCTGGAGCTTCGGGTGAGCGGCCGGATCGCGCATCGCCCTCGCGCATGGCAGCCGGACGATCTCGACGGCGTGGCGCTCGTCATCAGCGCCGCCGGCGATTCCGCGGTCGACCGCAGCGTGTGGCGCGAAGCGATGGCCCGCGGCATCCCCGTCAACGTAGTGGACGATCCGGCGCACTGCACGTTCATCGTGCCGTCGGTGCTGCGTCGCGGCGAGCTGACGATCGCGGTGTCGACCGGGGGACGAGCGCCAGCACTGGCCGTGGCGGGTCAGGGAATGGCTGGAGACCCGGATCGGGGAGGAGTACGGCCAGTTCCTGGAGCTGGCCTCCACCGTGCGGGCGCCGCTGGCCCAGCGGATCCCCGACGCCGGCATCCGCCGGTCGCTGTGGTACCGGCTGGTGGACTCGGATGTCTTCAGCCTGCTCCGCGCAGGCAACGAGCCCGCGGCCCGGCAGCGGTTCCTCGACGTCATGGGCGTGGGACCCGAATGATCGACCGGGGCAAGGTATACCTGGTCGGGGCAGGGCCGGGGGATCCCGGTCTCATCACCGTGGCCGGGCTGAGTGCGCTCCGGCGCGCGGACGTGGTGCTGTACGACCGGCTGATCGGCGCGGAACTCCTGGACGAGGCGCCGCCGCACGCGGTGAGGATTCCGGTAGGCAAGACGCCGGGCGGTCCGTCGGTGCCGCAGCGGGTGATCAACGCCCTGCTCGTGGTGCACGCGGATGCCGGGCGCGTCGTGGTGCGGCTCAAGGGGGGAGACCCGTTCGTCTTCGGGCGTGGGGCCGAGGAGGCTTTGGCTTGCGCCGAGGCGGGCGTGCGGTGGGAGGTGATCCCCGGCGTGTCGAGCGTGCTGGGCGCCACCGGCCGCGCCGCGATCCCCGTGACGCTGCGAGGCGAGGCCGGCGCGTTTGCGGTGGTGTCGGGCCATCGCGCCGATGGCGTGGCGGACG
>JBMOPM010000233.1:0-2711 GCA_049323575.1 Gemmatimonadota bacterium | reverse complement strand
CTGGGTGGCCCTGGGCGGGGCGCTCGCGGCATGGCTGGCCGTGCTGGTGCCGTGGTTCATACGGCGGGAAAAGTTCGCGCCGGCCCAGCACCAGCGGGGGATGTACCTGGCGCTTGGCGCCTGGGCGGCGACCGACGTGGTGGCCTGGCTCGCATTCAGCGGATAGCGCGGGCCCTCCGCCCTCGGTTATACTATGGCGGCTTCTTCCCCGAACGGAGCGCGCATGAGCGCAGCGGTGCCTTACCAGTCGGAAAATCTCGACCTTCGCATGGTCACGCGGGGCTGCATCCAGCTGGGCCTGCTGACGGCGGCCCTCGTGGCGGCTTTCGGCTTCGCGATGCAGTATCTGGGCGGCATGGCCGAGCTGATCGTGTGCGGCATCATCCTGGTGGCCGGCGCGGTTGCCGTGTCGACGCTGCCCGGGCTCTGGACGCGGGCGCGCGGCATCGACGGTATCGCAACGGCGGCCGGTATCGGCCTCGGTGCGGCGATCGTCTTCCTGATTCCTGACGTGGCGATTCTGCGCCCGATCGGCGTGTACACCAACCGGTGGGACGAGATCGGCGGCTTCAGCAACTGGTGGCACCACCCGGTGTGGTGGATGCTCGGCAGCTTCTCGGCGTGGATGGGCGCGGCGGTGCTGGCAGCGCAGACGAAGCGGAACGGTGCGCCCTCGGTGCCCGGGTTCGCCGTCCAGCTCGTGGTGGTCGCCGCGATCGTCATGGTGGCGGCCGTGTTCCTCCACGTCCCGGGCGCATCGTGGGGCCTCGGCACGTTCGGCGTCTCGCTCATCGCCGCGCTGGGCATCTCCGGACTCATCGCCACGGTGCAGCTCAACCGAGGCTGACGGGTGCCGATCTGGCGCCGCCTTCTCAAGGTGTTCGGGTGGCTGCTCACGCCGGTGCTGGCGTGGGCAGCTTCGTTTTGCGGGGCCCGGGCCGCCACCATCCTCGCCGCCCGCATCGCCGATCCGATGACGGGCGTCTACCTCACGATGGCTGCCGGTGCGGTCGCGGCGTTTGCGGTGATCATCCTCTGGCTCTTCCTCGTGCGGCGCTCCCCCAGGGTGCGGGAGACCCTGGCGCTCACGCCCGAGGGCGCGCCGGACACCGCCGCGATCGAAGCCGCCGTCGCCGAGCACGCGCCCGATGAGCGCCGGCCGGAGGCGCCGTGAGCGGGCGGCTCCTGCTTCTCATGATCGTGCTCGGGGCCTGCACCGCAAAGGAAGCGGCCCCACCTCCCGAGCGGACGGCTGTGGAGCCGGCCATCGCCGACAGCCTCGCGCTGACCGTGTCCGATTCGGTCTCGGTGTGGTTCTCATCGCCCAGAATCGGCCGTGCGGCGGCCGGTGACTCCTGCGTCGAGCGCAACCTCGTGATCCATCGCGGGGAGCGCCGCGTCATCGTTCCCTTGCTCTACACCGGCGAGGCGCCGCGCCTCGTCAATGACACCACCATCGAGGCCGAGCTGTGGAAGGACTGCGCCCGTTTCGCGCGCTACCGCGTGGACCTGCGTTCCGGCCGACCCACGCCCGTCCGATGAACCACCGACCGCGCCGGGCGGCTGTGTTCGTTTTGTGCTGTCTGTGTCTCACAGCAGCAGACCGCGCCGAGGCGCAGCTGAGCGTCAGCTACGCCCGCTACTTCGCGGATCGCGACTGGAGCCGGCTTTCGCTGTCCTATGGCTGGTCCACGGTCATCGGCCTGCGGGCGAATGTCGCCGGCACCTGGTACGGCGGCAGCGGTAACGCGCGACTCTGGGGTGCCGAGGCCGGCATTACGGCATTCGAAGGGGGCCGTCCCGGGCCGTTCCTCGCTGCCGGGGTGGGCGCGGGCCTGGGCGCCGGTTCCCTCAGCGGCGTCTGGGGCACCTGGTCGGCCGGAGGTGGCTGGGAGTTCCGACTGGCCAGCATCGCGCGGCTCTCAGTAGAGGCACGCTATCGGAGGCTGGGGGCCGGAAGCGGCCGCGGCGTGGAAATCGGGGCGCGGTTCGCGCTCGGCGGCGGCGCATCGGGGCGTCGACCCCGCGCGGCCGCCGCGAGCGAGCCGGCCAGCCAGGAGCAGCCCTCACTCTCGGCGGTCGCGGTCCTCCCCGGCGACGCCGCGGTCGTGACGCTTGCCGATTCGGTGGTGCAGACCGCGCTCGGCGCGATGGGGACGCCCTACGCATGGGGTGGGGACTCGATCTCCGGCGGCGGTTTCGACTGCTCCGGCCTCATCCAGTACGCCTACCGCCAGCACGGCATCAGCCTGCCGCGCCGCAGCGCCGATCAGGCACGCGAAGGGATCGAGGTGCCCAAGGACCTCGCGGGGCTCAAGCGCGGGGACATCCTCACGTTCTCCAACCGCAGGGATGGTACGATCACCCACGTGGGCCTCTACGTGGGCGATGGCCGCTTCATTCACAGTGCCACGGGCGGGGTGCAGACGAGCGTGTTGAGCGCGGACGACCCGTACGGCCGCTGGTGGTGGGAACGATGGGTGGGCGCGCGCCGGGTTGTCCCTCAGCGATGAAAAGGCGGGGGGCCGAGCCCCCCGCGTCAGGTCGCCGGCCTGGCCATGCTCCGCGCCTTGCGCTGCCGCCGCGGACGCCGCTTGCCGTAGGTCCCCCGGAAGATCTTGCCCCGTCGAGTTTTCTGATCACCCTTTCCCATGAATTCCGCCTGGTGATGATAGAAGCTGTTGCCCCTCCTGCTTGCCGGGCTCGCCGCG
>JBMOPM010000232.1:0-34464 GCA_049323575.1 Gemmatimonadota bacterium | reverse complement strand
CATTCGATGACGAAGCTTGCCCCGAGGCCGATGGTGAGCACGCGGAGGCCATGGCGGTCGCGCGGCGCGTGCCGGGGTCCGGGGACCGCGATGCGCCAGAACAGGCCGAGGGGGACGAACAGGGCGAGGTTGGCAACGAGATCGCCGACGGACCAATCCCAGGTGAACACGAAGCGCTCCGGCCAGGTAAGCCGGAGCGGCAGCAGCGTGATGGCGAGCGTGACGATGAGCTGATAGCTCAGCAGGGCGGCGCCCAGCAACCGCCCGGTCTTTACTGGATCTTCCTGGCGATCGTCCACAGCGAGTCCGGTTCGAGGTCGGCCGACAGGCGGATCAGCACGCCGCCCGCCTTGTGCCACTGGATGGTCGTGCGGCGCCCGGTGCGCTCCACCAGCGTGTCCGGCTCGCGGCGGCCGGTGGCCTGCTGTTCCAGCACGAGCGGACGACCGTCCGGCAGCCGATACGAGACGCGTACCAGCGGCGCCGTCTCACCGGGCGGCCCCGGTGTGACGTCGATCCGATCGGGCGAGAGGCCGGCGATGAGCATGAGCCGGCTGGCCGGACCTTCCGCCCGTCCTGCCCCAACGTTGGCGGCCGGTGCCCGCGCCGCACCGCCTGCGCCGGTCGGCACGGTCTGCTCGCCGCGATCGAGCGCGCGTTGCTCCGCGTCGGACAACTGGTCCGCCCGGACCCGCGGAGCCGCCCCTGCCCGGTCGGCCGCGGCGGGCGCTTCCGCCGACAGCGCGGCGATCTGTCCTCGCGCGGCGCTGCTGTCCGTCTGCGCCAGAGAGCGAGGCATCGCCACGGTCGTGGCGCGCTCGGGCCGGGTCTCGCCGGGCCGCGCGGCGGTTTTCGATGCGCCAGGCGCCGCCGCGCGTTCGCTGGCAAGAGGAGAGACCGATTCGGTCGGCGCCGGCGGCAGCCGCACGGGCCTTGCCCGCGTCTCAGCCACCTCGGGGCGGGCGTGAGACAGTTCGCTCCACCAGTACCCCGCGCCGACGGCGAGGGCGATGGTGGCAGCGAGCGCGAGCCGGCGCGCGAGGCCGTCCGTTCTCCGGCGCCTTCGGGTCTCCGTCCCGATCTCCATCCGTCCTGCGCCGTCCAACCGCTCAAGCAGCCGAGCCGCCTCACCGCTCAGGGCCTGCAGTTCGCTCAGGCGCTCGGCGCAGGCGGTGCACTGGCGCACGTGCAGGCGGGCCGCGTCGGCCTCGACGGCGCCAAGTTCACCGTCGAGGAGCGCCATGAGCGTCCCCTCGTCAAGATGCGACATCGCGGTTCGCCTCCTGGGCGCGATAGGCTTCCACCAGCCGCCGCCGCGCGCGCGCCAGCGTAGTGCCGACGGCGCCCGGCGCGAGCCCGAGCGTCTCGGCGATCTCTCCGTAGCTGAATCCTTCGGCCTTGAGCAGCAGCGCCTCGCGATCCCGTTCCGCGAGCGAGTCGAGCGCGTGACGAACGGCCTGGCGCTGTTCTTCGGCATCGAGCGCCGCGTCGGGTGCCGGCGCCGGAGCCGGCGACGCGGCCTGGAGCAGTGTCAGCCGTCGCTCCTGGCGCGCCGCCCTGCGACCCTCCTCGCGCACCAGGTTGAGTGCCACCGCGAAGAGCCACGGCCGGGGATTCAGGGGCGGTGTTGCCACCGCCCGGGCGAATACTTCCTGCGCGAGGTCCTCCGCCCGGTCACGATCCCCGGTCCGGCGCGTGAGCACGCGAACCAGCGATGCGTGATACTCGGCGAAGAGCGCCGCGAGATCGTGGGTCATGTGCCCCGGAACCGTCTCACGACGGCAGCCAGCTCTCCGGCGGACCACTCGCTCCGGCCGCCGGCCGTGATCTTCACGCTCAGGCGCTTGCCCGCGACCACGACTTCCTCGCCCGCCGCCAGGCAGCTCGCCAGCTCGGGCAGCGCCCGCGCGAGGGCGAAGTAGGCATCGCTGAACGGGGCCACGGTCACAGTCTGCACGGTATCGGTGTGGGCGACATCCGTCCAGACGCCGTCGCGTTCCACGAAGATTCGGCCGCCCACCCGCTTCGTCCTGGCCCCGCGCGCGCCTGGGGCGTCGCGGCGTTCGCGATCCAGGCTCAGCGCTTCTGCCGCCGTCAGCGAGGTGACGTTGCCGAGCCGGGCGCTCTGGTCGGCGCGTTCGAAGGCCTTGGCGCCGGTCTGGGCCCGGGCGGCGCTCGCCCCGCCCAGCAGGGACGCATCCTCCAGGGGCGTGCCGCTGGGCATCAGTGCCGGACCGCCGCGCACCAACGTCGGTTCCTGCACCAGGTACGCCGTGTACTCGGACAGAATGCCGTATTCGAGGGCCAGGCTCTTGACCTCCTCGAGCAACGCTGGCGTCGCGCCTTCGAGCCGGATCTGCCGCGTCAACTCGCCTACGCGCCGCGCCGCCCAGAGTTGCGCCACGAACGCGTTGGCCTGCGCCCGCCCGAAGTCCGCCTGCACGGTGAAGCGCTCCCGTCGGCCGTTACGCTCGCCCTCGATCACGACCGGCCCGCCGGCCCGGCCATCATAGCGGCCGAAGACTACCAGCTCGTCGCCGTAGACAAGGTCCGGCAAGACCGCGGGCTGGAGCGACGTGAGCCGCACCGGCGAGTCCAGGATCCGGAGATTCACGAGAGCGGGCCGCTCGATCCGCGAGAGCAGTCCCCCGATCGCCTGCTCCACGCTCGCCCCCGGGGCCACGTATTCCGCTGCGCCTCGGCCCTCGCGGGCAAGGCGGTCGAGGAGATAGGTGTTGACGTCGTGTCCCACGCCCACCGTGAAGATGCGGGCCCTCCCGATGCGTCCCGCCGCCTGCTCGGCGATGCGATCGGGGGCCTGCTCGCCCACGGAGGGCAGGCCGTCGGTGAGGAAGATCACGAGCGGCAGGCGCCCCGCGGGCGAGGGCTGGCTCAGCGCGGCGTCGAGGGCGCCGGCGATATTGGTACCGCCAGTGGCCTCCACGCCCTCGACGAAGGCCTGCGCGGCGCGCACGTTCGCCGGTGTGGCCTCGGCAAAGCCCTCGCGGAACGGCCGCACCCGGGAAGAGAACGCGATCAGCCGGAAGCGGTCACTGGCACCGAGCGACCCCAGCGCCTGGAGCAGCGCCGCGCGAGCCTGTTCCATCTTGTCCCCGGCCATCGAGCCGGAGACGTCGACCACGAAGGTCAGGTCGCGCGGCACGGCGACCTGGCGCTCTGCGGCCGGCGGCGTGAGCAACAGCATGAAGAACCCGCCGCTGGCGCCGGCCGAGTGCGTGACGAGCGAGCCGCCCACGGCGGCGCGACGTCGCGGAAGGAAGATCTCCACGTCGCCTTCGCCGGCCGTGGCAAGGATGACTTCGAGGCGGTCGCCGCGGCGGCGCGTGGAGAGCTGATGCGTGGGTGAGTACGGCTCGCCCAGCCCGACGGCGTCGGGCACCACCAGCATGAAGTCACTCCCCTTGCCACCGCGCCGGCCCATCGCGTAGCGGAACCGGAGCACGTCCCCGGTACGCTCGAGCATCTGGGTGTAGCGCAGTGCGACCTTCCGCGTCTCGCCGGGCTGGATGGGAAACACCCGCGCGCGGATGAGTCCGTGGCCCTCGAGCGTGAGCAAGGCCGGATCCCGCTGGCGCCGCACGATGTCCTCATAGATCGCGCGCGCCCGGTCCGCATCCATCACCTCGCCCCGCTGTTCCCGGTCGCCCATCCAGAGGGAGAAGTCGCTGAAGACGGCCTCGCCGCTCAGCGGGTAGAGGTAGCTCCCCTCGGCGAGGAACCCGCCGGTGTTGCGGAAGCGCTCCTCCACACCGATCCGGGCCACATGGCCGTCCACGGTGACGGTCACCGCGGAACTGACGCGGGTGACGGGATCGGATACGGCCGCGACGGGGTGCCGCGGCCGCTCCACGTCGATCCAACCCTGGGCGACGCCGGGTGTCGGCAGGGCGGGAAAGGCGGCGAGCGCGAGGGCGGCAACGAGCCGCCGCCGGACAGGCCGGCTCAGGCGGTGACGCGCAGGGTGGCTGAACATGGGCATCTCCCGTGAGTGGGTCCGGAAGGGAGATGCCGGGAGGTGGGAAAGTTGCACACGGGGGCGGCGGGATCACCTTGCCGCCGCTCCCGTCGTTACCGCCGTCTTCTCAGCCGCTCGATCTCCCGCCGGTCCCGCTTGGTCGGGCGGCCGCGCTCGTACGCGAACGCGGGCTCGAGCGACCGCATCTGCTCGGCCAGTCGCTCGCGCGCCGCGCGCGACGCGGCCGACTCACGGTACAGCGTGGCCGCCACGCTGGCTGGCCCGCGGCGCTCGCCCAGGCCCGTCACGGTGAGATGGAACTCGAAGACCCCCTGCCGCAGGCGAATCTCGTCGCCTACCTGGATCAGCTTGGCCGGCTTGGCGCGCTCACCGTTGACCTGGGCCTTGCCGCCGTCGACGGCCTCGGTGGCTGCGGAACGGGTCTTGAAGAACCGTGCGGCCCAGAGCCACTTGTCGAGCCGGACCTGCTCGCCGCGCGCGCGGTCACCGGGCATCGGCGCCGACGCCGTGCCCCGTTCGCAGCGGGTAGTCCTCGGGCTGCTCGGGCCGGAAGATGAGGTCGAAGGCGAGAAAGACCGTCCGGCAGATCGGGTACAGGATGATCGGCATCGCCACCGTCAGCAGCGGGCCGGCCCAGCTCAGCACCTGCCACGGCGGGTTGGGCCAGGTGGCGACCAGGACCGTCACCAGGCCGGCGGCGAAGATCAGCTCGGCAGCGATCAGGTTGAACATGTAGGTGCCCACCAGGTAGCCGTGCTCGCCCCGTTCGATGCGGAGGCCGCAGCCGGGACACGTCTCGTGGAACTTGAACCACGAGATGGCGAGGCGCGCCTGGCCGCAGGACGGGCACTTGAGCCCGAGCGCGCGGCCCAGCAGCGCCGGTGCTCGGCGGAAATCCGGTCGGGGAGGAAGCGGTTCGTACATGGTATGAGAAAGGTAAACGGGGCGCGGCCGGAGTGATCCTGCCGGCCCGGGCCCTGGAGGCCCTTGGCTCTGCTCGGGATGGCATCCCCTTCCGGTGGGTTCACGGCTCGTCAGACGGGATGCCATTTCCGCCCACCCCGATCCGACTATACTTGAGTGGCATGGCGACCCCCGCGACCAACTCGGCGTTGACCCCGCCCGCCGCCGTCCCGGCGGCCGCCACCTCGTCCTGGCGAGACCTGCCGGATCGTCGCACCCTCCTCAAATGGTTGTTCATCGGCCGCACCGCGGTGGCCGTCATCGGGCTGCTCGGCTTCTCGTTCGTCTGGACCAGGCAGCCCGACGTCGCGTTCATTGTCTCCATCGCCGTCCTGGTGTCGTTCATCGCGACCGCGTATGGCGTGTGGCGCATGTCGACCTCGCGGGAGGAGCCCGGGCTGGTGTTGATCGGCGTCCAGGCCATCGCCGACCTGACCCTCGTGGCGGTGCTGGTGCACTTCTCGGGCAAGGCGCAGAATGGCGCGACGGCGCTCTATGTGCCGCTGGTGGCCATCTACGCCGTGCTGCTCCCGGTGCGCAGGTCCGCCCTGGTGGCGACCGCGGCCTCTGCGCTGTACCTCGCGGAGGGGCTGGCCACGCTGGGGGGCTCAGCCGGCGTGACGTTCTGGGCCCAGCTCGGCGTGATCAACGTGGTGTTCGCCGTCGTTGCCGCGCTGGGGACCGGGCTCCGGGCCGCGGCCGAGGCGCGCATCAGCCTCACGTCGGAACTCCGGCGGGTCCGTCTCGAGGCCGACGATATCCTCCAGAACATCCGCTCCGGCGTGCTCACCGTGGATGGCGAGGGCCGCCTGGCGTTCATCAACCCGATGGCGGCCCGCATCCTCGCATTGAAGGAGGAGGAAGTCATCGGGCGGCCGGTGCTCGAGCTGCTCAAGATTCGATGCAACGAGCTCTGGGCTGCGGTGGTGGACGGGATCACCAAGGGCGCGCGGGTGAGCCGCGGCGAGGGCTGGGTGGTGGGCGGCAAAGGCGAGCTCTTCCCGATCGGCCTCTCCACCACGACCTTCGAGCGGTCCACTGGCGACCGGCCGTCAGTCACCGCGATCTTCACCGACATATCTGATCTCAAGCAGTTGCAGGAGCTGCACCTGCGCGCCGAGCGGCTGGAGGCCGTGGCGGCGCTCAGCGCGTCGCTGGCGCACGAGATCCGCAACCCGCTGGCCGCGATCCGGAGTTCGGTGGAGCAGTTGGCCCGCACCAAGCATGCTGACGAGGACGACCGCGCCCTCGCAGCACTCATCGTTCGCGAGAGCGACCGCCTGAGCCGGCTGCTGAGCGAGTTCCTCGACTTCTCCCGCGTACGCGCCGCCCGCTTTGCCCCGGTGGACCTCCACCACGTGGTGAGCGATGCCATCCGCCTCGTCCGCGAGCACCCGGACTGCCCCAAGGAGGCCGTGCTCGAGCTGAAGGGCCAGCCGACGGAGCTCCAGGGGGATGAGGATCTGCTCCACCGCGTCGTGGCCAACCTGCTGCTCAACGCGGTGCAGGCGGCGCGCGGGCCGGTGCACGTCACGGTCACGGTCGGTGCTGCCGATCCCGCGACCCTGCCCAAGGGCAGCAGGATTCAGCTCCCGGTAAAACTGGAAGTGAAGGACAACGGCCCCGGCATCCCGCCCGAGATCCGCGACCGCCTGTTCCTGCCGTTCGTCTCCGGGCGACCCGGGGGCAGCGGACTCGGTCTGGCGATCGTGCAGCGGGCGGTGGAGGCGCATCGCGGTCTGGTGCTGCTGCAGTCCACGCCCGGCCAGGGTACCACGTTCACCATCTATCTTCCGGCCCGAGTGGCCCTCGAGACGCACGCATGAACGCTATCCCTTCTGTGCTGGTCATCGATGATGAGGCGAGCATCCTCGACACCCTGCGCATCCTCCTGAAAAAGGAAGGCTTCGACGTCACCGTCGCGCAGGGCGGGAAGGCGGGTCTCGAACAGATCCGGACGGGGGCGTTCGACGTGGTGCTCACCGATGTGCGCATGCCGCTGGTGTCCGGCATCGACATCCTGGAGGCGGTCAAGGACCAGGACGCCACGACGCCGGTCATCCTCATGACCGCGCAGGCCTCGCTCCAGAGCGCGATCGCCGCGGTGAATGCCGGCGCCTTCTACTACATCCAGAAGCCGTTCGGCAACGACGAGCTGCTGACGATCCTCCGCCGTGCGTGCGACTTCCGCCGCGTGAAGGTCGAGAACACCAACTTGAAGCGGGAGATCCGCCGGCGCGACAAGTCGGGTGTGGTCCGGCCGATCGGCAGATCCAAGCGATTCGTGGACATGCTCAAGCTGGCGGAGCAGATCGCGCCCACCGACTCGACCGTACTGATCCAGGGGGAGAGCGGCACCGGCAAGGAAGTGGTGGCGCGCTACATTCACCAGCTCTCCGAGCGCGCCGACGGGCCCTTCCTCTCCATCAACTGCGGTGCCCTGCCCGAGAACCTGCTCGAGAGCGAGCTCTTCGGCCACGTGAAGGGCTCCTTTACCGGCGCGGTGCGCGACAAGCAGGGTCTCTTCACCGCGGCGCGCGGCGGTACCTTCTTCCTCGATGAGGTGGGCGAGATGCCCCCGTCGCTGCAGGTCAAGCTGCTGCGCGTGCTGCAGGAGCGCGAGGTCATCCCGGTGGGCGCCACCGAGGCGCTGCCGGTGGACGTGCGCATCATCGCGGCGACCAATCGCGATCTCGAGGAGGAGGTGCGGCGCGGCAACTTCCGCTCCGACCTCTTCTATCGCCTCAACGTCATCGCGCTGCACCTGCCGCCGCTGCGCGAGCGGCGCGACGACCTCCTCCTGCTCATCGAGAAGTTCCTGCAGACCTCGGCGGGGGAGACCAACGAGCCCAAGGCGCTCTCGCAGGACGCGCTGGACGCCGTGATGGTCTATGACTGGCCCGGCAACGTGCGCGAGCTGGAGAATGCACTGGAGCACGCCGTGGTGGTGAGCCGCGGCCCGCTGATCGAGGCGCAGCACCTGCCGGAGCGGATCACCAAACGCCGGCGCGAACCGCTGGTGGCCGAGCGCTCGTACGCCAATCCCACGCTCGACGTGATCGAGCGGGCGTACATCATGTGGGTGCTGCAGGCCGAGGGGGGCAACAAGACACGGGCCGCGGAAGTGCTCGGGATCGATCCGTCCACCCTGTACCGCAAGCTCAGTCGCTACGAGAGCGGCAATACGTAAGGCCGTCGCGTACGGCGCAAGGGAGCGCGCCCAGTGACCTCCGAGGCGTCGGTCCCGAGCAGCCGGCCCGCGGCCTCCGGCACCTGGTGGCCCGGCGTGCTCGCCCTCGTCGTCCTGACCGTCGGCGCTGGCGTCACCGGCCTGTCCAACGGCTTCACCTACGACGACATCCCGATCATCGCCACCAACCCGCGGGTCCACACGCTCGAGGCCCCGTGGGTCATTTTCGCCCAGCGCTACTGGCCCGCCGGTCATCCGGCGCTCCTCTACCGTCCGCTGGGCATCCTGCTGTTTGCGCTCGAGTGGCAGGCGGGTGGCGGCCGCCCGTTCCTCTATCACGTCGTGAACCTGCTGCTCGCGGCCGCCGTGACGGTGGCGGTCTACGCCCTCGCGCGGCGCCTCCTGCCGCGCTGGCCGGCCTGGGCCGCCGCGGCGCTCTTCGCCGTGCATCCGGTCCATGTGGAAGTCACGGCGAACGTCGTGGGTCAGTTGGAGCTGATCGTCGCGCTGCTCCTCTGCCTCGGGGTTGCCATGTACCTGCGCTGGCGCGGCGTGGGAAATGACGACGGCAGCGGGCTCGCCGGCCCGATCCCGGAGCGGCGGATCGCGGGGCTCGCGGCCGTCTACGCGGCTGCGTGCCTCGTCAAGGACAACGCGATCGTCCTGCCGGCGCTGCTGCTGCTTGCCGAGTGGCTGCTCGTGCGGGACGATCGCCCCCCGGCGGCCCGCATCCGGTCGCTGCTGCCCGCGTACGCCGCGCTGGCCACCGTGGGCATGCTCTATCTCGCGGTGCGCACCATCGTCACCGGCAAGCTTGGCGGCGATATTGCACTGCGCTGGCTGCTGGAGGCGTCGTTCCGGGGACGGGTCTGCACCATGCTCGCCATCGTGCCGGAGTGGGCCCGCCTGCTGCTCTGGCCCGAGCGCCTCGGCGCCCTCTACGGCCCGCCCGGTCTCCCCGTGCTCGAGAGCATGTCGGCCAAGAGCTGGCTGGGCCTTGCTCTGGTGGCCGGTGTGGCGCTCGCATTCGTGGCTGCCCTCCGCCGCGACCGGCGGGTGAGCTTCGCATTGGCGTGGCTCGGGATCACGCTGCTGCCGGTGAGCAACATTCTCGTCATCTCCGGTGTCTTCCTCGGCGAGCGCACGCTGTTCCTGCCGAGCGTGGGCTTCGTGCTGCTGATCGGCGTGGCCGTCGAATGGCTGCTGGATCGCGCCGGGGCATTCCGGCCCGCGCGCGTGGCGCTTGTGACGGCGCTCGCGGCGCTTGTGCTGCTCGGTGCGGGACGGAGCCTCGAGCGGCACCCGGTCTGGCGAGACAACGCGACGCTCTTCGCCCAGAGCGTGCTCGACACGCCCGAGAGCTACACCGCCTGGTGGAACCATGGCAGCGCGCTTTTCGCGGCGGGGAAACCGGGCTCCGGCGAGGCCGCGATGCGCCGCGCGATGGCGCTCTACGACCGCAATCCATTCCTGTTCGAGGAGCTCGCCGATCAGTACTTCAAGGCGGGCCTCTGTCCCCAGGCGCTGCCGCTCTACCGGCGCACGATCGAACTCGAGCCCGGGCACTGGTGGACCCGGCTCAAAGCCATCGACTGTCTCGTCGCGACGGGTGACTCGGCCGGCGCGCGTCGTGAAGCGGAAGCCGGACTCGCCGTGGGACGGCACGCCGACGAGTTCCGCCGAGCGCTTGCCCTCCTCAACGGCGCCACGCCCGATGCGCGCTAGGGTTCGCGTGCCGGGCTGGGCGGCGGCCGCAGGGCTCGCCATCCTGGCCCTGGCCGCCGCGCTCACGGGTCTGCGGAACGGCTTCACCCTCGACGATGTCCCCATCGTCGCCGGCAACGCGCGGGTCCACACGCTGGCCCAGCCGTGGAAGACCTTCGCGCTGCCCTACTGGCCCTCCGGCGGCGGATCGCCCGGCCTCTATCGACCGTTCGGCATCCTGGGCTTCGCCCTTCAATGGGCCGTGGGCGGCGGCAAGCCCGTCGTGTTCCACGCGGTGAACCTCACGCTGGCGGTGGGCGTCACGCTCGCCGTCTATGCGCTGGCGCGACGGCTCCTGTCGGCGTCGGGCGCCTGGATCGCGGCCGCGCTCTTCGCGGTGCATCCGGTGCACGTGGAGGTCACGGCCAACGTGGTCGGCCAACTGGAACTCGCGGTGACGCTGCTGCTGTGCGTTGCCGTCACCGCGTATCTCCGCTGGCGTGGCGCCGGCCATCTCTCCGCTCGGCACATCGCGGGACTCGCGGCGCTGTACGCGGCGGCGTGCCTGTTCAAGGACACCGGCTTCATGCTGCCGGCGCTGCTGCTCGCCGCCGAGTGGCTCGTCGTCGCGGATCCCCGCGGACTGTCCCAGCGGGTTCGTGCGCTCATGCCGGTGTATGGCGCCCTGGCCGTGGTCGCTGCCGGCTATCTCGCGGCGCGCACCGCCGTCACAGGCACGCTCGCCGGCGACCTTCCGCTCGCATGGCTGGCCGCGTTGTCCCCCTGGGCTCGCTTCTGCACCATGCTGTCGGTCGTGCCGCAGTGGCTTCGCCTGCTGGTCTGGCCCGCCTGGCTGTCGCCCACATACACGCCGCCGGTCATGCCGATCTACCAGTCGCTGGCCGGCGCGCCGCTCCTGGGTCTCGGGTTGGTCGGACTCGCGGGGCTGGTGTTCGCCATCGGGCTTCGTCGCGATCGGCGCGTGAGCTTCGGGATCGGATGGTTTGCGCTTGCGGTGTTCCCGGTGAGCAACGTGCTGCTGGTCTCGGGTGTCTTTCTGGCCGAGCGCAGTCTCTTCCTGCCGAGCGTGGGCGCGATGCTGGTCGTGGGGCTGGCCGCCGCGCGCATGCTCGAGGCGCGGATGCCGGCGGTGCGGGTGCTCGCGGGGACCGTCGCGGGCGCGGCCATCGTCCTGGGAGCGTACCGCAGCGCCAGCCGGCAGCGGGAATGGAAGGACAACGAGACCCTGTTCGCCCAGGCAACCATCGACCGGCCGGACAGCTATGCCGCCTGGTGGGACTACGGTACCGCCCTCTTCCAGGCTGGAAAATTCGGGAGCGGGGAACGCGCGCTCCGCCGCGCGATCGAGCTGCACGACCGGAACCCACTCCTGCTGGAAGAGCTGGCCGGGCACTACCGGGAGGCCCGGATGTGCTGGCCGGCCATTGCGCTTTATGAAAAGGCGTTGGCCCTGGCGCCCACCCATTCGAAGAGCCGCGTTGCGCTGGTGGACTGCCTGTTGATGGTGGGGGATACGTCGAAGGCCCGACGAGTTGCGTCCGCGGGCGTCGCCCTGGGCGACACGACCACGGCACTGCACCGTTGGGGGGCGATGCCAGGCAGCGGGGCGCGACGGGCGCAATGACCTCTTTGACTTTATTTCTTGCAGAATCCGGTGGCGGAGCTTTGCAGTCGGGCGCATTGCGGGGCGCCGCGGTATGATTAAGTTGTTTCGCTCCAAAGATTTGCCTATTGGGTGGCCGGCTGGCACCGCTGTTGCTCCTTCGTCGGGCCGGAAGACGGATGGTCCCGTGTCCAACGTGCCAGGCGGCAACTCAACAACACCGGAAGGAAGGCCAGTCATGAACCGCAAGGGTTTCACGCTCATCGAGCTGCTGATCGTCGTGGTGATCATCGGCATCCTCGCGGCGATCGCGATCCCGAAGTTTGCGAACACGAAGGAGAAGGCGTACCTCGCCTCCATGAAGAGCGATCTGCGCAACCTCGCGACCGCGCAGGAAGGCTATTTCGCCGACAACACGGCGTACTTCAGCGGCACCGCCAGCAACGTGGGCGGCGCGCCTGTCGCGCTCCAGGGCTATGTTCCCTCGTCCGGCGTGACCGTGCAGGTGGCGCTCGCCGGCTCCGGCTGGACCGGCACCGCCGACATGGGTTCGCTGACCACCCGCAAGTGCTACATCTTCGTGAACACCGGCGCCACGTCGTTCCAGAAGGCGACCAGCGAGGGTGAGCCGAAGTGCGATTGATCCTCGCACGCTAAGCATCGCGCTCGTGAGAGCGGCAGCGTCGAGCTGCCGCTCTTCGCTTTTCCGGCCCTGCCGCCAGCGACAACACCTGCCGGGCGAGCATTGTATGCAGTCGAGGGGAGGCCGGATCGTCGGTTCGCAATTTCCGACGGATGGCAGGCCCGGTGCACCCTGGTGCAGTGTTATAATTCGCTGTAGCCGTTGGACTTGTGATCGCCTCACCTCGTGGTACGGCCATTGCTGTCTACCTTTGCGGAATGCAATGCAGCAGCCCCGTACGGAGGACTCAGGACGATATGGCGAGTCGCAAAGGCTTCACGCTCATCGAGCTGCTGATCGTGGTGGTGATCATCGGGATCCTGGCGGCCATCGCCATCCCGAAGTTCTCCAACACCAAGGAACGCGCGTTCGTGGCCGAGATGAAGAGCGACCTACGCAACCTGGCTACGGCCCAGGAAGCGTACCTCGGCGACAACGCGACGTACTATTCCGGCGCGGTGCCGTCGCCCGCACTGACCTACAATCCCTCCGGCGCCAACGTGGTCACCATCACGTCCGCCAGCGGCAGCGGCTGGGCTGCGACGGCTTCCAATCCCAACACGAGCCGGACGTGCGCGCTGTTCGTCGGCTCGGCGCCGCCGCCGCCGCCGGCGACGACCGAAGGCCTGGTGGCGTGCACGCCCTGATGGAGACATGCCCATGGTGAGCGGGCGAGCCACGCAGCGCGCCCTCGTGGTTCATCCGGATCCCGGCCTTCGTGAGAGCCTCTCGCGGCTGCTCACGGAGGCCGGGCGTATTGTGGGCGCGGCACCCATCGGTCGCGACGGACTGAAGCGCGCCCTCGAGGATCCGCCCGATCTGGTGCTGCTCGGCGAGCGCCCTTCCGACGAGTCCCTCGCCTTTCTGCGCAGCTACCGGAGCGTGCATCCGCACGCGCCGGTCGTGGTGCTCGCCGACAACGGTGACGACGGCCTGATGCTCCTGCGCGAAGGCGCCTATGACCGACTCTGTCTGCCGGTGCGTCCGGAGGAACTCGGCATCCTGCTCAATCGAGTGGAGGAGCGCGAGCAGTTGCGGCGCGAGGTCGACGCCCTTCGTGCCGCCGTGAGCTCCACGTCGGCCGACGACCTCGTCGTGGCCGACAGCCAGGCGATGCGCGACCTCCTCGGGCTGGCGGCCCGCAGTGCCATGCGCGAGGGTCCCGTCCTCCTCCTCGGTGAGACGGGGACCGGTCGCGAGACGCTCGCGCGGGCCGTGCATCGCATGGGACCGCGCCGCGCCGGGCTCTTCGTGCCGGTCAACTGCGGGGCGCTCACCGAGACCGAACTGCGGGCCGAAGTGCTGGGCGAACCGGGCAGCCGCACGCCGCCGCGGCTGCTGGCCGCCGCGGAAGGCGGGACGCTCTTCCTCCGCGAGCTCGACGCCTTGCCCGCCTGCTTCCACGACCGGCTGCGGGACCTCCTCGCGCGTCGCCCCGAAACCGGGATCACCCGTTCAGGCGTGCGGCTCATCGCCTCGTCCACGGCGCCGCTGCCGACGCTGGAGAGTGCGTTCGAGGCCGTTCTGACGGTGCCGCCGCTTCGCGAGCGCCGCGAGGATATCCCCGGCCTGGTCACCCATTTCCTGCGGGAAGCCGCGGAGCGGCTGGGGCGGCCCATCAGCCTGACGCCGCAGGCCATGGCGATGCTGGCCGAGGAGCATTGGTCCGGCAACGTGACCGAGCTGGCCCGCGTCATCGACCGCGCCACCGCGTTGAGCGGGGCTCGGCGCCTCGACTCCGCCGATTTCCTCCCCCACCTGGCGCCCGCGGACCCGCAGGTCCCGCGGGAAACCACGGCGCTCGCCTCCGTAGTGCAGAAGGTCGAGCGGGAGGCGATCCTCCGGGCGCTCGATCTCGCCAAGGGGAACCGGAGGGAAGCCGCCCGCTTGCTCGGCATCAGTCTCCGGACCCTGTTCTACAAGCTGCGGCGGTTGCGGCTCGACTGACGTGACGGGCCGCCGCCGGCGGCCCCCCACCAAGCGGCCTCGAAAACCCGATCCGGCGGTTAGACTTCCTTTCGCCACGACTCACCCGTCTTTTTGCCCGACCGGTCGTAGGATGCCACGGCCGGGCCTGCTTCCCCATTTGTATGTTGTTTGATGACAAATAAGTAGATATATGGCCCGAGTTCTGCGACCCCTTGCACCCGTCGATGCAGGGCAGGTGTCCGTTCCGGCCCTGGAGGCACGGGCGGCGTGCCGGGGGTTCGCGCTGGTCGAGTTGACCATCGTCCTCCTCATCGCGGGGTTGCTGCTGGTGATCTCGTGGCCGAGGATCCGCACCTCGCTCGACCGTGCCGACGTGAAGAGTGCGTGCACCGCCATCGTGTCGCTCCACGGGCGGGCTCGCAGCAACGCGGTGGGCACGAGCCGGCTGACCAGGCTGCGCATCGCCGGCAACCGCGTCCTGGTGACGGCGGTCCCGCGCCTGAGGGCGGGCAGCGGCATCATGGACACCATCGGGCCGGTGGAGGACCTGCGGGACCGCTACGGCGTCAGCGTCAGGACCTGGCCGGTCTCCGAGGTCACCATCGACGGCCGCGGGATCGGCAGTCCGACCGAGATGGTGGTTCGCATCAGCAAGGGCAGCGCGAGCGACTCGGTCCTCGTGGTCCAGTTCGGGCGGGTGATCCGATGAACGCGCGGGATCGCCTCGGCTTCACGCTGGTCGAGACCATGGTCGCCGTGCTCGTGCTGGGGATCGGCATCGTGGCCCTGCTGGGCGCAACGGGCATGGTCACCCGGATGCTGGGCGCCGGCCGCCGGACGACGATCGCCGCGCAGGTCGCATCGAGCCGGCTCGAGCGGCTCAGGATGCTGGCCCGGTCCACCTGGCCGCGGTGCGGTGATCCGGGCTTCGTGAGTGGCGGCCCCGTGGCGACGGCCGGGATCATGGAGCGGTGGGAGGTGCAGGCGTCGGGCCCCGCGCGGACCGTGCGCGTCGTGGTGGATGGGGGCGCGGGCAGGACGGCCGCCATCGACATGTTCGTGACGGTGATCCGGTGCTGAGGCGTCGCGCCGGCTTCACGCTCGTCGAGGTGATGGTCGGCTTGGTGATCCTGGGCCTGGTGGTCGCGCTGCTGTACCGCAGCGTGATCAGTTCCCAGCGGGTGTCGCAGGCGCAGGTCGAGCGGGCCGCGATGCAGGCCAACATCCGCGCCGCCGCGTTCATCGTCCCGGCCGAGCTGTACGAGGTCGCCGCGGGGCCGGGCAGCACGACCGACATCCTCGCGATGTCGCCGACCGCCATCACGTACCGCGCGATGCGTGGACTCGGCGTGATCTGCCAGGTGGCGGGCAACGAGGTGCGGGTGCAGCGCGATCAGGGCCGGTGGTTCGCGCTCCGGCAGCCGCAGGCAGGGCGGGACTCGGTGCTCCTGTTCGTCGACGGCGATCCCGGCACCGACACCGACGACGCGTGGATCCCGCTGCGGATCACGTCGGTGAACATGAGCAGCCGCTGCGGGGCGCTGCCGGCGATCGCCCTCGGCGCGACGGTGCCGAATCCGGCGGCGGTGACCCTCGGGTCGCCGGCCCGGACCTTCGAGGTGATGGAGCTGTCGCTCTACACGTCGGCTGGTGACAGGGCCCTGGGGCTGCGCTCGGTCTCGGGCGGCGGATCGACCCAGCCGATCCTCGGGCCGCTGGCGGCGAACGGGTTCAGGCTCGTGTACCGCGACGCGAGCGGCAACCCGACCACGGTGCGCTCGGCGGTCCGGTCGATCGAGGTGCAGGTGCGGGGCGTGACCGCACGGCCGATCGCGGGTGGCGCGGGCCTGAGCGGCGCGAGGCAGGTGATGGGGGACAGCCTGACGACGTTCCTGCTCCTCCGCAACGGAGCCTGGCCGTGAGACCGGGCGAGCGCGGGGTGGCGCTGCCGATCGCTCTGTTCGCGCTGGTGGTGATCGGCGCCTTGGTGGCGGGGACGTTCTTCACCGGCCGGCTGGACCAGCGGAGCGGCGCCAACACGGCCTTCGCCGAGCAGGCCGGGGCCGCTGCGGAGGCCGGGCTCGAGGCGACGATCGCGGGGTGGCAGCCGGCCACGTTCAACGCCCTCGCCGCCGATCAGGACCTGGTCCTCGCGCCCGTGTCGATCGGTGGCGGCGTGACCTACCAGGCCACGCTGACCCGGCTCAACGGGCAGGTGTTCCTGGTCCGGTCGGAAGGGCGGCGGCTGGCAGCGGACGGCACGCTGCTGGCCCGGCGGCACGTGGGATTGATCGCACGGCTCACGGCGCCGCCCTTCGACCCGCCGGCCGGTCTCGCGATCCTCGGCGCCCTGAACCTCGGTGGCTCCGCGGCGATTTCGGGGATCGACCAGGTGCCGGGCGGGTGGAGCGCGCGATGCGGGGGAGCGGGGCCCGACGCGGCGGGAATCGCGTCGAACGTGAACGGCGTGAACGCCACCGGGTCCTGCGCCGGCCTCGGCTGTGTGACCGGATCGCCGAAGCTCCAGGTCACACCCGCGCTCGACACGACCGCGCTGTACGTCCTGGGCGGCGTGTCCGTGGCTGCGCTGGCGGCGCAGGCCTCGAAGGTGATGACCGGGACGGTGACGCTCACGCCGCGGCTGGCCGGCGGCACCTGCGATGTCGTGGTGGCGGGCAACTGGGGAGAGCCATGGGCGGGCGGAGGCTTGGCGCCCTGCTTCGACTTCTTCCCGGTGATCCACGCCCCGGGCAATCTCCGGCTCGGCGGCGGACGAGGGCAGGGCCTGCTGCTGGTGGATGGCGACCTGGAGCTCGCCGGAGGGGTCGAGTTCTACGGTCTCGCGGTGGTGCGGGGCAGCCTCCGAACGGTGGGCAGCGGGGGCAGCATCATCGGGGCGGCGCTGGTGGCGAACGGCAGCGGTGGCCCCAGCGCAGTGGCCGGAAATGCGACGCTCCAGCGCTCGACCTGCGCGGTGCGGAGGGCCCTGGCCGGAGCGGCGATGGCGCTGCCCACCCGGGAGCGGAGTTGGGCGCAACTGTACGACTGACGTTGGCCCGGGTTGGAACAATGGGATACGACACCGTGACGACAGTGAAATGACACTACAGGGGCAGTCCGGTGGAACCGAGGGGGTCGACGAGTGTTTCCCGTGTCACATAAGTCGTATGGGCTCATAGTGTTGTTCTGGGTCACCTCAAGCGCTTTAGAAGCTTGACAAACCCCCAGGTGGATGGTACCCTAGGCCATTAACCCCTAGACATCACGGACCCTCATGGCGCTGTTCGGTCGGAAGCGAACGACGGTTGGCCTGGACATCGGAAGCGGACTCATCAAGCTGGCCGTCATCAGCCATGGGTCGGGTGAGCCGGTGCTGACCAAGGTCGCGATCTCCCCTGTGGTCGAGAACGCGATCGTCGAGGGCGAAGTCATGGACCCCGGTCCCGTGGCCGAGGCGGTCCGCGGCCTGTTCGAGCTCACCGGGGTCAAGACGAAGGACGTGGTGACCGCGGTCGGCGGGCGCGACGTCATCATCAAGAAGATCCTGATGGATCGGATGAAGGAGACGGAGGCCCGCGAGGTCATCCGCTGGGAGGCCGAGCAGCACGTGCCGTTCGACATGGACAACGTGGAGCTCGACTTCCAGGTCCTCGATCCCGAGGGCGAGGGGCTGCAGATGACGGTGCTCCTCGTGGCGGCCAAGCGGGAGCTGGTGGACAACAAGATGGCGCTCCTCGCCGAGATGGGGCTCGAGCCCAGCATCATCGACGTGGACGCCTTCGCGCTGCACAACGCCTTCGAGCACAACTACCCCGACGCGATGCGGGGCGTGGTCGCGCTGGCGAACATCGGCCACGAGATGACCAACGTGAACATCCTGGAGGACGGCATCCCCGTGCTCACCCGCGACATCCCGGTGGGCACGCGCCGCTTCCGCGAGGACATGCAGCGCGAGCTCGGGATGAGTGCCGAGGAGGCGGACGCGCTGCTGCAGGCCCTGGAGCCGAGCGAGCGGCTGCTGCCGTTCGTGCTGTCGCACGGCGAGGAGATCGCGCTGGGCATCGAACGGGCGGCTGCCTTCCTTCAGTCCTCCAGCCGCTCCAGCGGCGGCATCGGTCGGCTCTACGCCTCGGGCGGCGGGGCCCGTATTCCGGGCCTCCTCAGGGCCCTGGGCGATCGGCTCAAGCTGCCGACCCGGCTCGCGAACCCGATCGAGCGCCTGTCGGTTGCCGAAGGGGTGTTCGATACCATGAACATTGACGAGGTCGGTCCGCTGCTCATGCTGCCGGTCGGGCTGGCCCTGCGGACGGCGGCTTGATGATCACCATCAACCTCCGCCCTGGCGCCCGGCGTCAGGGGCAGCGGCAGGCCTTTGGCAGCCTCGTCGACGGCTTCAAGGGGCTGGGCAGCCGGATCAAGGATCCGCTGCTGCTCGCGGCCATCGCGGTGTGGGTGCTGGTGGTGGGCGGACTGGTGGGCCTCTGGGCCGTGAACGCGCGCAGGCTGTCCACGCTGGAACCGCGGCTGGCCGAGGTGAAGGCCGAGAACCGCCGGTTCAAGACCCTGCTGGCGCAGCGCCGCAAGGAAGAGGCGGCGCGCGACTCGATCCTCGCGCAGATCCAGGTGATCCGCGGCGTGGACGGCAGCCGCTACACCTGGGCCCACGTGATGGAGGAAGTGCACCGCGCGCTTCCCGAATTCACCTGGCTGACCGAGATGAGCTACGTCCCGACGGTCCCGTCCGACACGGCCGAGGCGCCGCCGGTCACGATCCAGATCAAGGGCCGGACCATGGACGTCCAGGCCTACACCCGTTTCCTCCGCCGGCTCGAGGCTTCGCCCTGGCTGGCGGACGTGACGCCGGTGTCCATCGAGCAGGTGGTCGAGAAGGAGCGGCCGGTGACCGCATTCACGCTGCGCACCACGTTCACGCAGGCGGACTCGCAGTTCATCCGCGTGGCGCCCCTGCGGCAATCCCTCCGGTGAGCTGACGATGGCCTTCGGACTCGACGACTCGAAGACGACCCCGGTCCTGTTGATCCTCCTCGCGGGGATGGTGGGATACATCGGATACACCGGCGCCGTGATCCAGCTGGTGGGCATGTCGGGCCTTGGTGCGCAGCGGGAGAAGGTGACGGCCGTCGCCGACTCCATCGCGCGGTTCGAGGCCTCGAACGACAGCGCCAAGCGGGTGCTGGCGCAGGGCAGCATCGAGGAGCTGCGCGAGCGCACCGAGCAGATCCGCGCCGACCTCGATCTCCTGCGCCGCCTCGTGCCGGAGCGGAGCGAGGTGCCCAATCTGCTCGACGATATCTCCACCCGCGCGAAGATCCGCGGCGTGTCCCTGGCGCAGATGAACCCGCTCCCGACCGAATCCGGGCCGCCGCCGTTCGACACGCAGCGCTACTCCCTGGCCGTGCTGGGCAACTTCGACGAGGTCGGCGCATTCCTGGCCGACATTGCGAGCCTGCCGCGGATCATCGTGCCGGTCGATCTGGCGCTCGCCGCGGCCAACCAGAGCGCCGCCAAGGCCCTGGGCGACACGACCGGCGCGCTGCTCGAGGCGAAGTTCCAGATCCGGACCTATGTGAAGGCCTCGGGGGCGGCCGAAGCCTCCGCGGCCGGCGCCACAACTGGTGGGAACCATGCGGACGCCAAGACCCAGCGGTAGTGCGCTCGGCGCGCTCTTCGCCGCGGCCATCCTCGCCGGCTGCGGCGGTTCCGACGAGGTCGATGCGGGCAGGCCCCCTGCGCCGCCCCCGTCGACCGCGGCCGTGCCGGCCGCCGATTCGACCGGCGCGGCCCCGACGTCCGCCGATTCGGCCTCCCGCGCCGGCGTCATGCGCGAGGTCTTCGCCTACAGCGCCGGCGGCCGTGATCCCTTCCAGTCGCTGCTGGCCAAGGACGCCATCGGGCCGGACATCAACGACCTGCTGCTCGTGGGCGTCTACAGCGACGTGTCGGATCCCGCGGCGAGCGTGGCCGTGCTCCGGGACAAGGGCTCGGGACGGCGCTACCGGGTCCGCGCGGGGGATCGCCTCAGTGAGCGGCTGACCGTGGCCCGGGTGGGCCTGCGGGACGTCGTCTTCCGCATCGATGAATTCGGCACCGAACGCACCGCGACGCTGTCGCTTCGCAATCGGGGAGAAGACCTGCAATGACACGAGCTTGGTTCACCTGGGCCCTCGCCGCCCTGCTGCTCCCGACCGCGCCGGCGACGGGCGGTGCACTGCCCCGCGCCGAGGAGGGCGAAGTCACGGGAGTCAGCGTGATGCCGGCGCCCGGACGGGCGGAGCTGGTCATCGCGCTCCGAGGCACGGTGGAAGTGCGTGACTTCATGCTGCGCGAACCGACCCGTCTCGTGATCGACCTCATCGGCGCCCGACTCGGCGCCGGCGCGGTGGCCACCTACGACGGCCAGAATCGCGGGGGCATCCTCAACGTCCGGACCAACCAGTTCAAGCCGGAGGTGGTGCGGGTCGTCGTCGAGCTCGACCGGATGAAGAACTACCGGGTGGAGCGCGTCGGCGAGGCCGTCCGGGTGTCGTTCGGCGCCGATCAGACGTTCCTCGCGTGGTCCACCGGCTCGCCGGAGGAGCTTGCCCCCGCCGATGAGGCGTCGGCACCGAAGCCGGCTGCCGTCGAGACCAGGCCGTGGCCCGAGGTGGATCTGGCCGCTGCCGCCGCCGAGCCCACCCCGGCCTGGGCGCAGGGGCAGGACCGCCGGCTGAGCGCGAGCTGGGACAAGGCGAGCATCGCCGATGTGGTGACCGGGTTCGCCACGTTCAGCGGCCGCACCATCATTCTGGGCAAGAACGTCACGGGCGAGGTGACGGCCGACATCAAGGATCAGCCGTGGCCGGTGGCGTTCCAGGCCATCCTCGCGTCCCAGGGCCTGCAGGCGCAGGAGCTGCCGGGCGGCATCATCCGGGTGGATGCGCCCGCCGTGCTGGCCGCGATCGACTCCTTGGAGCCGCTGGAGACCAAGGTCGTCGCGCTCAACTATGCGCGGCCCGTCGAGCTCGCCAAGAGCCTCGAAGGCGTGCTGACCAAGGGCCGTGGCAAGGTGTTCGCCGACTCGGCCACCAACTCGCTCATCATCACGGACACGCGCAGCCGCGTCCAGTACGTCGCGGATTTCGCCCGCGGGCTCGACATCAAGACGCCCCAGATCGCCATCCAGTCGAAGATCATCTTCGTCGACCGGACCGACCTGGAGCAGATGGGCATCAAGTACGACCTCGGCGGCCGCAAACAGTTCTTCAACCGGCTGATCCAGCGGCCCAACCCCGCGCAGCCGGGCCAGCGGTTCGATCCGAACCTCAACATCATCGACCTGGGCGGCGGCTCGATCTCCGCCATCGGCAACGCGAGCCAGAACCTGCTCGGCTCCGCGCTGGACCTCGTCTACTCGACGACCATCGGCCGCTTCTCGCTCACGGCCTTCCTCCAGGCGCTCGAGCAGGTGGACATGCTCGACGTCCAGGCGGAGCCGGTCATCAGCACGCTGGACAACCGCCAGGCCGACATCCTCGTGGGTGAGGAGACGCCGATCCGCGTGGTGGACGTGTCCGCCACCACGGTGTCCGGGGCGGCGCCGCGCGCCAACGTGCAGTTCAAGGAGACCGGTATCCGGCTCACGGTCACGCCGCACGTGACCAACAATGGCCAGATCCTGATGAACCTGCGGACCGAGCGCTCGGCCTTGCAGACCCTGGCCGCGGCGGACCTCGGCTTCAACTTCCAGAAGCAGACCGCCACCAACCAGCTCCTCGTGGACGACGGCGAGACGGCGGTCATCGGTGGCCTCACCGTCACCGAGGTGACCCGCAGCCGGACCGGCATTCCGATCCTGTCGAGCCTGCCGTTCCTCGGGCCGCTGTTCAGCTACAGCACGAACACCGAGCGCCGGCGCGATCTCGTGATTCTCGTCACCCCGCGGATCATCGACGACACGCCCATCAAGTAGGGCAGGGCGGCATCGACCGTTGACCGTTGACCGCTGACCGTGGCACGTTGACCGGTGGCCGTTCGCGCGGCCAGCGGTCCACGTCCACGGTCAACGCTCGACGGAGCTCTCGTGCATCTCCGCTTCACCACCGCCGGTGAATCCCATGGCAAGGCCCTCGTCGCCATCGTCGAGGGCCTGCCGGCCGGCCTCCCCATCACCGCCGAATGGGTCGACCGCGACCTCACCCGCCGCATGATGGGCTACGGGCGCGGCGCCCGCATGAAGATCGAGCGGGACCGGATCGAGTGGCTCGCCGGCGTGCGGGCGGGCGAGACCCTGGGCTCGCCGGTCGCCATGCTGATCCCCAACCGCGACTGGGCCAACTGGGAAGACGTGATGGCGCACGAGGGCCCGACCGGCGAGCTGCGCCGCCGCCGCGTTACCCGGCCGCGGCCCGGCCACGCCGATCTCGTGGGGGTCCTCAAGTACGACCGGCTCGATGCCCGCGACATCCTCGAGCGCGCGAGCGCCCGGGAAACTACCGCCCGGGTCGCGGCCGGGGCCCTGGCCCGCCGGCTCCTCGACGAGTTCGGCGTGGATGTGGGCAGCCATGTCGTCTCGCTGGGTGGCATCGTGGTGCCGCGCACCGGCGCGCTTCCCGTGCCGCTCAACGAGGTCTCGGACCGCTCCGACGTGCGGGTGCTCGATCCCGCCGTGGAGGCGGAGATCATCGCGCGGATCGACCGCGCGAAGAAGGACGGCGACACGCTCGGCGGCGAGGTGGAGGTGGTCGCCACCGGTCTGCCGCTCGGGCTGGGCAGCCACGTGAGCTGGGACCGCAAGCTCGACGGGCGCCTCGCCGGGATGCTGATGTCGATTCCCGCCGTGAAGGGCGTCGAGATCGGGATGGGATTCGAGGCCGCGAGGCGGCCGGGCAGCCAGGTGCACGATCCCATCGCGCCCGGTGAGCGCGGGACGGTTACCGGCGGCTTTCGTCGGCTCTCCAACAACGCGGGCGGCCTCGAGGGTGGCATGACCACGGGCGAACCGCTGGTCGTGCGCCTGGCCATGAAGCCCATCGCGACGTTGATGTCGCCGCTCAAGACGGTTGACCTCACCACCGGCGCGGAGGCCAACGCGCAGAGCGAGCGATCGGATGTCACGGCCGTGCCCGCGATGGGCGTCATCGCCGAGGCGCTGGTGGCGCTCGTGCTCGCGGATGCGATGCTCGAGAAATTCGGTGGCGACTCGCTCGGCGAGATGAAGCGGAACGTCGCGTCCTATCTGGCTGCCGTCGGGCGGCGCTGGGACGCGCTGACGGGGACGCCGGAGGCGGAGCCGGAGACATGACGCGCCACCTCGTCCTGGTGGGGCTGCCCGGGGCGGGGAAGTCGACGGTCGGCCGTATCCTGGCCGGCCGGCTCGCGCGGCCGTTCGTCGACGTGGACGAGGAGATCGCGGCCGCCGCGGGAATGGCCGTGCCCGAGATCTTCGCCCGGATGGGGGAGCCAGGTTTCCGGAGCCTGGAGCGGGAGGCCATGCGCCGGATCGTCGCCCGCCAGGCGGCGGTGATCGCGCCGGGCGGGGGATGGGCCGCAGAGCCCGGGGCCCTGAGCGACGTCCGGGACCGGGCGATCATCCTTTATCTGGTGGTGCAGCCGGAGGTGGCGGTTGCACGGCTGGCCGGGAATGCCACCCGGCCGCTCCTCGCCGTGCCCGACCGCTTGGCCACGCTGAGGCGGCTGCTCGCCGAGCGGGAGCCGGCGTACCGCGCGGCAGACCTCGCGGTCGCTGCCGACCTGCCCGACGCGGCCGCCGTAGCGGAAGGCGCCCTGGCGGAGCTCCGGCGCGCCGGTTTGCTGTAACTGCAGGCCAGACAACGCGTTGGGCGCTTGGTCCTTGCCAAGGTCCGGGCGCCGTCGTTTTCTTGTCCGCCTCGATTCGTTTGACTTTTGGTTGACTGGCCTTAGCTAGTCTTGCGGGAGATATGCCAACCTCGACCAAGCCCAAGGCGACCCGGACCAAGCGGTCCAAGACCGCGTCCAAGACGCGCGCGGCGGCCTCGGTGTCCGGCAACGGGCGGCGGAAGGCGGCCAAGGGCGGCAGCCCCGTGGTGATCGTCGAGTCCCCCACCAAGGCGCGGACGATCCGGGCGTTCCTGCCGCCCGGTTACCGGGTCGAGGCCTCGATGGGCCATATCCGGGATCTCCCCCAGACGGCCAGCGCGATCCCGCCCCAGTACAAGGGCCAGGAGTGGGCCAGGCTCGGCGTGAACGTCGAGCGGGACTTCGAGCCGCTCTACGTCGTGCCGCAGGACAAGAAGCCCGTGGTCCGCGAGCTCAAGGCGGCGGTGAAGGAGGCCAGCGAGGTCATCCTCGCCACCGACGAAGACCGCGAGGGGGAGAGCATCTCGTGGCACCTGCTCCAGGTGCTGGAGCCCAAGGTGCCGGTGCGGCGGATGGTGTTCCACGAGATCACCCGGGAGGCCATCCGGGAGGCGCTGGAGCACACGCGGGACGTCGACGAGCAGCTGGTGCGCGCGCAGGAGACGCGCCGCATCCTCGACCGGCTGGTGGGCTACACCATCTCGCCGCTGCTCTGGAAGAAGATCGCCAGCAGGCTGTCGGCCGGGCGGGTGCAGTCGGTGGCGATGCGGCTCCTCGTGCTCCGCGAGCGGGAGCGGCGCGCCTTCCGCGCGGCCACCTACTGGGACCTCGCGGCCGAGCTGGCGCACGACGGCCAGGGCTTCAAGGCGCAACTGGCCACGGTCGGTGGCAAGAAGGTCGCCAGCGGCCGGGACTTCGACGAGCACACCGGCAAGCTGATCGCGGGGCGGGACGTGATCCTGCTCGACGGCGAGCAGGCCCGGGCGCTTCGCGAGGAGCTGCTCCGGGGGCGGTGGACGGTGGCAGGCGTCGAGGAGAAGCCGCTGGTGCGGCGGCCCGCGGCGCCCTTCATCACCAGCACGCTGCAGCAGGAAGCCAACCGCAAGCTCCGCCTGAGCGCCCGCGATACCATGCGCGTAGCGCAGAGTCTGTACGAGCAGGGCTACATCACCTACATGCGTACCGACTCCGTCCACCTCTCGGAGCAGGCGATCCGCGCCGCGCGCGCCGCGGTGACGCAGCTCTACGGCAAGGAGTACCTGGCGGACGGTGTCCGTCGCTACACCAACAAGAACGACTCGGCCCAGGAAGCTCACGAGGCGATCCGTCCGGCCGGCGAAGTCTTCCGCACGCCGGCGGAGACGGGTCTCGAGGGCCGCGAGCTGGCGCTCTACGACCTGATCTGGAAGCGCACGGTCGCGTCGCAGATGGCAGACAGCCGGCAGACCGCGGTCTCGGTGGTCATCGAGGTGATGCCCGGCCGTGGCGAAGCCCTCGCCGGACCCAGGGCCACCTTCCGCGCATCCGGCAAGCGGATCGACTTCGCCGGTTTCCTGCGGGCCTATGTGGAAGGCTCGGACGATCCGGACCAGGCGCTGGAAGATCAGGAAGTCATCCTGCCGCCGCTCGAGGCCGGCGATCTCTGCGAGTGTCTTGCGCTCGAGGCGCTGGCGCACGAGACCCAGCCGCCCGCCCGCTACACCGAGGCCACGCTCATCAAGACGCTCGAGGCCGAAGGCGTAGGCCGCCCGAGCACCTACGCGAGCATCATCGACACCATCCTCGACCGGGGCTACGCGGTGCTGCGCGGTCAGGCGCTGGTGCCCACGTTCACCGCGTTCGCCGTCACCAAGCTGCTCGAGCGGCACTTCAGCAACCTGGTGGACACGGGCTTCACGGCGAAGATGGAGCAGGCGCTGGACGACATCGCGGAAGGCAAGGAAGACTGGCTGCCGTACCTGCGCCAGTTCTACCTGGGCCGCGAGGGACTCAAGGAGCAGGTGGCGGCGCACGAGTCGGCCATCGACCCGGCCGAGGCCCGGACGATCGAGCTCGAGGGGCTGGATCACCTGGACGCCCGGGTGAAGATCGGCCCGTTCGGCCCGTACGTGGAGGTGGACACCCACGACGGCAGGCTGGTCCGCGCGTCGTTGCCGCAGGACGTGGCGCCCGCCGACCTGGCCGACCAGCAGATCGAGTCGCTCATCCGGCAGAAGACCGACGGGCCCGAGGAGATCGCGCGCCATCCCGAGACCGGTGAGCCGATCTTCCTCCTCACCGGCCAGTACGGCCCGTATCTCCAGTTGGGCGAAGCCACCGAGACCAATCCCAAGCCCAGACGGGCCTCCCTGCCGCGCGGCGTCGAGCCGTCGGCCGTGACGCCCGGGATGGCGGTGGGGCTGCTCTCTCTCCCGCGCCTGCTCGGGCATCATCCCGAGACCGGTCGCCCCATCAAGGCGGGCCTCGGGCGCTTCGGTCCTTACGTGGTGCACGAGGGCAGCAAGCAGGAGAAGGCCGACTTCCGCTCGCTCAAGGCCGGCGACGACGTGCTGACCATCGGGCTCGAGCGGGCGCTCGAGCTGCTCGCGCAGCCCAGGCAGATGCGCGGCCGGCGCGCGGCGCCCGAGCCGCTGCGCGTGGTGGGCGCCCATCCCGCCGACAACCAGCCGATCGGTCTCTACGAGGGCAAGTACGGCCCCTACGTGAAGCACGGCACCGTGAGCGCATCGATCCCGAAGGACCGCGACCCCGCGTCGATCACGCTGGAGGAGGCGGTCGAGCTGCTCGCCGCGCGGGCGGGCCGGGGCAAGGGTCGCGCACGCGGGGCGCGCAAGACGAGCCGGCGGGCCGCGGCCTCATGACCGTCACCGTCGTGGGCGGGGGGCTGGCGGGCTCGGAAGCCGCGCTGGCCCTCGCCGCGCGCGGTGTGCGGGTGTTCCTCTGCGAGATGCGGCCGGTGGTCCGCACCGCCGCCCACCAGACCGACCGGCTTGGCGAGCTGGTCTGCAGCAACACGTTCAAGTCTGTCGAGCTCACCAACGCGCACGGCCTGCTCAAGGCGGAGCTCCGCCTGCTGGGCAGCGTGCTGCTCCAGTGCGCGGATGAAGCGGCCGTGCCGGGAGGCGCCGCGCTCGCGGTGGACCGCGAGCTGTTCGCGCGGGCGGTGGAGGCCCGCATCGCCGCCGCCCCGAACATCACTGTGGTGCGGAAGGAGGTCGTCGCGCTGCCGTCGCCCGGCATCGTCGCCACGGGGCCGCTCACGTCGCCCACGCTGGCGCACGCCATCGGCGCGCGGCTGGGTGGGGCGTCGCTCGCCTTCTACGACGCCATTGCGCCCATCGTCGCGAACGACTCGCTCGACCACGACCGGCTCTACGCCCTCTCCCGCTATGGCAAGGGCCAGGGTGACGACTATCTCAACGCGCCGATGACGCGCGAGGAGTACGACGCCTTCATCGACGCGCTGCTCGAGGGCGATCAGTTCACCGCCCACGAGTTCGACCGGGTGCCCTATTTCGAAGGCTGCATGCCCGTGGAGGAGATGGCGCGGCGCGGCCGCGAGACGCTGCGCTTCGGGCCCATGAAGCCGGTGGGTCTCCCCGATCCCCGCACCGGGCGCGAGCCCTGGGCCGTGGTGCAGCTCCGGCGCGAGGATCGCGCGGGGCAGATGTGGAACCTCGTGGGCTTCCAGACCCGGCTCCGCATCCCCGAGCAGAAGCGCATCTTCTCCCGCATTCCGGGTCTCGCACACGCGGAATTCCTCCGCTACGGCAGCATCCACCGCAACACGTACCTCAACAGCCCGCGCCACCTGGGCTTCGGCCTCACCGCGCCGGACGACGACCATCTCTTCTTCGCCGGCCAGCTCACCGGCGTCGAGGGCTACACCGAATCGCTCGGCACCGGCTTGCTGGCCGGGATCAACCTCGCGCGCCGCCTGGAGGGCAAGCCGATCGCCGTGCCCCCGCCCACCACGATGCTGGGCGGGCTCTACCGCTACCTCGCCGAGGCGGACCCGGCGCATTTTCAGCCGATGAACGCCAACTTCGGGCTGCTCGAGCCGCTGCCGGGCCGCGTGAAGAAGGACGAGAAGAAGGCGGCGCTGGCGGAACGGGCGCTGGCGGACATGCGCGCGTGGGTGGCGGCGCTATGAGCGAGCCTCGTCCCGAGGTCACGGCGTTCCTGCTGCATCTCGAAAAGGAGCGCGACCTCTCCCCGCACACCGTGAAGGCCTACGGGCGCGACCTCGAGGCATTCAGCGACTTCTGCGACCGCCACTATGGCGGTCAGTGGTCGTGGGAGACGGTCGACCGGCTGGGCCTGCGGGGCTTCCTGGGTGAGCTCCAGCGCCGCGGGCTCTCCAGGCGCTCCGCCGCGCGCTCGCTGTCGGCGGTGCGGAGCCTCTACCGGTACCTGCAGACGCACCACGGCCTCACCGCGAACCCCACGCGCGCGGCCCGGGTGCCCAGACTCGAGAAGCGCCTGCCCACCTACCTCGAGCGGGGACAGCTCGAGCGCCTCTTCGAGTGGGCCGAGATGCGGGCCAGCGGAGATGACTTCCAGGCGCTGCGGGACCTCGCCATCCTGGAACTGTTCTACTCCAGCGGCCTCAGGCTCTCCGAGCTGGTGGGGCTCGATCTGAGCGCGCTGGACCTCCTGAGCGACCAGGTCAAGGTGCGGGGCAAGGGGAAGAAGGAGCGCATCGTGCCGGTGGGCAGCCGTGCCGTCCTCGCGCTGCGCCGCTATCTTCGGGCGCGCGACGAGGTGGTGACCAGACCCGGCGCCAGTCGCACGGCCGTGTTCGTGAGCCACCACGGCCGGCGCTTGAGTGCCCGCGCCGTGCAGCAGCGGATGCACCGCATGTTCGATGCGGTGCAGGGCGACGGGCTCCGGGTCCACTCGCTCCGGCACACCTTCGCCACGCACCTGCTGGACAACGGGGCCGATCTCCGCGCCGTGCAGGAGCTGCTGGGCCACGCGAGCCTCACCACGACGCAGATCTACACGCACACCAGCGTGGAGCGGCTGAAGCAGGTGTACAACAAGGCGCATCCGAGGGCCTGAGGCACATGACAACCACGTTCCATGGCACCACCATCCTCGCCGTCCGCAAGGACGGGCGCGTCGCCCTGGGCGGCGATGGCCAGGTAAGCTTCGGCGACACGGTCATGAAGTCGCACGCGACCAAGGTGCGCGCGCTCAAGGGGGGCAAGGTGCTTGCCGGCTTCGCGGGCTCGGTGGCCGATGCGCTCACGCTCTACGAGCGCTTCGAGGAAAAGCTCGACCGCTATCCCGGGAATCTGCCGCGCGCCGCCGTCGAGCTCGCCAAGGACTGGCGGAGCGACCGCATGCTCCGGCGGCTGGAGGCGCTGCTCGTCGTCGCCGACCTGGACCACAGCTTCCTGCTCTCCGGCAGCGGGGAGCTGATCGAGCCGGACGATGGCGTCATCGCCGTGGGCTCGGGCGGCAACTACGCGCTGGCCGCGGCACGTGCCCTCATGCCCGACCCGTCGCTCGATGCCCGCGCCACGGTGGAGCGCGCGCTCGAGATCGCCGCGGACATCTGCGTGTTCACGAATCGGCATCTGACGATTCTCGAATTGCCCGATGGCCGGTAGACCCGGCCCGCCGCGGCGCGCCCGCACGGTGACCGAGGGATGCGCATCCCGGGCTCTCGTGCGCCCGTCGCCGCCCGCGACTCGCCCCTGACCACGCGAGTATTTTCCAGCATGACCAGCGAACCCCTCCGGCAGACCACGGATGCCGAGAACGATGCCGCCCCCGAGCCGCTGCCCTGGCTCGAGGAGCTGCCGCCCCGGCAGATCGTGGCGGAACTGGATCGATACATCGTAGGGCAGGATGCGGCCAAGAAGGCCGTGGCCATCGCGGTGCGCAACCGCTGGCGCCGCGCCCAGGCACCGGACGACATCCGCGACGAGATCACGCCGTCCAACATCATCCTCATCGGCCCGACGGGCGTCGGCAAGACCGAAGTCGCGCGCCGGCTGGCGCGCCTGGCGGGCGCGCCGTTCGTCAAGGTGGAGGCGTCGAAATTCACCGAGGTGGGCTACGTGGGCCGCGATGCCGAGTCCATGGTCCGCGATCTGGTGGACGCCGCGATCTCCATGGTGCGCGCCGAGCGCGAGGACGAGGTCTACCCCCAGGCCGAGCAGCGAGCAGAGGAGAAACTGCTCGACCTGCTCCTGCCTCCCCCGCCGGCCACCGCGCCCCGCGGACAGGCCGGCGGCTCCGAAGCGGTGTTCGTCGTCACGCCCACGGGACAGGCCAGACCCGAGGCCCGGGAGGTGGAGTCGCGGGCGCGCTCGCGCGAGAAGCTCCGCCGGCTCCTGCAGGACGGCAAACTGGACGACCGCGAGGTGGAGGTCGAGCTCACGCCGCAGAACTATCCGGCCATCGACCTCATGCAGCCGCAGCAGGGCATGGAAGGCCCCGAGATCAACCTCACCGAGATGCTGCAGGAGATGCTGCCCAAGCGGAAGAAGCGGCGCACGGTGAAGGTCCCGGAGGCTCGGCGCATCCTCATCGACGAGGAACTGCGCAAGATGGTGGACATGGATGACGTGGTGAACGAGGCCCTCGACCGGGTCGAGAACCACGGCATCATCTTCATCGACGAGATCGACAAGATCGCGGGCGAACGGTCCCAGACCGGCCCTGACATCTCGCGCGAAGGCGTCCAGCGCGACCTGCTGCCCATCGTCGAGGGCTCGACGGTCCAGACCCGCTACGGCTACGTCCGCACCGACCACATTCTCTTCATTGCGGCCGGCGCGTTCCACGTCTCCAAGCCGTCGGACCTGATCCCCGAGCTCCAGGGCCGCTTCCCCATCCGGGTGGAGCTCCAGCCGCTCACCGAGGACGACTTCGTCCGCATCATGACCGAGCCCGAGAACGCCCTCACCAAGCAGTACCAGGCGCTGGTGGCGGCCGAAGGGGCCGAACTGGCGTTCACCGAGGACGGCATCCGCGAGATCGCGCGTGTGGCGGCGGTGGCCAACGACCGGATGGAGAACATCGGCGCGCGGCGGCTGCACACCGTCCTCGCCACGCTCCTCGAGGACCTGCTGTTCGAACTGCCCGGCGAACCCGGCCGGCGGGTCGTGTTCGATGCGGCGAGCGTGAGGGAGCGGCTCGCGCGGATCGTGAGCGATGACGATCTGCGGCGCTACATCCTGTAGGCAAGACGCTCTCGGTCATGGGCGATCCGCGACCGGCCATGAGCAAGGCCGGCCGAGCGGATCGCCGATAGCCGATGATCGATAGCTACTTCCTGTACACGACGCCGCCCTTCATCACGAACCCCACCCGCCCCATCACCGAGATGTCCTCCAGCGGGTTGCCGGGCACCGCCACCAGATCCGCCAGCTTGCCAGGCGCGATCTCGCCGCGATCGGTCACCCCCAGCAGATCCGCGGCGTTGAGCGTGGCCGTGCGGATGGCGTCCAGCGGCGTCATGCCGTAGCGCACGTAGACGGCGAATTCCTGCGCGTTCTCGCCGTGGGGATACACCGCGGCGTCGGTGCCGAATGCCACCTTCACGCCCGCCTGGATCGCCTTGCGATGGCTCGCGGTGGCGAGCGGAATCACCTGCTGCATCTTGCGCCGGATGAGCGGCGGCAGGTTGGTCGTGTCCACCCGCGAGAGCAGATACGCGGTCGGCACGAGGTAAGTGCCCTTCTCCTTCATGAGCGCGATGGCCTCGTCGTCGAGCGTGGAGCCGTGCTCGATCGACGACACCCCGGCCCGCACCGCCGCCTTGATCCCGTCGCCGCCGTGCGCGTGCGCGGCGACCTTGAGCCCGTGGCGCGCCGCCTCCTCCACCACCGCGCGCATCTCCGCCTCCGACATCTGCTGTGCGCCCACCGGGCCCTCGAAGGAGAGCACACCGGCCGTCGCACAGATCTTGATCACCTTCGCGCCGTGCTTGATCTGGTACCGCACGGCCTTGAGGAGCTGCTCCGGTCCGTCGGCCACGCCGTCCTCGGGGCCGGTCTCCCGCACCCCGGGCGCCCAGCCGGTCTGGTCGCAGTGGCCGCCGGTGATGCCGAGCGAATGCGCGGCGGGGACGATGCGGGGGCCGTCCACGTCGCCCCGGTCGATCGCATGCATCAGCGCCACGTCCGCGAAGCCCCCCGCGCCCAGGTTCCGCACGGTGGTAAACCCGGCCAGGAGCGTCTTGCGCGCGTTGGCGGCACCCCGGAGCGCCTCATCGGCCGCCGTCTCCCGCACCGGCCGCGTGACCCAGTCGCCCTGAAGGTCGCCGGTCAGGTGCACGTGCATGTCGATGAGGCCCGGGAGCAACGTGACATCTCCCAGGTCGATTTCCGCAGCACCCGCCGGCACGATTCCGCCGACCGAGGCGATGCGGCCGTCCCGGACCACGACGACGGCCGGACTCACGATCCGGCCGGCGCGCACGTCGAGCAGGCGCGCGGCGCGCACGGCGGTCACGGCTGGTTGCTGCGCCACGGCGGCGGCCGTTCCGGCGAGCAGAAGAAGCGACAGGGTGAGAGCGCGACGGGGCATGAGTCGATAGTCTCCAGTGGATCGAAGGTCGGGGAGCGTCTCCCCAGGCCATCCGAACAGGAGTGGCAGGCACGGATGGCCCTCGGAAAGGTCAAAAAGGTACACACGGCCGGCCGGTTCGAGCATCCTCGGCTGCCCGTCTCGTCTTGCCTCGTTTCCATGTCCGGGTGGGGTTAACATTCCCCCCGTGCAATCGGGTGCTGCCAACATGACAGGCAAGCGTGACTTTCTCGCTCTGAGCGATCTCACCCGCGACGAGCTCGGCCGGCTGCTGGACCTGGCGACCGAGATGAAACGGGGCCGCCGCCGGGAGGCCGTGCTTGCGGGAAAGACGCTGGGGATGGTCTTCTCGAAGGAGTCGACCCGCACCCGGGTGTCGTTCCAGGTCGGGGTATACCAGCTCGGCGGCCACGCCCTGTTCCTGTCCGCGCGCGACATCCAGCTCGGTCGCGGCGAGCCGCTCAGGGACATGGCCCGGGTGCTCTCGGGCTATCTCGACGGCATCATGATCCGGACGCACCGGCACGCGGACGCCGAGGAACTGGCGCGCTACGCGTCGATCCCCGTGATCAACGGGCTCACCGACCGGCTGCACCCCTGCCAGCTCCTGGCGGACCTGCTCACGGTGCGGGAGGAACGGGGCGGGTTCGACGGGCTGGTCGCCGCCTGGGTGGGCGACGGCAACAACATGGCGAACACCTGGATCGAAGCGGCTGGCCTGCTGGGCTTCGAGCTGCGCCTGGCCTGTCCGGACGGGTACGAGCCGGACCACACGATCTTCGAGCGCGCCCGGGCCACGGCCCGCGTCACGATCACCGAGGATCCGGAGGAGGCCGTCGCCGGCGCCCATGTGGTCAGCACCGACGTGTGGACCTCGATGGGACAGGAGGACGAGCGCGACGTTCGTGCGGCCGCCTTCCGCGGCTACTGCGTGGACGAGGCGCTCATGGCCAGGGCCGCGCCCGATGCCATCTTCCTGCACTGCCTTCCGGCCCACCGCGGCGAGGAGGTCTCGGAAGCCGTGCTGGAAGGGCCGCAGTCCCGGGTGTGGCAGCAGGCCGCGAACCGGCTCCACGTGGAGAAGGCATTGCTGGCGACGATGATGGTTCCCTGATCCGACTTGTGACTTGCGACCTGTGACCCACGACTTGCGGCTCGATACCATGCCCGACCTCAAGCGCACGCCCCTCTACGACACCCACGTCGCCCTCGGCGCCAGGATGGTGCCCTTCGCCGGCTGGGCCATGCCGGTCCAGTACCAGACCGGCATCCTCGCCGAGCACAGGGCGGTGCGATCCCGCGTGGGCATCTTCGACGTGTGTCACATGGGCGAGTTCGAGATCACGGGGCCGGATCGGAACGCGTTCGTCAACCGCGTCACCTGCAATGACGTGGGCGCGCTCGAACCCGGCCAGGTGCAGTACAGCGCCATCCTCACGCCCGAAGGCACGTTCGTCGACGACTGCACGGTCTATCGCTTCGATGACAAGCTGATGATCGTGGTCAACGCCGCGAACATCGACCGGGCGTGGGAGCACATCGTGGCGCAGAAGCACGGCGCCAACGTGCGGCTCAAGAATATCTCGGACGACGTGGGTCTCATCGCCCTGCAGGGACCCGAGGCGCAGGCCACGCTGGCGCCGCATACGCCGCTCCGCCTGCCCGACATCCCGTACTACGGCTTCGCCGTGGGCCAGGTAGCGGGCGCCGACTGTTTCGTCTCCCGCACCGGCTACACCGGCGAGGACGGGTTCGAGCTGTACACCCGCTCGCGCAACGTGGTGGCGGTATGGAACGCCCTCACGGAGACCGGAGCCGTGCCGTGCGGGCTGGGCGCCCGCGACTCGCTCCGGCTGGAGATGGGTTACGCCCTCTACGGTCAGGAGATCGATGACACCGTGACGCCGCTCGAGGCCGGCCTCGGCTGGATCGTCAAGCTGGACAAAGGCGCGCCGTTCACCGGCGACGCCGCGCTCGCCGCGCAGAAGGCG
>JBMOPM010000231.1:0-34593 GCA_049323575.1 Gemmatimonadota bacterium | reverse complement strand
ATCGGCCTCGCCATCATCGAAGCCGCCGAGCGGCGCGGGGAACTCAAGCCCGGCGGGGTCATCGTCGAGGGCACGAGCGGCAACACCGGCGTGGGCCTGGCCCTGGCCGCCGCCCTCAAGGGCTACCGCTGCATCTTCACCATGCCGGACAAGATGTCGCAGGAGAAGGTGCGGCTGCTCAAGGCCTACGGCGCCGAGGTGGTCATCACGCCGACGGCGGTGCCGCCGGACCACCCCGACAATTACGTGATGAAGGCCAAGCAGATCGTGAAGGACACGCCGGGCGCCGTCCTCGCCAACCAGTTCTATAATCCGGTCAACCCCGAGGCCCACTACCTCACCACGGGGCCCGAGATCTGGCAGCAGACCGGCGGGCGCGTGACCCACTTCGTGGCCGGCGCCGGCACCGGCGGCACGGTGAGCGGCGCGGGCAAGTACCTCAAGGAGCAGAATCCGGCCATCAAGGTCATCGCCGGCGATCCGCAGGGCTCGCTCTACACCGGATACTCCCGGACCGGGCAGATCGGCGAGGGCCACCCGTACAAGGTGGAGGGGATCGGCGGCGACAAGATCCCGTCCACCATCCTCTTCGAGTACATCGACGAGTTCCGCCAGGTCTCCGATCGCGACGCGATGCAGATGGCCCGCCGCATGGCGCGTGAGGAAGGGATCCTGGTCGGCGGGTCGGCGGGGCTCAATGTGGCCCTGGCCCTCGAAGTGGCCCGCGAGGTGGACGATCCCGACGCCTGCGTCGTCACCATCCTCTGCGACACCGGTGAGCGCTACCTGTCCAAGGTGTTCAACGACGAATGGATGCAGGAAAACCAGCTCCTCGAGGCTCCGCGCACAACGGTGGAGCAGTTGCTGCTGCAGCGGCGCGGCGGGCCGCCCGCGCTGGTGAGCGTGGCGCCGGCCGCGCAGGTGCGCCAGGCGCTCAACCTCATGAGCACCTGGGGCGTCTCCCAGATCCCGGTGATCGACAACGGTGAGCCGGTCGGCGGGCTCACCGAGAACACCCTCATGACCCGCGCGCTGGCGCAGCCCAGCCTGCTCGACCGCCCGGTGCGCGAGGTGATGGATGCGCCGTTCCCCGTGGTGGACGCGTCGTTCACCACCGAGCGCCTCGCGCCGATGCTCACCCGGGAGAGCCCGGCGGCGCTGGTGCAGAAGGACGGCAAACTCATCGGGATCGTCAGCCGCTATGACGTGCTGCAGCAGCTCATCGGCAGCCGCTAGTCGAACCCGGAGGTAGGGTGCGGATCACCGTCCTTACCGGGGGCACCTCCTCCGAGCGCGACGTCGCGCTGGCCTCGGCGGCCCAGGTGGTCGCGGCGCTCCGTTCCCGCGGCCACGAGGTGGCGGTGGTGGACACCGCGCGCGGCTACATCCCCGAGGCCGACGAGCCGGCGATGGTCCGCGCTGCTGTGGGAACGACGCCCCCCTCGCTCGAAACGTTGCAGTCGCTGGAGCGCGGCCTGCTCCTGGCCGGGCTCGCCGAACTGCCCGTGGTGCGCGAGGCGGATGTCCTGTTCCTGGCCCTCCACGGCGGCTCGGGCGAGGACGGCACGTTGCAGGGACTGCTGAAGATCGCGGGGGTCCGGTTTACGGGCAGCGGGCCGCTGGGCAGCGCCATCGCCATGGACAAGGACGTGTCCAAGCGACTCTTCCAGGTGGCGGGTGTCCCCACCCCCGACTGGCTGATGGCTCCCGCGACCCCCGAGCAGGTCGACGCGCGGCTGGGCTGGCCCGTGATCGTGAAACCGTCCAAACAGGGGTCCACCGTGGGGTTGACCCTGGTCCGCCAGCCCGCCGATCTCGCCGCCGCCATGGCCGAAGCCGCCCGCTACGACGACGAGGTCATGGTGGAGCGGTTCATTCCGGGGCGGGAACTGACGGTGGGGATTCTGGGAGACGAGGCGCTGGCCGTGGGGGAGATCATCCCGCGGCACGAGATTTTCGATTACGAGTGCAAGTACACACCCGGGATGTCCCGGGAGATCTTTCCAGCCGACCTTCCGCCGGATGTGGCCGCGGAGTGCCGCCGGCTGGGACTGCTGGCACACCAGGCCCTCAAGCTCGGCGGCTACTCGCGCGTGGACTTTCGCTTGACACCCCAGGGCGAACTCTTCTGTTTAGAGGTCAACACGCTCCCGGGCATGACGGCGATGAGTCTGCTGCCCCAGTCGGCCGCGGCGGCCGGCATCCCGTTTCCCGAGCTCTGCGAGCGAATCTGTCGGGCAGCGCTGGCGTAGTGACTGGCAGGGCCTGTGACGCAGCACGAAGCAGTTCGAGGGTCATCCGATGTCGGCACGCTTTGACAGTTCATCGTCCCGGATGACCCCGTCGGTAGGGCGGCTGATCGGCGCGAATGCGATCGTCCTCCTGCTGCTGCAGACCGTCTTCATCAACCCCCGCATCGTCGACGCGCTGGCGTTCGATCCCGCCCGGGGTCTCTCGGCGCCATGGACGTTCGTCACCTACCTGTTCGTGCACGGCGGCCTGCTGCACCTCGCCACGAACATGCTGATGCTCTGGGTGTTCGGCGTGCCGGTGGAGCAGCGGCTGGGCAGCCGCGCGTTTCTGCTGTACTACCTCTACTGCGGCGTGGGTGCCGCGATCTTCTCCCTCGGCCTGTCCGCCGTGATCCCGGTCGCGCCCTTCATCGGCGCGTCGGGCGCGGTGCTGGGCGTGGCGCTCGCGTTCGCGCGCTTCTGGCCGGACGCGGAGATGCTGGTCTTCCCCCTGCCGATCCCGATCCGGGCGAAGACTCTCGTCACCTTGATCGTGGCGATCGACATGCTGAGCGCGTTCTGGTTCCGCGACGGGATCGCTCACCTGGCCCACGTGGGCGGCGTCATCTTCGGTTACCTGTACTTCCGGCTGGAGACCTATGCCCACCGGCCGCCGGCCAGCCGCCCGCGCCGGGTGGAACGCCCCGTCATGGTGCCCACGCTGCCGCGCGAGACCGAGCACCGCCCCACCGCACCAACCGCCACCGCCTCGGAGGACGCCGGCCGCGCCGCGTCGTCCATCGCCGAAGAGATGGATCGCGTGCTGGACAAGATCAGCGCGCACGGGATGGCCAGCCTCACCACCGAGGAGCGGCGCTTTCTCGACGAGATGTCACGGAGGAAGCGGGAAAACCTGCACTAGGCGCCCCATGCAGGGGGCGGACCGCCGTTCCCTCGGCGCCTGGCATGTGGCGCCTATATTTTTGCGCCGTGCTGATCAACCTCATCCCGGCGTTCCTCGACGTCCTCAGGTCTCCCGACCGCGTCGCCGCCTACCATCGAGTGTTCGAAGCCCATCGGCCCGTTTTCTCCGCCTATTGGCGCAACTACGTGATGGACCCCGAGAGCGCCGCGGCGGAGGCGTTGCTCGCACGCGCGCTCGCGGCCGACCGGAGTGATCTCGAGGCCCTCGTGGCGCAGGTGGACGTCGCGGCGCTCGCCGAAGACGGACTCCGGCGCGCCGCGGAGCACCTCAAGCCCGACGCGTTCGTGGATTGCTACCTCATGGTGGGCATGGGCCAGGCGAACGCGGGCGAACTGGTCATCGGCGGGCGCGGGATCGTGTTCATCTGCGTGGAGCATTTCACTGGCCGGCCCAACCCGGAGACCATGGGGCTGGGACTCGACCCGGCGCTGATCCCGATGTGGGTGGCGCACGAGGTGGCGCACGTGGTACGCTACACCGGGCTCCACAGCCGCAGCGAGCTCAAGCGGCTCGTCGCCGAGGCCGGCGGACACTACGACTTCTGGGACACGGGCCGCCGCGCGACCCTCCGGGAGCTGCTGCTGAACGAGGGGCTCGCGGTGCATGCGGCGCAGGCAGCGGCGCCGGGCCACGAACGGCATACCTACTTCGGGTACACCCGCCGCCAGTATCAGCGCCTGCGCGAATCGGAGGCATTCCTGCGCCGCGCCGTGGCCCGGGACCTCGATCGCGCGGCCTTGGGGCTGCGGCTCCGCTGGCTGTCCGACGGCATGAGCCCGGCGGCCCGGCTGGTGGGCGGGCGCGTGTTGCCGGAGCGTTCGGGCTATTACCTTGGTGCCCGGATGAGCGAGGCGCTGGTGGGCTCGGTCGGCATCGCGGAGGCGCTCCGTGCCGCGCCGGCCGAATTCGAGGCCGCCGAGCGCAAGGCGAGAGGTATCGAGACTGCGTAAGGGACGCGATATCACCTGGGCCGCTATCGCCGCGGCCTGTACCGGGAGATGCGAATGGCCGAACTGGCCTCCGGGACCTCGGCCCCGCCCTCAGCCGAACCGGCGCCGGTGACGATCACCGTCAAGCCCGCCGGCCCGATCGTCATCGAGGGAGAGGTGTGCCTCCGGGACAACGAGGGCAACGAGATTCCCCGCCCGCCGGCCAAGGTGCCGGGTCAGGTCAAGCTCTGCGGCTGCGGGTTGTCCCGCAACCGGCCCTTCTGCGACGGGAGCCACAAGCGATAGCCCCTATTTCCCCACGCAGAACCGGCTGAACACCCGCCCCAGTACCTCCTCCACATCCACCGCGCCGATCAGCTCGTCCAGGGCGGACACCGCTTCCCGCAGGTGATGCGCCGCGAGCACCGCGTCGCCCTGGGGCGGGAGCTGTGACGTCGCTTCCGCCAGCGCGTCCTGCGCGCGCGCCAGCGCCGCGCGATGCCGCTCCCGGGTCAGCACCGGCTCGAGATCGGCGAGGCGGATCCGGTCGCCGAAGAGCCGGTCGGCCACGGATCGCCGGAGCGCGTCGAGACCCTGCCCGGTGACGCTGGAGACGAAGAGCCCGTCCCCGTCGTGCGCGGGAGCCAGATCGGCCTTGGTCCGCACCACCAGCGCGTTGGGCCGCGCTGCCAGCGCCGGCTCGTCGCCTCCCGGCTCGCGTCCCGCCTCCATGCACACCAGGATCAGGTCGGCTGCGTCGAGATAGCGCCGGCTGACGTCGACGCCCAGCCGGTCGATCGCCCCGGGCGCGTCCCAGAGGCCGGCGGTGTCGGCCAGCCGGACGGGCCAGCCGAGGAAATCGGTGTGGGCCTCGATCGCGTCGCGCGTCGTCCCCGGGATCTCGGTCACCAGCGCGCGATCGGCGCCGAGCAGCGCGTTGAAGAGCGACGATTTCCCCACGTTGGGTCGCCCCGCGAAAACCACCAGCGCGCCCTCGCGCAGGCGCTCGCCTGCCGGTGCCGTGGCGAGGAGGCGCTCGATCAGGCCGGCCACGACGTGAAGCCGGGCCGCCACCTGCTCGGGGGAAACGGGACCGTCGTCCTCTTCGGGGAAGTCCACGTCGTAGCTCAGCAGCGCCATCGCCTCCACCAGCTCCTCGCGGAGTGCGGCAATCCGGCGCGAGAGGCCGCCTTCCATCTGGCGCACCGCCGCACGCCCCTGCGCCGGCGCCGTGGCGTCGATCAGGTCCCCCACCGCCTCCGCCTGCAGGAGATCGAGCTTGCCGTTGAGCAGCGCCCGGCGGGTGAACTCGCCGGGATGGGCGGGCCGGGCCCCCGCGGCGTAGAGCGCCGCGAGCAGCTGCGTCGGGGCCAGGAGGCCGCCGTGGCAGGAGAACTCGACCAGGTCCTCACCCGTATAGCTCCTGGGCCCCGGAAACACGGTGTAGAGCCCGCGATCGATCTCCGCGCCGCCGGCGTCGTGGAACGCCGCGAGCAGCGCCGTGCGCGGCCGGTCGGCGCGGAACGCCGGCACGACCCGCGCGGCCACGTCGAACGCGCCGTTTCCGCTCAGGCGGATGATCGCGAGCGCGGAGCGGCCCGGCGACGTAGCGAGGGCGGCGATGGGATCGGATAGCACGCCACCAATGTGACCGTGGAGCAGATCCGCCGCTACCGCAGGCCCAGCCGCCCCAGCCTTGACACCTCGTCCTTCCGGCGTGATGGTCCCTCCTCCTCTTTCCTTGCCGAGAACCATGATCGTCGCCCGACCAGCCCGCACGCTCCTCGCCGCGGTCCTCTTCGCCGTCACCCTCGTGCCGCCGGCGCATGCGCAGACGCCGCCGCCCCGGGACCTCTCGCGCTGGGAGGCCCTGGCTCGTGACCTCCTGCGCGAGCTGATCGAGATCAACACAACCGAGAGCTCGGGCAGCACCGCCAGGGCCGCACATGCCATGGCCGCGCGGCTCCGGGCGGCCGGCTTCCCGGACTCGGACGTGGTGGTCGTGGAGAACGCGTTGCGCAAGGGCAACCTCATCGCGCGGCTCCGGGGCAAGGGAGGCGGCAGGAAGCCGATCCTCCTCCTCTCCCACCTGGACGTGGTGGAGGCCAAGGCCGAGGACTGGACGCTGCCGCCGTTCCGGTTCATCGAGCAGGACGGCACGTTCTACGGCCGCGGCGTGGCCGACGACAAGGACGACGGCGCCATCCACCTGGCGCTGCTCATGCGGCTCAAGGCGGAGGGCTTCGTCCCCGACCGGGACATCGTGGTGGCGCTGACCACCGACGAGGAAGGAGGCCCCGACAACGGCGTCGAGTGGCTGCTCCGGCACCGGCCGGAGCTGATCGACGCCGAGTACGCGCTCAACGAGGGCGGCGGCGGACGAATGCGCGACGGCCGGCGACTCTCGCACGACGTGCAGGCCAGCGAGAAGAAGGTGCAGAACTTCCGCCTCGAGGTGACCAACCCCGGCGGCCACAGCTCCCGCCCGGTCAAGGACAACGCCATCACCCGCCTCTCGCAGGCGCTCGCGAAGATCGGCGCGTTCGACTTCCCCGTGCGGCTCAACGAGATCACCCGGGCCTACTTCAGCCGCTCGGCGGCCATCACCGGGGGCCCGGTGGGGGCGGCGATGCGGGCCGTCGCGCTCGATCCCCGGGACTCGGCCGCGGTGGCCGTCCTGGCGGTCGATCCGACGTACAACGCTCAGTTGCGCACCACCTGCGTGGCCACCATGCTCGAGGGCGGACACGCGAAGAACGCGCTGCCGCAGCGCGCGCGGGCCAACGTCAACTGCCGCATCCTTCCCGATGAGTCGCCCGAGGACGTGCGGCGCACGCTCGTGCGGGTGATCGGCGATTCGCAGGTCTCGGTGACGCCGGACGGGACGTTCCACGACAGCCCGCCTTCAGCGCTCACCGCCGAGGTGATGGGCCAGGTGGAGCGGATCACGGCGGAGATGTGGCCCGGGGTGCCGGTCATCCCCACGATGAGCACCGGCGCTACCGACGGCCTGTATCTCCGCAATGCCGGGATTCCCACCTACGGCGTGGCCGGCCAGTTCTACGGCGAGACCGGGGCGCACGGCATGAACGAGCGGATCCCGGCCCAGGCGTTCTATGAGAGCCTGGAGTTCATGTATCGGCTGGTGAAGAGTCTGACGCGGGGGGAGATGAGCTAGGACAAGGCGGCGGTCGCCCCTCCATCACGACGAAAGACCCCCCGGCGTTCACCGGGGGGTCTTGGTCGATCATGACCCGCTCTTGCCCTTGCGCCGCGGTGGCGGCGGCGGCGTAAGAGCTCGCTTCTGCCGCTCCTTGTAGAGCATATACTGCTGCGGGATGCTGGCCAGGTTGCTCACCGCGTAGTACAGGTTGAGCCCGGCGGGGAAGTTGAGGAACAGCACCGTCATCATCACCGGCATGACGTACAGCATCGTCTTCGCCTGCGGATTGGGCTCCATCCCCTTCTGGCCCATCTTCGTCAGCCAGAACATCGAGAGCCCCATCACGAGCGGAATGATGTAGTACGGGTCCCGCTGCGCGAGGTCGGGGATCCAGAGGAACGGCGCGCCGCGCAGCTCGATGCTGTACTGGAACACGAAGAACAGCGCGAACAGCACGGGCATCGGCAGCAGCATGGGCCAGCAGCCGCCGAGCGGGTTGACGTTGTGCTCCTTGTACAGCTTGAACATCTCCTGCTGCAGCCGCGCCGGATCGTTCTTGTACTTCTCCTGGATCTCCTTCATCAGCGGCTGCACCGCCTGCAATTGCATGTTGGCCCGCATTGCCTTCTGGTTGAGCGGCCAGAGGACGATCCGGATCAGCAGGCCGAAGACGATCAGCACGCCGCCATAGGCGAGGTGCAGGTTCTCGTGCATCCAGACGAGGAGCCAGCGCACGGGCACCGCCACGGCCCGGATCAGCGTCCGGAACCCGGGCCAGCCGTACGGGTTCACGTCGTCGAAGTCGTGCCCGATCCTCGTGAGCCGGGGATACTCGAGCGGTCCGGCGTAGAGCCGGTAGGAGAAGCGCCCATCGGGCCCCACCGGTATGCTCACCTGCACATCCGCGGCCGTGGGATGCTTGCCCGTCGGCAACCCGGTGGCGGTGACGCCCGCGATCTTGCCGCCGGCCGAGTCCCAGGCGAGCAGCGCGGCGACGAAGTACTTGGTCTTGATCGCCGCCCATTCGAACGGGCCGCTCAGGGTGCGCGGCTGACCGGGCGCGAGCTTCGCGAACGGCGTCGCCTCGGCGGAGGCGCTCTTGGTGACGAGCGCCAGCGCGCGAACGTGCTCGTTGCTGTCGGCTTCGGCGTTCCTCAGGCCGGGCCCGAGGCTCACCAGGATGAGCCCGCCGTTGGGGCCGAGGCCGCTCACCCGGCCATCGACCGCGATCTGGTAGTCCTCCGGGCTGAAGCGGTAGGTCAGCTCGAGGCCGTAGGCGCCCTGCGCGCCGGTCAGCGTGAGCGGCATGCCCGGCGACGGCGTAGCGGTGGACGGGGTGAACGGCCAGTTCCGGGCCCGCACGGTGTCCGGCCCGCTGATGAGCGTGAGGCCGAGCACATCGCTTCCGGGGAGGAACAGCTCGGCCGGCTGACGGTTGTGCCCCTTCACCATCGAGGGATACGTCTGCAGCCGGGCCGAGACCACGCGGGCGCCCCTGGTGCTCACGCCGAACTGGTAGAGCGGGGTGGTGACGCGCAGCGTGTCCTCGCGCACCGGCGCGATGGCGCTCGAATCGAGGCGCTGCTGTGGCTGCGCGCCCGGCGCCGCGGGAGCGACCGAGGGCGCCGGGGCGGCCGGCGGCGCCACCACGCTGTCCGGCCGCGCGGTGGCGCGCCGGACGCCCGGCTTCGGCTTGAACAGCACCGACGGTGCCACCGCGACGGTGATCATCAGCACTACGGCCAACAGGGCCTTGCGGTCCATAGGGCTTTCGCGAGTCGAGAGTCGTCAGGGGACGGGGTCGAACCCGCCCGGATGGAAGGGATGGCACCGCAGCAAGCGCTTGAGCCCGAGCCACGAGCCCTTGAGCACGCCGTACCGCGTCATCGCTTCCAGGGTGTACTGGGAACACGACGGATAGAACCGGCACCGGGCAGGGAACGCCGGGGAGATCCAGCGCTGGTACCCGCGGATCAGGGCCACGGCCACCCGTGCCGGAAGGGACGCCATAGTGTCGCGGCGCGCCGCCACGGGCCCGGTCACGGTGCGCTCACCGGGGGGAGGACCGCGCTGGCCCAGGCCAGCACCTCACCCCGCAAGGTGGCGAACGAGGCCTCGTAGGCCTCGCGCCGGGCGCGAATCAGGAGATCCCACGCCGGCTGGCGGGGTTGGACCTCCCGCCGCCAGATCTCGCGGAGCCGGCGCCGCAAACGATTGCGGGCCACCCCGGTCTGGCGATGCTTTGGGACGATGAGTCCCAGCCGGGGGTGGCCCGCCGAATTGTCCGCCCAGATCATATCCAGATGCCCAGTCCGCCGGCGCCGGCCCTCCGCGAGGAGGCGGCGAATCTCCGTGGTCCGGGTCAGCCGACGCGCCTTCGGATACCGCTCCGAAGCCGTCAGCGGCCTCCGTGCTTGGACGGCAACGAAACGACCAGCCGCTTGCGCCCCTTCTTCCGGCGGCGGGAAAGGACGGCGCGGCCCCAGCGCGTGGCCATGCGGGCACGGAACCCGTGCTTGTTGATGCGCCGCCGGTTGCGCGGCCGATAACTTGGCTTCATGACAAACCCCAGTAGTCCAGAACTGTCGAGTAAGCCCGGAATCCTACCCACGCAAGAGGCTTCCGGTCAAGATTGACTTTTCCACACGCGCACCGTAAAATCGCCTGCCCTTGATCGACCCCCCACTCGTTCCGAGCATCGATGCCGCTGTCTGCAAAAGAAGCCTGGAAGCGCATCCTCGACGAGGTTCACCGCGACCTCCCCGACCAAGCCATCCGGACCTGGCTCGAACCGACCGAAGCGATCGAACTCGAGGACGGCGTGCTCGTGGTAGCCGCCCCTGACCAGTTCGCCGTGGAGTGGAACGAGACCAAGCACGCGCCGATCCTGTCGCGGCACGCTGAGGCGCTCTTCGGCCGGCCGACGCGGGTGGCGTTCCGGGTCCAGGAGGACCGTCAGCGGCGGCCGCAGATGGACTTCTTCGTGGCCCCCTCGTCGCCGCCGGCCGCCTCCAGTCAGCCGGCCGCCAATCCGAGCGCGCAGCCGCTCAACGAGCGCTACACGTTCGAGACGTTCGTCATCGGCAAATCGAACGAGCTGGCCGCCGCCGCCGCGCATGCGGTGGCCGCGGCGCCGGGCAAGACGTACAACCCCCTGTTCATCTACGGCGCCACCGGGCTGGGCAAGACCCACCTGATGCAGGCCATCGCGCACGCGGTAATCCAGCGCAACCCCGAGACCCGGGTGCTGTACGTGGGGGCCGAGCAGTTCATCAACGAGGTGATCGAGGGCATCCACGGCCGCACCATGCCGGAGCTCCGCAAGCGCTACCGGAGCGACGTGGACCTCTTCCTGGTGGACGACGTGCACTTCCTGGAGGGCAAGGAGGCCACCCAGGAGGAATTCTTCCATACGTTCAACGCCCTGTACGAGGGCGCCCGGCAGATCGTGCTCACCTCCGACCGGCCCCCGAAGGAAATCCCGGGCCTCGAAGCGCGGCTGGTCAGCCGCTTCGAGTGGGGGATGGTGGCCGACGTGGGCCAGCCCGACCTCGAGCACCGGATCGCGATCCTCCGGAAAAAGCAGGAGCAGGACCACCTCGAGATGACGATCCCGGACGACGTGCTCCGCTTCATCGCCGAGAACGTCCGCTCCAACGTCCGCGAGCTGGAAGGCTGCATCATCAAGCTGCTGCTCTTCGCGTCGCTCAAGCACAAGGAGATCTCGATCGAGCTCGCGCGCGAGGCGTTGAGCGACAAGCTGCGCCCGGGCGAGGACGCGCCGCCCGCTGCGGCGAAGCCCCTGCCCACGATCGACAAGGTGCAGGAGGTCGTGGCGCGGCGCTGGGGCGTGACGCCCGAGGGCCTGCGCTCCAAGGCACGCATCAAGACCCTCACTGTTCCGCGCCAGATCGCCATGTTTCTCGCGCGTGATCTCCTGCAGATGCAGCTTGTGGAAATCGGACAGGCCTTCGGCGGGCGTGATCACTCGACCGTGATCCACTCTGTGGACAAGGTCCAGCGGCAGATGGCGCGCGATCGTGGCTTCCGTGAGCGCATCGAACTCGTCCGCAAGGAATTGTTCGCATAGCTGTTGATGGGCTCATGTGGAGGTGTGGAGGCGGCGGGGAAATGTGGGGGAACCGGGGCAGGTGTCCGCATGGCACACACGGTTTCCCCAGCGCCCGGGAGCAGGTAGCGTTCGGCCTGGCGTCGGTTTGGCTCATTCGTCCACATCCGGCGCCTCTCTACTGCTACTGCTGAGTCTCTTATACTGAGGGGTAACAGCTCTTTCCCCGCGCCGATCACGGTGCGGGATGACTTCGCTTCGAGGAGCGGCATGAAGTTCACCATCACGCGGGAACAGCTGCAGGAAGGGCTCGTGGCCGTGGCGGCCACCGTCCCCACCAAGACGACCCTTCCGGTGTTGTCCAACATTCTCCTCGAGGCCACCAAGGACGGGCTCAGGTTGTCGGGCACCGACCTGGACATCGCGGTGAGCACCACGGCGCCAGCCTCGGTGGACCAGGAAGGAGCGATCACCCTGCCGGCACGCAAGCTCGTCGAGATCGTCCGCGAGCTGCCCAGCGCGGCGATCCGCCTGACCGCGTCAGGCGAGCAGCGGGTGACCCTCGAGTGCGGGCGGTCGAAGTTCAAGCTCCTCGGCCTGCCGCGCGAGGAGTTCCCCGCCTTCCCCGCGGTCAAGTTCGACGGCGGCTGGAAGGTCAAGGCCGGCGATCTCCAGAAGCTCATCAGCCATGTGGCCTTTGCCGCCAGCACCGAGGAGAGCCGGCCGATCCTCAATGGCGTGCTCTGGGAGCTGCGCGGCGAGCGGATGCGCATGGTGGCCACCAACGGCCATCGGCTGGCCCGGATGGAGATCGCTGCCCAGGGCGGTGAGGCGCTGAGCAACGCCGACCTCATCGTGCCACCCAAGGCGCTCGAGCAGATCCGCCGGCTCTTCGGCCCTGAGGAGGAGATCGAGATCGCCCGGAGCGAGAACCACCTTGGCTTCCGCTCCGCCCGCACCCAGGTGTTCACCCGCCTGATCGAGGGCCCGTATCCGAACTACGAGCAGGTCATCCCGCGGGAGAACGACAAGGCGGCCACCGTGGACAAGGGCGCGTTCGCGGCCGGGCTCCGCCGGATGAGCATCGTAGCCAGCGACCAGACCCACCGGATCCGCATGGCCTTCACCAGCGGCTCGTGCAAGCTCTCGGTCCAGACACCGGATCTCGGCGAAGCGCAGGAGGAGGTCTCGGTCACCTACGAGGGCGATCCGCTCGAGATCGGCTTCAACGCCGCCTATCTGCTCGAGATTCTCAAGTACATGCCCACGGACGAGGTCCGGCTCACCTTCAAGGCACCGGAGCGCGCGGCCACGTGCGAGCCGGTGGGCTGGGACGATCCGGCGAGCTATCTCACGCTGGTGATGCCGCTGCGGCTCGTGGACTGAACCTCGGAACCCTGCCGTCATTCCGAGCGAGACGAGGGGTCCTCTCCGCGGCGAGAGGATCCCTCGGTCGCTTCGACCCTCGGCATGACATGCACTGAACGGAACGCTCGTGACCCCCACGCCCCCAGCTGCTCCTGTCCGTCCCCATCCCGTCTCCTTCCATGGAGAGACCTGGGACGACCCCTACTTCTGGCTCCGCAACAAGGAGGATCCCGCCGTCATCGCCTACCTCGAGGCCGAGAATGCCTATGCGGACCAGGTGCTCGCCCCGACAAAGGAGCTGGAGGAGCGCCTGTACCAGGAGATCCTGGGACGCATCAAGCAGACCGACCTCTCGGTGCCGTATCGCGACTCCGGCTTCTGGTACTACACGCGCACCGAGGAGGGGAAGCAGTACCCGATCTACTGCCGGAAGGCGCGCTCCCTGGATGCCCCCGAGCAGGTGACGGTGGACGTGAACGCGCTGGCCGAAGGCCACACCTTCATGGCGCTGGGCGCGTACCGCGTGAGTCCCGACGGGCGGCTCCTGGCCTACTCGACCGATCCCACCGGCTTCCGCGAGTACACGCTGGTGGTGAAGGACCTGGAGACGGGTGACCACCTCCCGCTCGCGATCGAGCGGGTCTCGAGCGTGGTGTGGGCGGCCGACAGCCGCACGCTCTTCTACACGGTCGAAGACGACGCCAAGCGTCCCTGGCGGCTCTTCCGCCACACGCTCGGCAGCGAGCGGCACGAGCTGGTCTACGAGGAACCCGATGAGCTGTTCCGCGTGGCGGTGGGACGGACCCGGAGCCGGGCCTACCTGCTGCTCCACATCGCGAGCCACACCACGTCGGAGGTGCGCTACCTCCCGGCGGAGCGCCCGCGCGATCGCTGGCGGCTCATCGCCCGGCGGCGCCACGAGGTGGAGTACGACGTGGAACACCACGGCGACCGGTTCTATCTCCGCATCAACGACACCGGCCGCAACTTCCGCATCGTCCGCGTGCCGGTCGATCGGCGCGCCCGGGCCCACTGGACCGAGGTGCTGCCCCCGCGGGACGACGTGATGCTGGAGGGGCTCGACCTCTTCGCCAACCACATGGTGGTGACCGAGCGGGAGGACGGCCTGCCGCACTTTCGCGTCATCGATCTGCGCACCGGTGAGTGGCACCGGATCGACTTTCCCGAGCCGGTCTACAATGCGCAGGTGGGCAACAACGCCGAATTCGACACCACCCGTTTCCGCTTCGGCTACGAGAGCTTCGTCACGCCGCCTTCGGTGTTCGAGTACGACATGGACAGCCGGCAGCGCACGCTGCTCAAGGAGACCCCGGTCCTGGGCGGCTACGACCGCACGCAGTACGTGTCGGAGCGGCTCCATGCCACCGCGCAGGACGGGACCCGGGTTCCCGTCTCGCTGGTCTTTCGCAAAGGCCTCGTGCGGGACGGCTCGGCGCCGCTCCTGCTGGAGGGCTATGGGGCCTACGGCATCCCCTATGATGTGAGCTTCTCGTCGACCCAGCTGAGCCTGCTCGACCGCGGGTTCGTGTGTGCCATCGCGCATGTCCGCGGTGGCGGCGAGCTGGGCAAGCCGTGGCACGATGCCGGCCGCATGGCGCACAAGATGAACACGTTCACCGACTTCATCGCCTGCGCCGAGCATCTGGTGACGGAGGGATACACCAGCGCGGAACGGCTGGTGATCGAGGGCGGGAGCGCGGGCGGGCTCCTGATGGGCGCGGTGACCAACATGCGCCCGGATCTCTTCCGGCTGGTGCTGTCGCACGTGCCGTTCGTGGACGTGCTCAACACCATGAGTGATCCCTCGCTCCCGCTCACGGTGGGCGAGTACGAGGAGTGGGGGAACCCCGCCATCGAGGAGCAGTATCGCTGGATGCGGGCCTATTCGCCGTACGACAACCTGAAACGCGGGCCCTACCCCGCGATGCTGGTGCGCACGAGCCTGAATGACAGCCAGGTGATGTACTGGGAGCCGGCCAAGTACGTGGCCCGGCTCCGCACGCTCAAGACGGACAGCAATCCCCTCCTGCTCATCACCAACATGGGTGCCGGCCACGGCGGAGCCTCGGGACGATACGACCGGCTGCGGGAGATCGCCGTGGACTATGCGTTCGTGCTGTGGCAGTTGGGCGTGAGCGGTGAGCCGCATGGGTCCGGCGGGGGCGCCGATCGGGCGTGAGGCGTCGCGAAGGCCGGCCACTTCTCGGTTCCGCCGGTTCCTGATTAACGTCCGATCCTCCCCCACGAGGCGCCCCACATGCCAATACTGTTCGCCATGCGTGATGCATCATGTGCCATCGACCGCCGGTTGCTGGTGGCGCTGGCAGCCACGGCGCTCTCCGCCTGCGGCGGATCGGCGTCGCCCGAGCCGGTGACGCCGGCGGACAGGGTCTACTACACCGACGAGCGCGGGATGCGTCGCTCGACGGTGAGCGGCCCGACCGACACGGTGTTCAAGGCCCCGGAGAACCAGGTGCAGCGCGCGGTACTCGCGGCCTACAGGCAGCTCGGCATCCCGGCCGGCATGGATCCGTCCAGGCGGCAGATCGGCAACGGGTCGCTCGACCTGATGCACGAGCATCAGGGCAAGCGCCTCTCGCAGTTCTTCAACTGCGGGCAGGACGTCAATGGGGTCAAGGCCGACAACTATCGCCTGACCGTGTCGATCGTCTCGACCATCCGGCCCGGGGGCGAGGGCACGCTGGTCACGACCGACGTTCACGCCCAGGCCCGCGATGTGGCCGGGACGAGCACGTCGCCGATAACCTGCGGGACGACCGGACGACTGGAACAGATGCTGCACGAGGCCATCCACAACCAACTCCTGTCCATGTGAGGATGCCATGATGCGCGCCGCGATCGTCACGGCAGGGCTGGTTTTGAATGCGGCCTCGCTCGCGCCGGCGCAGCAGCCCGTGATCGTGTCGGTCGATTCGGTCACGGACGCCGATGGCCTGGTTACGACCCGCTACGCCGCGCCGTTCTACCAGAGCCCCCGCTTCGGCGCCACCCTGTACTTGCTCAACCAGTGCCGGGCGGGCAGCTGCGCCGACGGAGGTCTGCGGATCGAGGTGACGCGCGGGGCCCCCGTGTCGGGGCCCAAGGCCCGGCTGCTGGAGGAGCTGGCGAAGCCGGGCTGCTGGCAGGCGCTGCTCACCCTCCCGGGCCGCGCCGAGCGCGAGCGCCTGGTAGGCTGTTTCGACGGCAAGGTCGAGGGCGACCTGGCCTTCCGCGGCCACTCCGACTTGCCCGCCGACCAGATGGTCCTGCTGATGGTGGCCACCCGCGTGGAATTCGCGGTGCTCTACACCGATCTCTATTTTACCGCGACGAAGAGCCTGGAAGCGGCCGCCGCGGCGCTCCAGGCGGCGGTGGAGCGGGTCGACCCGTCGGCCTACGAGTTCGATGGCCTGCCCGACGACGTGCGGCAGGTGCTGGCCAGGCGGCGCGGGCAGTAGGTCCGGGCCGGCGGGGGCCGATGATCGATCGGTGGCAGGCGCCGCCAGCCTGCCTGGATGATCCGGAGGTCGTATGGACGACGCGCCTGGCGCCGCCTTCGCGGCGGATGCCCTTCAGACCTTTCGGCGGCAGAAGGATCTCGCCGATCGCGCCGCCGCGCAGCTTCCGGACGAGGAGTTCTTCCGGCCGCTGGGCGACACCGGGATCAGCGTGGCGATCGTGCTCCGCCACCTGGCCGGCAACCTGCGCTCCCGCTGGCGCGACTTCCTGACCACCGAGGGCGAGAAGCCCGATCGCGACCGCGACGGCGAATTCGACCCGCCGCCCGGGCTCACCCGGGCCCGGGTCATGGCCGATTGGGAAGAGGCGTGGGGCTATGTCGAGGGCTCGATCGGGTCGCTGACCGCGGCGGATCTCACCCGTACCGTCTCCGTCCGCGGTGAACGGCTGACGGTGATCCAGGCCATCGACCGTCAACTGGCCCACTGTGCCTACCACGTGGGCCAGGTGGTCCTCCTCGCCAAGCACTGGCGCGGTGCGCAGTGGCAGACACTCAGCATCCCGAAGGCACCGCCGCGCTACCCCCGTACCATGGAACACCCCGTGTGAAGAACGGCGCAGTCATCGGACGTACTGTCTTCCTGCTCGGTCTCTCCAACGTGTTCATGACCTTCGCGTGGTACGCCCACCTCAGAAACCTCGCGAGCAGGCCGTGGTACATCGCGGCGTTCGCGAGCTGGGGCATCGCGCTGCTGGAGTACCTGCTTCAGGTGCCGGCCAACCGGATCGGCTACACCGCGCTCACGCTGCCGCAACTCAAGATCCTGCAGGAGGTGATCACCCTCACCGTGTTCGTGCCGTTCGCGGTGTTCTACATGCGCCAGCCGATCCGGCTCGACTATCTCTGGGCGGCGCTGTGCATGCTGGGGGCGGTCTACTTCATCTTCCGGCGGTAGCCCGAGGCCTAGTACACCGCCACCTTCATGCAGAACACGCTCCCGCCCGATTTGATGAACTCACTGGTGTCGACCTCGACCACCTCGAACCCCGCGGCTTCCAGTTTCCGCTTGAGCTCGCCCACGCCCTTCTGAATCACGACGTGGCGACCGTCGAGGCAGGCCGCGTTGCAGGCGAAGAAGCGGGAGGCCTCGACGTCCGTGGCCTCGATCACGGTGGGGAAGAGCGCACGGAGGATCGCCATCCCCTCCTCGCTCAATGCCTTGGGGTACGCCAGCGCGGTCCGCTCATCGAGGAGGCACAGGCAGGTATCGAGGTGGTAGAACTCCTCGGTCGGCAGCTCGAGGGCGATGATCGGCGTATCCAGCCGCTGAGCCAGTTCGCGGTACGTGGCGATGTCGGTCCGGTGTCCGTAACCACCCCACAGCAACTGACGGCCCGGATGCCAGAGCGCGTCGCCCTGGCCCTCGAACAGGGCCGGCGTCTCGAGGTCGATGATCCGGTAGCCGCGCCGGGCGAACCAGGCCCGGTAATGGGGAACCTCGAGTCGGCGCGACTCGTGCCGCATGCGGGACATGACCGCGTAGGGGATCCCGTCGGGGCCGATCCCGGGCAGCGCCTGGTTGGCACTGAAGACCATGTCCTCCCGATCCGGCACCGGGTCGATCGTCACCACGTCGTGCCCCAGACGGCGAAAGGTGTCGCGGAGCGCCTCCCACTGGGCCATGGCTTTCTGGCGGTCGACGGCGCCGATGTTGCCGGCCATGAATGCGTTCTTGACGTCCCGCACCTCGAAATAATCGGGGGGGCACATCAGGACGGTCGGTGGCTCGGGTCGGACGGGGAGGCTGGCGAGGTCGAGCGCGCGCGCGCCGGCCAGGTCGGTGATGAGTTGGGCAGTCATCGACACATAAGCTAGCGCCCTTGACCGCATCGGGAAGAACCCCTAACCTCCGGAATCCTGCCGACATACGGGCGTCATGAAGCCTGCCGAGCGGATCTGTCCTTCCTGCAGCACGCCCCTGCCCGACGTCGCCGCCTTCTGCTACGTCTGTGGCACGGCCACACCCACCGCGGGCATTGACCGCAGCACGGGCGAGATGGTGGCGGTTGCCCCGCCCACCGGCACCTCGGCCGATATCCGGGCTCGACTGCAGCGGGCGCTGGGCACCAGCTATCACCTGGGCGAGATGGTGGGCAGCGGGGGGTTCGCCGAGGTGTACCACTGCCGCGACCTGCGGCTCAAGCGGGACGTGGCGGTCAAGGTGCTCCGGCCCGATCTCGTGCTCTCGCAGTCGATCTTCTCCCGCTTTCGGCGCGAGGCCGAGGCCATTGCGGCGCTCCGGCATCCCAACATCGTGCCGATCTACGACATCGGTGAGGGCGGCGGCCTGGCGTGGATCATCATGCCGCTCATCAAGGGGGAGAGCCTCAAGGCGGTGATCGACCGCGAGGGCCAGCTACCGGTCCCCGAGGTGACGCGCATCCTGCGCGAGGCCGCGGGCGGTCTGGCCGTGGCCCATGAAGCGGGGGTGATCCATCGCGACATCAAGCCCGAGAACATCATGCTCGAGGGGCCGTCGCGCCGAGTGCTGCTGATGGACTTCGGCATCGCCAAAGCGGTGGATTCGATGGGCGACCATACGCTCACCAGCACCGGCATCATCGTCGGCACGCCGCACTACATGAGCCCCGAGCAGGCCAGCGGCGAGCGCCAGATCGACGCCCGCTCCGATCAGTACTCGCTCGCGGTGGTGGGTTTCCGGATGCTGACCGGCCGCCTGCCGTTCGTGGGCAGTTCGACCCGGACCATCCTCTACAAGCAATTGGTGGAGACTCCGCCGCCGGTGCAGGAGCTGATGCCGGACGTGCCGGCCGCGCTGGCCGACGCGCTGAACCGGGCCCTGTCCAAGGAACCGGAAGACCGGTTCCCCACGGTGGAGGAGTTCGCCCAGGCGCTCCGCGCGCCACCCGGGTCGGCGTCGGGGACGGTGCCCACGGGGTTCGGCCGCGCAGCGTTGGCCTCAGCCGCATCGCGCGCTCCGGTCGCCGCGGCTCCTGCCGCCAAGAAGAAGCGCTCCAACCTCCTGTGGTACGGTGCCGGCGCCGCCGCGCTGCTCGGCGCGGCGGTGATGATCCCCCGACTGAAGGGCTCGAGGCCGTCCGGCGCGACCTCGCCGGCGTCAGCGGCCATCGACACGGCCAGGGCGACGATGACCCCGCCGCCACCCGTCGCCATCGCGGCGCCCGATTCCGCCCCGCAACCGGCCAGGACCGCCGCTGCCCCCGCCCCCGTCCGGCGCGACAGCGCACCCGGTGCGCGCCGCATCGCGAAGCCCGCCCCGAGCCGGCCGTTGGACACCGCGCCCGCCACCGCGGGTGGCGCCGTGGGCGCCGCCCGCCGGGCGGTGGACCGGAGCTGCGCCGCACTGGTCCAGCGGCGCGACTGGTCCGCCGCACTCCAGCGCTGTGAGGTCGAGGCCAGGCAGGGGAATGCCCTGGCTCGCCGCTACCTCGGCACGATGTACGAGGAGGGCAACGGGGTGGTCACCGATCTCGCGGCCGCCGCGCAATGGTACGAGCAGGCCCGGATTCTCAACGACGGCCCGTCGATGTTCCGCCTGGGCCGGATGACCGAACGCGGCCAGGGCGTGCCGGCCAACGCCGAGCGCGCTCTCAGCCTCTATCGCGGTGCCGCCGATCTGGGCTACACCGAGGCACAGGTGCTGATGGGCGATCGCTACGCCAACGGCGACGGCGTGACCAAGGACAGGGAGGCCGCCGTCGCCTGGTACCGTCGCGCGGCCGATGCCGGCAGCGCCAAGGCGCAGCTGCGCCTGGCCGATGCCTACCAGCGCGGCGATGGCGTGCCGAAGAGCGAGCAGGACGCGGTCAAGTGGATCACCAAGGCCGCCGAGCAGGGCGATGCCCAGGCGCAGTTCCGGCTCTTCCAGGCCTTCGACAAAGGCAAAGGGATAGACAAGAACCAGGACTCCGCACGCCAGTGGCTGGAGAAGGCGTGCCGCCAGGAACCCACCAACAAGGACTGCAGGAAGCTCTAGGTCCCTTCCGTCCTATTGCTGTACCGGTGTCGCCTCGATGTTGAGCTCGATCTCCACTTCCTCGCCCAAGGTCACGCCGCCGTCTTCGAGCGCCTGATTCCACGTGATGCCGAACTTCCGGCGGTCGATCGAGCCCTCGGCGTGGAATCCCACCCGCCGGCCGGCGAGCGTGGTGGTCTCGCCCCAGTACTTGCCCGCGAACACCACCGGCTGGGTCACGCCGTGCAGCGTGAGATCCCCGAAGATGCGCAGGTCGTTCCCGTTCACCACGACCTTCGTGCTATGGAACGCGATCTCGGGATATCGCTCGGCGTCGAAGAACGCCGCGGAACGCAGGTGATCGTCGCGGCGCGCGATGCGGGTATCGATGCTCGCCACCATGATCTGCATGTCCACCTTGCCGTCCTTCCAGTCCGGCGGGGTTCCGACGATCGTACCGCTCCAGACGTTGAAGGTCCCGCTCACCTGCCCCACGAGGTGGCGGATCCGGAAATTGATCTCGGAGTGCACGGGGTCGATCTTCCAGATCGTAGCCGAGGGTGCGGCAGCCACATGCGTCGCCGGGTGCGGGGGCGGCGCCGGGGGGACGGCGAGCAGGAAAGTGAAGGTAAGCACGGTGAGCATTATGACGGTCCTCGTTGTTCCCACGCGATCGGATGACCGTCATCAGACTAGCAGCGGCCTTACGAAGAATTCGTGAAGCCGTGGGGAAAGGATCGTTGAATTGTGTCGCGAGCGTTTGTGAACGAGGATGCGGGCCCCGATCCCGCCGGGCGCTACCGGCTGCCGAAGCCCGACGACCCCGGCTACGACGAGGCGGCGGCCCGCGCGCTGCTCCAGGGGGCCAACGAGGGAGATTCCTTCAGTGCCGAGCAGGCAACCGGCTACCGGTTCGGTGAGCCGAAGCTGGTGCCCCATGTCCGGCTGATTCTCGAACGCGCCGTTGCGGAGGGGAACGACCGGATGGAGCAGTTGGCGGAGCGGTTTCTCCGCCGAGCCCGCGCGATCGAGCGAACGTGAGCAGTCAGCGCGGTGGCTCGCTGTCCGGCGGATTGCCCGAGGTGTCCCCCGCCGCCGGTACCGAGTCGGGCCGGGCCTCGGTGGTTTCGGCGCCCTCCGTCGCCTTCTCTTCTTCATCGGACGGGATCACGACCGACTCGCCCCGCATCCGCCGGAGGATGAGATTCTGCCGCCACCGCATCCGGGCGGGCCGGTAGGCGGGATTCGAGCTCAGCGGGAACGGCAGCAGCCCGGCGAGCGCCGCGGCTTCGCTGGGGGAGAGGGTCCGCGCCGAGTGACCGAAGTAGGCCTGGCTGGCCGCCTCGACGCCCCAGATGCCGGGGCCCATTTCCGCCACGTTGAGATACAGCTCGAGGATCCGGCGCTTGCCCAGCAGCCACTCAAGCCGCCAGGTGATGAGGGCCTCCTTCAGCTTGCGCAGTGGACTCCGATCGGCGGAGAGGTACAGGTTCTTCGCCAGTTGCTGTGAAATGGTGCTCGCCCCGCGCACCGGGACGCCGCGCGCGCGGGTGCGCTGCACCGCCTTCCAGAGGTCTCTCCGGTCCTTCGGATCGTCCCACGAGAAGTCATCGCGCCGGTACCCCAGCGCCTTGCGCAGCTCGACGAAGTCGATGCCACCGTGCTCGAAAAAGCGGTTGTCCTCGCCGACGAGCACCGCGCGAATCATGGGGTTGGCGATCGCCTCCAGCGGGACGGGCTGATAGCGCCGCTTCGAGGGGCAGAGCTGGGCCAGCGGCATGCGGCGCCCGCCGCGCAGCTCGCGCGCCCGCTCGGCGCCGGCCCGGCCCTGTTCCACCGCACGGCGGAGATCGCTGCACCAGTCCTCCCGCATGGCCATGAACGCCGTCTCCCTCGGCCACGCAAAACGGTACCACAGCACGGGAGGCCACACGAAGAAGAGCCACAGCACGAACAGTGCGACGACGACGAGGACGAGGCGCAGCAAGCGCCGGCCCCAGGACCGGGGCCTGTTCCGAGCGGGTCTGGCGGCAGGCACCCCCGAAAATACACAGGCCGGAATGGACGGCATGGCCGGCGTCATGGAGGGGGCGGCGGGGGGCAACGAGGGCACACGGCAGAGGAGACGGAGGAACCGAAGTTCCGTCCGTCCCCACGGGTCGGGTGATAAGCCGAGTTCTGTTCGCCCGCTTGCGCGGACGGATGGTCATCTGTCTGGGATGACCGTCACCGGCCACCTCGAGCAGCCTACCCGCGGCTCAGACGGTGCGGGTCAACACCTTGCCGCCTATTTGGCCTTGCTCCGACTGGGGGTTGCCGTGCCGCTCGCCGTTACCGGGAGCGCGGTGGGCTCTTACCCCACCGTTTCACCCTTACCCCCGCTTGCGCGAGGGCGGTCTGTTTTCTGTGGCCCTGTCCGTCGCCTTGCGGCGCCCAGGCGTTACCTGGCAGTCGACCCTGTGGAGCTCGGACTTTCCTCACCGCGACTCGCGTCACGGCGCGACCATCGTGCCCGGCCCGCAAGGGAAAGATACCGATCGCCGGCCATCGGCCGCCAGTGACTTCCTCCCACCGTCACGGGCGGAGACCAGCGCGCGGCTCGCGGCGCTGTTTGAGCCCTCGTTGACACTGCCCTGCTATCGTGGCGCATGCCTCCGGGTCCCACGATCGCCGCGGTGCTCCTGCCGGCGGAGCGTTCACGGGTGGATGCCGCCGGCACCGGGGTCTTCACGGTGGTGCATCGCGACACGATCCCCGACGCCGCGCGCGTAGTGCGCGAGCGAGCGGTGGACGCCGTGCTGTTCTCGGTGCATCGCTGCCGGCCGGAACAGGTGGACACCGTGGGGTCGCTGCTGCGCGAATTCCCGGCCGTCACCACGGTCGCGCTGGTCTCGCAGCACGATCCCTCGGTCACGGAGCTGCTGCTCCGCCTCGGCGCGACCGGCCTGCGGCAGGTGGTGGACGTCACGTCGCCCGAGGGGTGGAACCGGCTCCGGCGGATCGTCGCGGAGCCGGCCAGCCGGGCGGTAGCGAACATCCAGGGGCCGGTGTTCGAGGCGCTGGGCGAGATTCCCAACGACGCGCGGCTCTTCCTCGAGGCAATGATCCGCCTCGCGCCCGACACCCGCACCGTGCTCCACCTCACGCGCGAATTCAGGACCCGGCCCAGCACGTTGATGTCCCGGTTCCACCGCGCCGGGCTGCCGTCGCCCAAGTCCTACCTCGCGTGGATCCGCCTGCTGCACGCGGCGTGGCTCTTCGAGTCCTCGGGGATGTCGGTGGCGGACGTCGCCTATCGGCTGGATTTTTCCTCACCCCAGAGCTTCGGCCGGCACCTCAGGTCCCTGCTGGGGATCACGCCGACGGAGTTCCGGCGGCGGCTGCCGTTCCCGGTAGCGCTCGACCGGTTCCTGGAGGTGATGGTGAGACCGTACCGCGACGGATGGCAGCAGCTGCATCCGCTGCGGCGCGCCATGTGACCGGGGGCGCCGGGCTTCAGGTCTCCCCGACCAGACCGAGCTGCCTCACGTCGGTGAGCGCCGCCACGGGCACGCCGGCGGCCTCGATGGCCGCCCGCCCGCCCTGCAGCCGGTCCACCACCGCCAGGACGCCCGCCACCTCGCCCCCTTCGGCCCGCACGGCCTCGATCGCCTGCAGCGCCGAGGCGCCCGAGGTGATCACGTCCTCGACCACCACCACGCGCTGGCCGCGCTCGAAGTTGCCCTCGATCCGCCGCTGGGTGCCGTGTTCCTTGGCCTGTTTGCGCACACTGAAGGCGTCGATCGGTCGGCCGGCGTGCCAGCTCGCCGCGGCCACCGCATAGGCCACCGGATCCGCGCCCATCGTGAGCCCGCCGACGGCCGCTGGCGCCCAGCCGCGGCCCTCGATCGCGGCGAGCCCGAGACGCCCGATCAGCACAAGGCCCCGGGCGGACATCGTGGCGACACGGCAATCGATGTAGTAGGACGATCGCTGGCCGGAGGCGAGGATGAACTCACCGCGCCGGACGGCGCGTTCGAGCAGGAGATCCCGGAGCTCAGCCTCGAGGTCGGTGCCGGGTCCGGGCGCCGTCATCCGCGGAAGAGGGATCGGAAGAAGCCGCCGCTCTTCCTGTCGCCGTCCTTGGCCACGGCGTCGCAGAACTCGGCGGCGAAGTCCTTGACCGTCGGGGTCCGCCTGGACAGGTCGCGCTCGAGGCCGCGCATCACCGCGTTTTCCACCGCGGGGCTGAACTTGAGCCCCTTCTTGACCTGGTTCAGCGGGATCGGCGGCTGGGTGAGAAGCTGCTGGAAGAGCTCGCGCGGGCTCTTGCCCGGGAACGGGAGCTCATCGGTGAGCAGATAATACGTGATGGTGGCCAGCGAGTACACGTCGGCCTGTTCACTCACGAGCTCACCGGACAGCGCCTCCGGCGCCACGTACTGCAGGGTGCCCACGAAGAAGCCGGCGCGGGTGAGCCGTTCCTCCGGTTTCAGGTCGGCGTCCCGCGCGATGCCGAAGTCCAGCAATCGGACCGTCCGGGTCGCCGGATCGTACATGATGTTGGCGGGCTTGAGGTCGCGGTGGATGATCCCGCCCTTGTGCGCGGTGTCCAGCGCATTGCCAAGCTGGTCGACGATCGTGGCCACGAGCGGCGGAGCCAGGTGGCCCGACCGCTTGGCGAACTCTTCGAGCGGCTCGCCGGGCGCCCACTCGAGCGCGATGTAGTACACCCCGTCCGTTTCCCCGTAGTCGTAGGTCCGGACGATGTTCGGATGGTTGAAGCGCGCGCCGAACTCGGCCTCACGGAAGAACCGTTTCACTGCGACCTGATCCTGGCTCAGGCGCGGCCGGAGGATCTTGACGGCGGCCTGGCCCCGCTCCGGGTGCTCGGCACGGTAAACGGTCGCCGTACCACCTTCGCCGACGGTCGAGAGGAGGCGGTAGCCGGCCACGGTACGACCGACGAGGGAGTCGTGGGTCATGGGAGTGCCGTCAAAGTACCCGGAGCCGGGAGGACCAGCAAGACAGCGTGATGCGACCGCGTTGTGCTTGACGGTGCGGAAGCCGTGCCCTTAACCTTCGGCCCGTGGCGTCGGACACATGTCGCGGCGCTGCTTCGACCTTCCGGGGGCTCCGTGATTCGTCGTCTGATGGGTCCGGGTCTGATCCTCGCTGCTGCCGCCGGATGCGGCGGCGCACCCCAGGGAACCGGCGCACCCGTTCGCCCGTCGCCCGACCAGACCCTCAATCAGCTCTTCAATCTCCAGGGCGTCTACCAGCGGATCGGCCGGCTCGCGACCGGGGCGGCCCCGCCGTTCGTGGGCAACGTGAGCGTCGTCGCCGGCCCGGGCGACTCGGTCATCGCGCTGCTCGGCCTCTCGCTGCAGAATCGGGCGCTGGTCTTCCAGCGCTCGGAGCCGGGGTTCATCGCCCGCTACCGGGTGGACGTGGCGCTCCAGGTTACGCCGAGCGCCGGCGAGGACTCGGCCCGCTTCGCCGCCACCGGCACCCCCGCGCCCATCACGATGGGGCGCGAGGAGGTGGTGCGCGTCCCCTCGTTCAACGAGACGCTCCGCACCGACGAGAGCATCATCTTCCGCCAGTCGTTCATGGTCCTGCCAGGCACCTACAAGGTGACGGTGCAGGTGAAGGACATGGTGGGCGGGGCCACGAGCCGGGCCGAAGGGACGTTCACGGCACCGGCCTACGGGGCGGGGTCGCTGAGCGAGCCGATCCTCGCGTATCAGGCCACACCACGCACCGCGCTGTCGCAGCCCCTGGACCTCATTCCCAATCCCCGCGGCGTCCTGGTGTACGGCGGGGACTCGCTCCGCATCTACCTGGAAGGCTATCGCCTGCCCGGTCCCGTCACTGTGCCGCTGGACGTGCGCGACGAGCGGGACAGCGTCATCATCCGCGACTCCGTGCGCTTCTCGGGTCAGCGACCCGTCGAAGGCATGGTACTCAGGCTCTCGCCGTCGGCCATCCCGCTGGGCATCGCCAGGCTGTCGGTGGGCGCGGGCGCGCAGGCCCGCAGCACCGGCATCCTGGTCTCGTTCGCCCAGGGATGGCTCCTCACCAATTACGGCGAGATGGTCACTCTCCTGCGCTACTTCCCCAACCAGACGCTGGTGGACAGCCTGCGCAAGGCGCCCGAGAGCGAGCGCCCCCGCCTGTGGCGCGAGTTCTGGGCGGCCACCGACCCCAATCCCGCCACGCCCGAGAACGAGGCGCTCGACGTCTACTTCGCCCGCCTGGCGGCGGCCAACGCCCGCTTCCGCGACGAAGGCGTCCCCGGCTGGCGCACCGATCGCGGCGAGGTCTTCATCCAGCTCGGCGATCCCGACGAGGTCTACGACGCGGGCAGCAGCACGCAGCGCCGCTACCTGCGGTGGGTCTATAACGACTACCGCCTCTCGCTCACCTTCGTCGATGAGACCGGCTTCGGGCGGTTCCGGCTCACACCGGCTTCGCGCTCCGAGTTCGAGCGGGTTGCCGCCCGGTTGCGGTCCACGAGCTAGCAGCACGCACGCGATCCGCTGATCGCCGTCCGCCATTGCCTAATCACAACCCTCCGCAGCTCTTCCTGATCGACGGCTATGCGCTGATCTATCGCGCGTTCTTCGCGATGATCACGCGGCCGCTGCGCACGTCGAAAGGCGAGAACACGTCTGCGGCATGGGGCGTGGTGAACTTCCTCCTCCGCCTGCGCGAGAAGTACCGGCCCGACTACCTCGCGTGGGTGAACGACGCGGGGGACTCGTTCCGTACCGCGCGCTACGCCGAGTACAAGTCCACCCGCGAGAAGCTCGACGACGAGCTGCAGCAGGACTTCGATCAGGCCGTGGAGCGGGTGAGGGAGATCCTCGCGGCGTTCCGCATTCCGCTGGTGCAGGTGGAGGGGTACGAGGCCGACGACGTCATCGGCACCCTGGCCAGCCAGGCCGCCGCCCAGGGCCTGCAGGCCGTGATCGTCTCCGGCGACAAGGACTTCTACCAGCTCGTGGGGCCACGCATCGCGCTGCTCAACCCGGGCCGCGGCGGACCGGCCGGCGTGGACGAGCAGTGGGTGGACGAGTCGAATGCCGCGGAGCGGCTGGGGGTCCCGCCCAGGCAGGTGGTCGACTTCCTCGCGCTCGTGGGCGACAGCTCGGACAACGTCCCGGGCGTCAAGGGCATCGGTGAGAAAGGCGCGGCACAGCTCCTGGCCGAGTTCGGCGATCTCGACACCCTGCTGGCTCGCGCCGGGGAGGTGAAGGCCAAACGGGCACGCGAAGCGCTGCAGGCCGGCGCCGCCGACGCCCTGCTCTCCCGCGAGCTCGTCACCATCAAGACCGATGTGCCGGTGACGATCGACCGCGAGGCGTTTGCCGAGACCGGGCCGGATCCCGCCGCCGTGGGCCGCGTGCTGACCGAGCTGGAGTTCTACTCGCTGGCTCGCCGGCTGGGGCTCGCCGGCCAGGGAGCCGCCGGCCAACCGGCAAACCAGACGGAACCGGTGGTGGCGCCGCCGACGGAAACAACGGCCGCGCCGGCCGCCGCAGGCCCGGGCCCCCGGGTGAACATTCTCGACGACCCGGCGCGGCTCCCTGCGGTCATCGCGCGCCTGCGCGAGGCACCCCTCGTGGCGCTGGACGTCGAGACCTCATCGCTGGAACCGCACGACGCCGAGCTGATCGGCATCGGCCTCGCCGCGAGCCCGACCGAGGTGTGGTATCTGCCGTTCGGGCACCGGGTGGCGGGCGCAGGGGGAGCCGGGTCGTTGTTCGAAGGGAACGGCGGCGACGAGGGGAACGGCGGGAACGACGACAGCCAGGAGGTGGCGGAACCGGTCCGCAACCTGCCGCCGCTGTCCGACCCCGCGCTCGCGCCGCTGGTGCGTCTCCTGACCGATCCCACCGTCCCCAAGGCGGCGCACAATATCAAATACGACTGGCAGGTGCTCCGGCGCGCGGGGGTGGAACTGGCCGGTGTGGCCTACGACAGCATGCTGGCGAGCTTCGTCCTCGATCCCGGCCGCCGGTCGCACGCGATCGACACGCTGAGCCTCGAGCACCTGGGCCGGCCGATGCGCACCTGGGCGGACCTGACCGGCCGGGGCAAGGCGCAGATTCCATTGGCGTACGTGGACGTGGCCGACGCCGCGGCCTACTGCGGCCTGGATGCCGCGACGGTGCTGGCGCTGCACGAGGTGTTCGCGCCCCAGCTCCGCGAAATGGCCGTGGAGCCGCTGCTCGCGGAAATCGAGCTGCCGCTGGTCGAAGTGCTGACCGACATGGAGTGGGCGGGGATCGCGATCGACCAGGCGCTCTTCGCCAGGCTGTCGCAGGAGTTCGGCCGCGAGATGCAGCGGCTCGAGGCGGAGATCGCGCGCGCGGCGGGCACCTCGTTCAACATCGGCAGCCCGAAGCAACTGGCCGCGGTGCTGTTCGACAAGCTGCAGCTCCCGGTGCTCAAGAAGACCAGGACCGGCCCCTCGACGGACGCCGACGTGCTGGAGGAACTGGCCGGCATGGGCCACGAGGTGCCGAAGCTCATTCTCGAATGGCGCGAGGTCCAGAAACTCAAGTCCACCTACGTGGACGTGCTGCCGGAGCGGATCAACCGCCGCACCGGCCGCATCCACACGAGCTTCAATCACACGGGTGCCGCCACCGGCCGGCTCTCGTCCTCCGAGCCCAACCTGCAGAACATCCCCGTCCGCACGCCGCGCGGGGAGGCGATCCGGCGCGGCTTCGTGCCGGCCCCGGGCTGCAAGTTCGTCGTGGCCGACTACAGCCAGATCGAGCTGCGGCTCATGGCGCACCTCTCCGGCGACGCGGCATTCATCGAGGCGTTCCGCCGCGGAGACGACATTCACCGCCAGACCGCCGCGATCATCTTCAACGTGCCGGTGGAGCAGGTCACGCCCGAGATGCGGGCTCGCGCCAAGACCATCAACTTCGGCACCATCTACGGTCAGGGGCCCTTTGCCCTGAGCCGCCAGCTCGGCATTACCCAGGACGAGGCCAAGGCGTTCATCGCGCAGTACTTCACCCGCTTTGCCGGCGTCCGCGCCTACCTCGACCGCCAGGTGGAGCTGGCACGGCAGCAGGGCTACGTGGAGACGCTGTTCAAGCGCCGCCGTTACATCCGCGAGATCCGCGATCGCAACTTCAACACCCGCGCCTTCGCCGAGCGCACGGCGCAGAATACGCCGCTGCAAGGCTCGGCCGCCGACCTGATCAAGATCGCGATGATCCGGATTCATCGCGCCCTCAAGGACGCCCGGCTTGGCGCCCGGCTCCTGCTCCAGGTGCACGACGAGCTGGTGCTCGAAGTCCCGGACGCCGAGGTGGAGGACGTGACCGGTCTGGTGCGCCAGCACATGGAGAGTGCGGCGGCACTCGACGTGCCGCTGGTGGTGGACGTGGGAGTCGGGGAGAACTGGCTGGAGGCGAAGCGGCAAGGCCCCGCCTAGTTCGGCGTCACCGGATCCACCGTGAACGTCACCGTCGCCGAGGTCGTGTTGGTGTTCCGGTTAACCGAACGGTCCTGACACCGGACGTAGAGCGTGCGGTTCCCGGTGGGGACACCCGTGAGGATGCCGCGGTGATTGATGCCGGGCTCGATGTCCGTCATCGGGTTCATCAGCGCGTAGCTCTGGTCCGTCAGGCTCATGCTGCAGAACGCGTTCTCGTTCGTGTTGACCCGCACCTCGATCGATGCGCCGGTGGAGAAATGCTGACCGGCCGTGGGCTGGAGAATGACCACCTCGGGCGGCGTGGTGTCGTTGGTATCGGGCCCGGACGAATCGCTGCCGCACGCGGCGGCGACGAGGGCCATGGCGCACCATGCGAAGCGTCGATGTGAAGGTCTCTGCATCGGTCTCCCAGCCATCCTGCGTTGGCGGTGTGGGCCGTGGCCCGGCGGCGCCGGGCCCGCGATCGGCGGTCCTCTAAGCTCTCCCCGCGTTCACGGTCTCGGCAACCCCGGCCGCGTCGCCGGCGACCGGCCCCTCGGCGGCCGGGCCCCCTGCCCCGTCGGGGATTTTCCGCACGCCGGGCCACCAGTTCCACCGTCCCGCCAGTTGCATGAAGGCGGGGACGAGCACCATGCGGATCACCGTGGCGTCCAGCAGTACGGCCACGGCGAGGCCGAAGCCGAGGAACTGCATCACCAGCACCCGCGCAAAGGCGAACACGCCGAACACCATGATCATGATGAGCGCGGCGGACGTGATCACCGAGGCCGTGGCGCTCAGGCCTTCCATCGTCGCCTCGGTGTTGTGGCCCGTCCGGTCGTACGCCTCCTTGATCCGGCTCAGCAGGAACACCTCGTAGTCCATGCTGAGGCCGAAGACCACCGCGAACACCAGCACGGGCACCACGACGAAGATGGCCGACGTGGGGTTGTCGATCCCGAAAACGCGCCCGCCGATCCCGTCCTGGAACACCAGCACGATGAGCCCGAACGTGGCGCCCACCGACAACGTGTTCATGATGACCGCCTTGATCGGCACGAGCACCGACCGGAAGGCGATCGCCAGCATCACGGCCGTGGTGAGGAGGATCAGCAGGACGATGAGCGGGAAGCGCTGCAGCAGGTCGTCCTGGAAGTCGAGGCTCGACGCCACGTATCCGCCCACCCGTACCGTCGTGCCCTTGAGCCCGCGGATCGGGTTGTGGGCCACCTCCCGCGCGTGGCGCACCAGTTCCATTGACGTGGTGAGCGACGTGGTATCGGCGGGGATGACGTCCAGCAGCGCGATGCGGTTGTCCCGGCTCAGGTAGGCGTCGAGAAATTCGCCGTGGCGGGCCCGCGCGGAGTCGATCTCCGAGTAGAGCAGCGAGAGCGAAAGAATCGATGCGCCGGGCTGGATGTCCACCACGCTCCGCACCGAGGCGACCCGCGGGTCCGCCTTGAGCGAGTCGGACAGGGCCTTGAGCCCGCGCAACCGCGCGGCGGACACGGCGGACTCGCCTTCCGGCACTTCGACCAGCACGCGGATCGGCACAATGATGCCGCCCATGCCGATCGCGGTGAGGGTATCGGCGCCGGCGCCCGCCTCGGTCTGCGATGGCCACCAGTGCTTCGACGGCAGGCCGATCCGGATGCGCATCAGCGGCCACGTGAGCGCCGTGATCACCAGCAGGCCCAGCACCATGGCGCGGATCGGATGCCGGCTCAGCGTGCGGGCCCAGCGCTCCCAGATCTGCGGCGCGTGATACCAGGCCAGCTTGCGGGCCAGCCAGCGCGGCTGATCGATCGAGCGGCCGAGCACCGCGAGCATCGCCGGCAGCAGCGTCACCGCGAGGAGCACCGCCACCGCCACCACCACGAGCCCGCCGATGCCCACGCTCCTGGTCTCGGTGAGCGGCGTGAAGAGGAGCGCCCCGAAGCCCACCAGCACCGTGAGCCCCGACGTGAACACGGCGACGCCCGCCGTGCGGATCGTCTCGATGGCCGCATCGCGCCGGCGGAGCCCCCGACGGAGTTCCTCGCGGAAGCGGGTCACCACCAGCAGCGAGTAGTCGATCCCGACGCCCAGGCCGATCATCGTGGTCATGTTGAGGACGAAGATCGACATCGGCGTCAGGCTGGTGAGATAGCCGATGATGGTGAGCGAGACCGCGATCGCCAGCACCCCCACGACCAGCGGGAGCACCGCCGCCACCAGCGCGCCGAAGGCAAGCACCAGAATGCCGAGCGTGATCGGCAAGAGCCGCTGCTCGCCGCGCTTGCTGTCCTCGGCGCTCACGCTGCGGACATCGAGGTCCAGCGGGGAGCGGCCGGTGACCAGCGTCTGGTAGGCCGCGCCCTCCGGGAACGTGGCGAGGACGGTGCGGGCCACCTGGCGTGCCGGCCGGACCAGCCCGCCCACACTGTCGCCGTTGGCCGCCATGGCGAGCAGGAAGAATGTCGTCCGCCGGTCCGGGCTCAGGAACATCGAGTCGCCCGTGGACGCCAGCGACACCACCCGCTGCACGTACGGCTGACGGGCGAACGTGGCGGTCAGACTGTCGAGGATCTGGCGCGGGCGCGTCGCAGTAAAGGGCTCGGGCCCGCTCAGCGTGACGGCGAAGAACTCGCCGATGGGCCGGGCGAAGCGCCGGGCCAGCAGTTCGTCGGCCTCGTGGGCCTCGGTGACGCGGGCGCTGCCGCCCCGGAGCGCGAGCAGGTCGGGCGTCTTCGGCGCGCGGAACGCCGCGAAGATCCCCACCATCAGCCACAACCCGATGACGATCCACCGCCAGCGCACCAGCCCGCGGGCCAGCAAAGCCACCGTATTCAGCTCGATTCTCCCGCGTCGCAAGGTCTGCCCGGGGGGCGGGCCGGCCCAATGTTAGAGGACTCGGGACCTCGGCGCCAGCGGGCGAGGGAGGTAGCTTGACCAGCGCGCCGGCCCCACCGATTTACATTAATCGAGATGCGCCGCGCCCTTCTCCCCGTCGTCGTGCTGCTGGCCCTGCTGATCCTCGGGGATAAGCTCCGCAGCCGGACCGCGTCCCCGGTGGCGACCAGCCCGCCCGGCCCCGTGTCTGCCGCGCCCGCGGCCCCCGCGCCGCAGGCCGCACCGGTCCCGGCTCCGCCGACGGTCGACACGAGCAGCCAGCAATCGACTACGCCGACGGTGGACCTCTATGTCCGCCTGGCCTCCCGCCGGCTGCTCATCCGCCAGGGCGGCGGCACTTACGTCGACTCGCTGCTCGCCACCAGCGACTCGATCATCCGGCGCTGGCCCGACCGCGGCCGGAGCCCACTCCGCGTGCTGATCGTCACCCCCGCCAACCTGCCAGGCTTCAAGCCCGGCTACGTGAATCACATCCAGGCGGCCCTCGACCGCTGGACGGCGGCAAGCGGGCTCACCTTCAAGGTGGTCGACGACACCACGGATGCACCGGCGCACATCGTGGTGGCGTGGACGGCGGCGTTCGACAACGACAAGGTGGGCGAGACGGAACTGCAGTGGAGTCGCTCGGGTGAAATTGCCCATGCCGAGGTGCGGCTCGCGCTCAGGACCAGGGACGGGCTGCAGCTCTCCGAGCAGGCGCTCAGGGCCGTGGCCACACACGAGATCGGGCACGCGATCGGATTGCCCCATTCGGCCGATTCCGCGGACGTCATGTATCCCGAGTCCCGCAGCGAGAACCTGTCGGACCGGGACGTGCGGACCGTCGGCCTGCTGTACCAGTTGCCGCCCGGCACCGTCAAGGCGCCCTGAGGTGCGCCGACCAGCCATGCCCCGCGCCGCGTCGCTCCTCCTCGCCGCCCTGCTCCTGTGTTCCACCCGCGGGTGGGCCCAGGGGTTCGCGGCGGTGGATCGGGCCGTGCTGGCCGGGATCCGGTCGCAGGTGTATCCCGGTGCCGTGGTGGTGGTGGGACGGCGCGACACCGTGCTCTACGCCAAGGGGTATGGCCACCTGACGTGGCACCGGAAGTCGCCGCGGCCCGATCCGGCTCGCACGCTCTGGGACCTGGCCTCGCTCACCAAGGTGGTGGGCACGGCGAGCGCCGTGATGGTGCTCGCCGATCGCGGCGCGATCGACCTCGACGAGCCGGTGCGGCGGTACCTGCCCCGGTTCACCGGCGCCGGCCGGGACGACGTCACCGTCCGCATGCTGCTGGACCACACCAGCGGCCTCCCGCCCTACATCCCGCTTCGGCGCTACGCCGACACCAAGGACTCGGCCATCGCGATCGTCTACGGCACGCCGCTCCAGCGCGCCCCGGGGACATCAGCCGTCTACAGCGACCTCAACGCGATGCTGCTCGGCTTCCTCGTTGAATCGGTGGCGATGGATTCGTTCGCGGCCGTGGTGAAGCGCGAGGTGCTGGACCCCCTGGGCATGCGCCATACCGCATTCCGGCCCGGATCGCTGGCGGGGCTCAGGATCGCGCCGACCGGCTTCCACCGGGGCCGGCCGGTCCAGGGCGTGGTGAATGACGACAACGCGCTGCGACTGGGTGGGGCCGCCGGGCACGCCGGGCTCTTCAGCACCGGATCGGACCTGGTGAAGTTCGCCCAGGCCTGGCTCAATGGCGGTGCAACGCCCACCGGTCGCTGGGTGAGCGACTCGATCATGCGGCTCTTCACGCTACGCGGGCCGAAGAGCGGCACCCGCGCGCTGGGCTGGGATACCCCCGACGCCGATACCACGGAGCCGGCGTCGTTCGGGTCCATGCTCGGGCCCATGGCCTACGGCCACACCGGCTGGACCGGCACCCAGCTCTGGATCGACCCGGCCCGGGACCTGTTCGTCGTCTTCCTCACGAACCGCAGCCTCAGGCATCGCACCGGCCGCTCGCTGGAGGAGATCAAGCTGGTGCGTGGCAAGCTTGCCGACGCCGTGGTCGCGGCCACGGGCGGCGGGACCTGACGGAGACGCTGGAGCCCGCCGCGCGCCC
>JBMOPM010000230.1:0-2769 GCA_049323575.1 Gemmatimonadota bacterium | reverse complement strand
CACCGCCGAAACGCTCGGCACCCACCTTCGTCAGCGCCGCCGTCAGCGTCGTCTTGCCGTGGTCCACGTGACCGATCGTGCCCACGTTCACGTGCGGCTTCTTGCGCTCGAACTTTTCTTTTGCCATGGCGGTCGCTTCTCGTTGAGACGGTTGGGTTGCGTTGGGCCCGTTTCGAAATGGTGCTCACGACTGGAATCGAACCAGCGACCTCCTCCTTACCAAGGAGGTGCTCTACCGACTGAGCTACGTGAGCGGAAACTCGTTTTCGCGCTATGCCTCGCGGATTCGGCGCGGAAGCGGCAATGGAGCGGGAGACGGGAATCGAACCCGCACCATCAGCTTGGAAGGCTGAGGTTCTACCATTGAACTACTCCCGCGCCGGGAGACTGCTACTGCACCGCACCCGAAGGCGCGGGTACAACGATCGGCGACAAACCGGATGGGCCGCGCCTTCGGCGCGCACGACGACGCTTCGCGTCGTCGCCGAACCAGCGGTGGTTCTCATCCACCTCTGGATCAGCCCGGCCACTTTCCCGCCGGTGAAACTCTTCACTCCGTTGAAGCTGGTGGAGGGAGGTGGATGGCTGCGGGCGCTTCGCGCCCTTGGCCCTTCGGGCCGCGCCTTCGGCGCGCACGACGACGCTTCGCGTCGTCGCCGAACCAGCGGTGGTTCTCATCCACCTCTGGATCAGCCCGGCCACTTTCCCGCCGGTGAAACTCTTCACTCCGTTGAAGCTGGTGGAGGGAGGTGGATTCGAACCACCGAAGGCGTAAGCCAGCAGATTTACAGTCTGCCCCCGTTGGCCGCTTGGGTATCCCTCCAAAAGAGCCCGCAATTCTGGCGGTGCCGCGCGCGGAAGTCAACGGATGATGACGGGGCCGCGCGCGCTTGGCTCAGACGTTGAAGCGGAAGTGCAGGACGTCGCCCTCCTGGACACGGTAGTCCTTGCCTTCCAGCCGCAGGCGGCCGGCGTCGCGGGCGCCGGCTTCGCCGCCGTAGCGGATGAAGTCGTCGTAGGCGATGGTCTCGGCGCGGATGAAGCCCTTCTCGAAATCGCTGTGGATCACGCCGGCGGCCTGCGGCGCGGTGGCGCCGACCTTCACGGTCCAGGCGCGGACTTCCTTCACGCCGGCGGTGAAGTAGGTCTGCAGGCCGAGCAGGCGGTAGGCGGCGCGGATCACGCGGTTCAGGCCGGGCTCGTCGAGGCCGAGGTCGGCCAGGAAGGCGTCGCGGTCGGCGTCGTCGAGCTGGGCCAGCTCCTCCTCGATGGCGGCGCACACCGGCACCACCTCCGCACCCTCGGACGCGGCGCGGGCGCGCACGGCGTCCAGGTGCGGATTGCCGGTGAAGCCGTCCTCGAGCACGTTGGCGACGTACATCACCGGCTTGAGGGTCAGCAGGAACAGGTCGCGGACCAGCGCACGCTCGTCCTCGTCCAGTCCGAGCGCGCGGGCGGTGCGGCCCTCGTTGAGCCCGGCGGCGAGCCGGGTCAGCACGGCCTTGCGCGCGATCGCCTCCTTGTCGCCGCCCTTGGCCGCACGCTCGGCCTTGGCCAGCGCCTTCTCGACCGTCTCCAGGTCGGCCAGCGCCAGTTCGGTGTCGATGGTCTCGATGTCGGCGATCGGGTCGACCCGGCCGGCGACATGGACGATGTCGGGGTGCTCGAAGCAGCGCACGACGTGGGCGATCGCATCGACCTCGCGGATGTGCGAGAGGAACTTGTTGCCCAGCCCCTCGCCGCTGGCGGCGCCGGCGACCAGGCCGGCGATGTCGACGAACTCGACCGCGGTGGGGATCACCTTTTGCGGCTTGACGATCTCCGCCAGCGCGTTCAGGCGCGGATCCGGCACCGGCACCACGCCCACGTTGGGCTCGATGGTGCAGAACGGGAAGTTGGCGGCGGCGATGCCGGCCTTGGTCAGCGCGTTGAACAGGGTCGACTTGCCGACGTTCGGCAGGCCGACGATGCCGCATTTGATGCCCATGGTGTTGGTCCGGGAATGGGGAATCGGGAATGGGAATCGAGATGCGGGACGGGGCGTCGGTCAGCGACTTCCGGTTCCCGATTCCCGATTCCCGGCCGTATGCAGGCGCTTCATCGCCTCGTTGAAATCGCCGGTCACCGCCAGCGGCAGGACCGCCAGCGCGTCGTCGATGGCGCGCAGGATCGCGGCCTCGTCGTCGCGGCCGGGGCGGCCCAGCACCCAGGGGGTGACGCGGTCCTTGTGGCCGGGGTGGCCGATGCCGACCCGCAGGCGGTGGAAGCGGGCATGGCCGAGCAGGCGAATGATGTCGCGCAGGCCGTTCTGGCCGCCGTGGCCGCCGTCGAACTTGAGCCGCGCGGTGCCGGGCGGCAGGTCGAGCTCGTCGTGGGCGACCAGCATCTGCTCCGGCTCGATCTTCCAGTAGCGCAGCGCGGCGGCGACCGACTTGCCGGAAAGATTCATGAAGGTGACCGGCTTGAGCAGCCAGAGCGACTGGCCGGCGAGCGTCGCCTTGGCGGTTTCGCCGAACAGTTTGGATTCCAGCCCGAAGCGCGCCCCGGCCTGTTCGGCGAGGGCGTCCACCAGCCAGAAACCGGCGTTGTGCCGGGTCTTGGCATGTTCGGGGCCGGGGTTGCCGAGCCCCACGATCAGGCGCAGGCCGGTCATGGGTCAGCGGAAGCGGAGGGATGGGAGGGCGGCGGTGCGGGGGCTTCGCCGCGACGGGTGGCGGCGCGACCGGTCGCGGACCGGGCACGCCGCCCCCTGCAGGCTCCCCCTGCGCG
>JBMOPM010000229.1:0-2796 GCA_049323575.1 Gemmatimonadota bacterium | reverse complement strand
GAGGCCACGCCGGCGCGGGCCAGGGCGCGCTGCAGCCGCATCTCGCTCATGATTCCGCCGGCACCGACGCGGCCGCCTGCTCGGCATCGGAGGTGGGCCGGTGCGGCACCAGCTCCACGCTCAGCTCCTCGGCCCGCGGGAGATCGGCCAGGTCCTTGAGGCCCAGCAGCTCGAGGAACGCCGGCGTCGTGCCGTACAGCAGCGGACGGCCCAGCGCCTCGCTGCGCCCCACCACCTCGATGAGCCCGCGCTCCTGCAGGGAACGCAGCACGCCCCCGGCCGAGACCCCCCGGATCTCCTCGATCTCCAGCCGTCCCACCGGCTGGCGGTAGGCGATCACGGCGAGCGTCTCCAGCATCGCCGGGCTCAGCCGCTGGGCGCGGGTGACGAACTGCGCCCGCTCGATCGCCGCGGCGAACACCGGCCGCGTGACGATCTGGTACCCGCCGCCCAGCTCGACCAGCTCGACGCCGTGCTGGTCGAAGTCGTAGTGATCGCGGAGCTGGTCCAGCGCCGCGCGCACATCGGCGAGCGTGGCCTCGTCGTCGAGCGCGGCCAGTTCCTCGGCGGTGAGGGGGCGGTTGGCGGCAAACAGCGCGGCTTCAATCAGCTGGGCGAGCGGCGTCACGGCGAATCACCAGGGGCGCGAACGGCGCCGGTTGGGAAAGGGACAGGATGCCCCGCTTCGCGAGCTCGAGCAGCCCGAGCAGGGTGGACAGCACATTGGCGATGGTCCGGTCGGGCCCGATCGCGTCGTGCCAGCCGATCTCGTCCCGCTCGCTCAGCAGGGCCACCAGCCGGCCGATCGCTCCCTCCACGTCGAGCGGACGCGGCACCACCCGATGGAGCACGGGCGACGGAATGCCCGCGATCACCCGCTCCACGGCGGCAAGCAGGTCCATCAGGTCGAGCGTGAGCGGCGGTGGGGGCTGCTCCGGCGGCGGAGGCAGATACCCGCGGGGGTACTGATCCGCGCGCCGCTCCGCGGCCCGGCCCAGCCGGAGCGCGATCTCCTTGATCTGCTGGTATTCCAGCAGCCGCCGGACGAGTTCGGCCCGCGGGTCCTCCCAGCCCTCCTCGCCCTCGCGACGCGGCAGGAGCATCTGGGCCTTGAGCCGCACCAGGCGGCCGGCCATCTCGAGATAGTCCGCGGCGCGATTGAGCCCCAGGTCGTGAATCACCGCCAGGAACTGGTCCGCGATCCGCGCGATGGGAATGTCCGCGATGTCGAGCTGCTCCTCCTTCACCAGGTGGAGGAGCAGGTCGAGGGGACCGTTGAAAGCGTCCAGCTGGACGACGAAGCCGGGCTCGGCGCCAAGAGCCGACGTCGGCGGGGCGGTGCCGGTCATCGGCTAAAGATGTTCCATCCGTCACCCACCGCATAAGGGTGGACCAGGTTGAGGAGCAGCCCCATGCCCCAGTAGGCCGGGGTGAGGAGGAAGCTCAGCGCCGCCGGGAACAGCAGCATCAGCGCCATGAGCGGGATGAATCCGAAGCGCTGCAGGCTCCGATACCGGTCCCCCCAGGCGGGCGGCAGCAGGTAGTAGAACAGGTGCGACCCGTCGAGCGGCGGAATCGGGATCAGGTTGAAGAAACAGAGCATCAGGTTGAGCCAGATGCCCCAGACCATCATCCGCTGCGCCGCATCGAGCGCCGGCACCGCCGAGGGGGCCACCTGCGCCAGCAGCCCGATCGCCACGAACAGGGCCGCGCACACCACGCTGATGACCAGATTCGTCACGACCCCGGCCGACGACACGATGATGTCGCCCCGCTTGTAGTGGCGGTACTTCCTGGGATTGACCGGCACCGGCCGCGCACCGCCGAACGTGAACCGACCCGCGGAGCCGAACCACAGCAGCGCCGGCAGCAGCAGGCTCATGATCGGGTCGATGTGCGGCAGCGGGTTCAGCGTGAGCCGGCCCAGCATGTAGGCCGTGTCGTCTCCCTGGCGGTACGCCGCGAATCCATGGGCGTACTCGTGGGCCACGAGGGAGAAGACGAGAATCGGCAGCGCGAGAATGAAATCACTGAGCAGGGCGGGCGTCCGGAGGAAAAAGGCGGCGGGAAACGTACACGTCGGCGTAAGGCGAGTCAAAGCCCTGCGTCGCTTGACGTTGCGCTTGGGGCGCGGTAAGCTTCAGTGCTTGGTTGGTGCCGCGGGGCCGGGCGCGCGAGTCCGGTTGGCCCGTCCCTCTCCCTTGGCACCTGCACCCCGACACCTGAGAGGAAGCCGTGCCGCGTATCAAGTCCGCCAAGAAGCGCATGCGTCAGACCAAGACCGCCACCGCCCGCAACAAGGCGCAGCGGAGCCGGCTCCGCACGGCGATCAAGAAGGTGCGCACGGCGACCAGCGCGGCCGAGGCCCTGACGGCGTTCCGGGAGGCCTCGCGGCTGCTGGATCGGGCGGGCCGGAAGAACCTCGTCCACCGCAACGCCGCGGCCCGCACCAAGAGCCGGCTGGCAAAGCTGGTGGCGAAGAAGTAAGCGCGGCCGCCGGCCCATCGATGCCGCGGGGGGCTCGGCGCATCGCCGAGCCCCCGTTTCGTTTCTCCCCGCCGTTCCCTGCTCCGCGCCCCGCGGAGCGCCCGTCCTCTACACGCCCGCCAGCTCCGCCCCGCACCGCTCACAGTACCATTCCGTGGGCCGGTTCAGCGTTCCGCACTCGTGGCACTTGATGGTTTTCCCCGCCGCGGCAGGAGCGGCGCCTGACGGGCCGGTGATCTCATCGGGCGCGATCGGCTCGAGCGGCGTCAGCAGATCCAGCCCGTTGAGTGCCGCCGGCCGGCCGGCCTC
>JBMOPM010000228.1:0-35593 GCA_049323575.1 Gemmatimonadota bacterium | reverse complement strand
ATCGTAGAACTGCCGCACGATCGCGGAATCGAGCGCTGCGGTGGCGGCCGAGTCGCCCGAGAGCGGCCGATGGTACGGATGGCCCTCCGGGAAGACGATCGCGTTGAACGCAAGACTCGCCATCTGCTGCGGTTGATCGCGCTGCTGGAGGATGTTGGCCAGCCTCAGGTCCCGCTGGCGGGCCACCTCCGCCGCGGCGAACGTGGGCCGGAGCACCACGTCGCTCATGAGATCCAGCGCCGGATTCAGGTTGCGCCGTGGCACGCGCAGCGAGACGGTGATGTCGTCCCATGTGGCGCCCGTCGCGAGCTGCGCGCCCAGGAACTCCGCCTCGGCCGCGATGCCGAAGGCGTCGCGCTTGCCGGCCCCCTCGTCCAGCATGTTGGCGGTGAACGACGCGAGGCCGGGCCTCTCGCCATCCAGCCGCCCCCCGCCGGCCACCGACAGGACGATCTGCACCACGGGCAACTCGTGCATCTCGACCACGTGCAGCTTGAGCCCGTTGGCGAGCGTAGCGCTCCGGACCGCCGGCACCACGAGATCGGCCGGCGGGCTGAGGACCGGAGGCTTCGAGCGATCGATGCCCTGGGCATCGACGCGGGCCGGTGGCAGGGCGGCCAGCACGGCCACCGCGCCCGCCGCCATCGCGAGCGGGTGAACCGCCCGGCGGATCGAACGGCCACCCGTCGTCATGGCGTCACCTCCCGCACCCTGGCGGCGAGTTCCCTCTTGCCCTGTGGCACCACGCTCAGCACCACTTTCGGGGCGAGCAGATAGGTCTTGATCACGCGCTGGATGTCCTGCGCCGTGACGGCGCGGTAGCGGGCGAGATCCCGAGCGAAGCTGTCGGGCTCCCCGGTCTGGAAGTAGTAGGCGTTGAGCTGATTGGCCTTGCCGCTGAAGCCGCCGACCGACTCGAGCGCGTCGAGGAACTGGGCCTCGAGGGCGTTCTTGGCCTGATCGAGCTCGCGGGCGGTGGGGCCCTCGGTCGCGAGCCGGGCCAGGGTCGCGTCGATCTCGGCCTGGAGCTCGGGCAGCGCCTTGCCGGGCCGCGCGGTGGCGAAGATGGTGAAGTCGCCGTCGAGCCGCTTGCTGTCCTGATAGGCGACCACGTTCGTGGCCAGCTGCTTGTCGTAGACCATCGGCTGGATGAGCCGGCTGTTCTTGGCCCCGGCGAGGATGTAGGCGACGAGGCCGAGCGGCGCGTCGTCCTTCGACCAGGCCTTCACGGTGTGCCACGCATAGTACAGGCGCGGCAACTGCACCCGGTCCTCCAGCACGTCCGCCGTATCGCGCAGGAGCGCGAAGGCGGGTGCTTCGCTGCGGGTGATCGCCGGGCCACGCGGAATCTCGGCGAAGTACTGGCGCACGAGCTGCCGCACCTCGCTCGCCCTCACGTCTCCGGCGATGGAGATGACGGCGTTGTTGGGCGCGTAGTACTTCCGGAAGAACTCCCTCACGTCGTCCAGCGAGGCGGCGGAGAGGTCCGCCATCGAGCCGATCACCGGCCACGAGTACGGATGCTCCCTGGGGTACAGCATCCGCAGGATGGTCTCGTTCGCCAGGCCGTAGGGCTGGTTCTCGTAGCTCTGGCGCCGCTCGTTCTTCACCACATCCCGCTGCAGATCCACCTTCTCCGCGTCCATCGTCGGCAGCATCCATCCCATGCGGTCGGCCTCGAGCCAGAGCATGAGGGGCAGCGCCGTGGACGGCCCGTCCTCGTAGTAATTGGTGCGGTCTTCCGTGGTGGAGCCGTTGTTGTTCGCCCCCGCCGCCTCGAGCAGGCGATCGAACGCCGGATAGGGCGCGTGCTGCGAGCCCATGAACATCAGGTGCTCGAAGAGATGGGCAAAGCCGGTCCGCCCCGACTTCTCGTCGCCCGAGCCGACGTGGAACCACACGTTGGTGCTGACGATGGGGACGGAGTGATCCTCATGGATGATGACCCGGAGGCCATTGGGCAGCGTGTCCATGACGTACGGCACGGACAGCCTGGGGACCTGGGCACTGAGCGCGGCGGGTGGCCCGGCCAGCGCCGCCGCGATGAGCAGCGTCGTGAGGAGGCGTCGTACTGGCATTCAATCTCCGTTTCCGTTGACCATCTGCCGAGACCGTCTACCGGCGTTCGTCGGTTGGGCTACCCGACATACGTGAGGCGAAGCCAGCGGTTTCTCGCCGCAGGGGTCACCGGGCCACGGTCGACCGTCAACCGGACTGCTACCAGCTCCGCACCCACGCGGCCGGCGCCTTGAGCGCCTCGAGGGCCAGATAGCGCAGCTCGTGGCCGGCCGAACCGCTGATGGGACTGGAGCGCGTGGGCGAGGTGTGCGCTTCGATGTCGAACCGCCGAGCCTCGAAGCGCAGGCGGAGCATGTGGAACGGGTCGCTGACCAGGATCGCGGAATGGAGATCCCGGTCGTCCATCCACTCGCTCACCGCCCGCATCGACTCCTCGGTGGACCGCCCCGCGGGCTGCACGATGACGACACTGTCCGGGATCCGGAGCGCGCGGAGGTAGCGATGGCCGACCGTGGCCTCGCTCTGGCGGTCGCCGCGCCCGACGCCGCCGGTGACGACGATCAGCGGGGCGCGGCCGTCCAGGTACAGTGTTGCGGCGTGGTCCAGCCGCGCCCGGAGCACCGGCGAGGGACGACCGTTGTACTGCGCCGCGCCCAGGACCACGATCGCGTCCGCGGGCGACCGGTCGTCCTGGCGGCTCACGACATACACCGCGAGCAGCGAGCACAGGTAGGCGAGGATGCCCACGAGGAGGAGGGCCTTGAGAAGGCGACGCATGTACGGCGCGCTATCCGCCAGGCACTATCACCGGTCGGACACACCAGCCGATAGCCGGCAGCGACAGCCCGGGCCCTTCAGAGTGCGAACGTCTCACCGTGCCGGGGCATCACCACCCGCTGTACCCCTTCGTCCAGCAGCATGTCTCGCATCGCCTCGGCGGCGTCCGGCTCGGCGTGCACCACGAAGGCCTGGCGGATCGGCCCCCCCAGCGCGCGCACCCAGCCCCGGAGCTCGAGCTTGTCGGCGTGGGCCGAGTACCCGCCGAGCGTAGCGATTTCCGCCCGCACCTTGTACTCCTCCCCGAGGATCTTCACCACCTGGTGCCGCTCCTGGAGCTTCCGACCGAGCGTGTGCTCGGCCTGGAAACCGACGAACAGGACGAGGTTGCGGTGGTCGCCGACCAGGTTGGCGAGGTGATGCAGGACGCGGCCCGACTCGCACATGCCCGACGCCGCAATGATGATCGCCGGGCCGGGCATGCCGTTGAGCGCCTTCGACTCGGCCGCATCCCGCACGTAGCGCACCAGCGGGAAATCGAACAGCGTGGCGCCGCGCTGGATCAGCTCCTCGCGGCGGTCGAACACCTCGGGGTGCAGGCGGAAGACCGCCGTCGCGTCCACCGCAAGCGGGCTGTCGATGATGATCGGGAGCCCGGGGATGCTGCCCGCGCGATACAGTTGGTGGAGACTGTAGACCAGCTCCTGCGCCCGTCCCAGCGCAAACGCGGGGATGATGATCTTGCCGCCGCGGCCGGCCACGCGCCGCACCAGGTGACCCAGCTCCTGTTCCGCCAGCGCCGCCGATTCGTGGATGCGGTTGCCGTACGTTCCCTCGATGACGAGCGTGTCGACCGGACCGCTCGGCGGATCGGGGTCGCGGATGATGGGCAGCCCGGCACGCCCGATGTCTCCCGAAAAGACGATCCGGTGCCCCCCATCCTCCAGCAGCCGCAGATCCACCGAGGCCGAGCCCAGGATGTGGCCCGCATCGGTGAACTCGAAGGTCAGGTTGCGCCTGAGGTGGATGATCCGGCGGTAGGGGAGGCCCACGATCAGATCCTGCACGGCGATCGCATCGGCCATGGTGTAGAGCGGCTCGCTTTCGGCCCCCCCCCGGCCGTGGCGCGCGAGGTATTCCGCGTCCTGCTCCTGGATGTGGGCCGAATCCGGCAGCATCACCGCGGTGAGGTCACGCGTGGCCGGCGTGGCGTAGATCGGGCCGTGGAAGCCGTGACGCACCAGCAGCGGCAGGCGGCCGCAGTGGTCGATGTGCGCGTGGGTCAGGATGACCGCGTCGATGCGGCGCGGATCGAACGGCAGACCGGCGTTGAGCCGGCGCGCCTCCGCGCGCCGGCCCTGGAAGAGCCCGGCATCCACGAGGATGCGCGCGGCCGCCGTCTCGAGCAGGTGCATCGAGCCGGTGACCTGGCCCGCCGCGCCCCAGAAGGTGAGCTGAAGCGGGCTCACGAGGGGCAAGTCACCCGTCGCGGGTCACGGGTGGCGGCTTCCACTCGCGAGACACCGGCCGTGCGGCGTGCGACCCGTGCCGGGCGACTATTTCGTCCCGAACAGCCGATCACCCGCATCCCCCAGGCCCGGAAGGATGTAGCCATGCTCGTTGAGCTCGCGGTCCAGTGCGGCGGTGAAGATGGGTACGTCGGGATGCGCATCCAGCATCTTCTGCACGCCCACCGGCGCGGCGACGATGCAGAGGAACTTGATCCGCCAGGCACCGGCGTCCTTGAGCCGGGCGACTGCCGCGACGGCGGAGCCGCCGGTGGCGAGCATCGGGTCGAGGACGAAGAAGTCCCGCTCATCCTCCGGGCCCGGGATCTTGAAATAGTAGCTGACGGGCTCGAGGGTCTCGTGATCCCGGTAGAGCCCGATGTGTCCCACGCGGGCCGACGGAATCAGCTCGGCGATGCCTTCCACCATGCCGAGACCGGCGCGGAGGATCGGCACGAGAGCGAGCTTCTTGCCCGCCACCTGGTGGCCGATCATCCGCTCGAGCGGGGTATCGACCTCGACGGGTTCCACCGCGAGGTCTTTCGTCACCTCGAACGCCATGAGCATGGCGATCTCGTTGACGAGTCGCTTGAAGTCCTTGGTGTTCGTCCGCTTGTCCCGGAGGATCGTGAGCTTGTGCCGGATCAGCGGATGGGTCAGCACGGTGAGGTTCGGGAAGGCCGGGTGCGGCATGGGTCGAATATAAGCCGGGATGGGCTCGCCCGGACGGTGTTCCCTCCCCGGCCGGCCGAGGGGGGCCGCAGGCATGCAGCCGAGCGGCTGCGTCGCGCCGGGCAGCGTATCCCGCGGCCCGAGGCGAGGGACAAACTGTCCGCCGCGGGCCAGTCTGTCCCGACGCCCTGACCGGGCGCGGCCTCGATCATATTGAAGCGGAACGAGTTGCGGGACCCGAGGCATCGGCACGGCAAGTGCCCCCTTGGCAAGGCGACCGAGCCAGGGGCGATGTCGCGTGTACGCGATCGACCGCTCCGCAGCGGGCTGCGATGCCGCCGTCCGCCGCGGCGCGCTGAACCGGGATGTGTACGGTCTGGCGGCCGATTCACGCGACAGCCGGGGCGTGGATCGGAGCGCGACTGGCCGGGATGGGTCGGAGGCGCCACATTCCCGGTCCGACATGGGTCTCGCGCGCCGCCTGGCAGTGCTCACCGCCGTGCTGGCCGTCGCGCTCGTGCTGGGCGCGACGGAGATCGCACTGCGCTGGTCGGAACGCTCCCGGATGGACGATCGCGAGCGCGCGACGGTCGCTCTCGCCGAGACCTGGGCTTCCTATCTGGGTCGCATCGCGCCCACCGGGGATCCCGCGGCACTCGACGGCCAGTTGACTACCTGGCCGTCCCAGCACCTGACGGCAACCGGCGCCGCCATCTTCACGGGCACACCCCGCCGCCTCACCCTGGTCTCGTCGACCGACACCACCGCGCTCTCGCAGCCGGGCCCCGGCGATTCCGTGGCGCTCGCCAGGCGCCGTCCCTACTCCTGGCTCAGCACGACCCCGTCCGCGTGGCACGTCGCGATGCCGGTGGGCACGCCCAGACCGTATGGCGTGCTGGAGGTCTGGGTCTCCAACACGCCGCTCGACCAATGGGCCCGCACGGAGCGGAGGCGCTCCTACCTTCTCGCGCTGGGGGCGGCGCTGCTCGTGGCGACGGGCGTGGGTCTGCTCACGTCCCGCTGGGTGGGCCGGCCGCTGCATGCGCTGGGCGACGCGATGGCCCTCGCGCATGGCGGCGCCGCCGGCGCGCCGGCCGCGCCGGAACTCGGACCCGCGGAGTTCCGCATGCTGGCCCGCCGGTACAACAGTCTGCGGGACGCGCTGGAGATCCGCGAACGGGAAAGTGCGGCCCGCGCGGCGCTGCTCGCCCTGGAGGAGCGCGCCCGCGGCTTCGAGCGGCTCACCTTGCTGGACGAGACCGCGGCCGGCTTCGCCCACGAGATCGGGACGCCGCTCAACACGGTCAGCGGCCACCTGCAGCTCCTGCGCGACGATCTGTCGTCCGCGCCCCAGGCCGCGCGCGATCGCATCCAGCTCCTGCTGGGCCAGGTGGACCGTCTTGCCGCGATCGTCCGGGCCCGGCTCGAGCGCGGGGGCTGGCCGCCTGCCGCCTCGGCCGAGGTGGATCTGCGCCAGCTCGCGCAACAGATGCTGCGGTTCCTCGAGCCGTCACTCGGCGCCGCCGGCATCGCCGCGGAACTCCCGGGCGAGGGGCGGACGATGGCGTGGTGCGACCCCGCGCTGGTGGAGCAGATCCTGCTCAATCTGCTCAAGAACGCCATCGATGCGATGTCGCCCGGGGGGCGGGTGACGATCACCGTGGGCACGTCCGCCGACGGAGCGTGGCTCGAGGTGGCGGACACCGGTCCGGGGATCGCGCCCGAGGCGCGGCGGCAGTTGTTCAATCCGTTCGTCACCACCAAGGCCTCCGGCACCGGCCTCGGTCTCGCGGTGAGCCGCCGCCTGGCCCGCGCGATGGGCGGCGAGCTGGTCCACGTGCCGACGGAGCGAGGCACCACGTGGCGGCTCACGCTCCCCGTCGACCGCCCCGCGGGCGCGGGCCCGGGCGGCGGGCCGCAGGAGGGAGGCGCCGCGGCGACCCGCATCTCCGCGGAAACAACGTGACCGTGACCGTGACCGTGCGCGACGACGCTACCCCGAGACTCCTGCTCGTCGACGACGACGAGGCCGCCTGCACTCTGCTCGCCGAGGTGCTCGAACGCGAGTCATACCGCGTGGCGCGGGCACTGTCGGTGGCCGAGGCGGTCGAGCGGCTCGACCGCGAAGGCCCGTTCGACGCGGTGCTCACCGATCTCCGGATGCCGGGCGCGAGCGGGCTCGACCTGTTGCGCGAGGTGCGGGAGCGCAATCCCAACGCGATCGTGTTCGTCCTCACGGCCTTCGGCGATGCTACCGCCGCCGGGGAGGCGATCCGCGCGGGCGCCTACGACTTCATCAGCAAGCCGTACGACCTGGCACAACTCCGCTCGACCATTGCCCGCGCGTTGGCCCGGGGCCGGCTCGCCTCCACGGCGCGGGAGACGCGGCCCGCGGCCACCGGGCCGGGGCTGGACGAGGAGTCCACGCTGGTGGGCCACAGCCCGGCGATCATCGAGGTAATGAAAACGGCGGCCCGCGTGGCGCCGACCCCGGCGAGCGTGCTGATCCTCGGCGAGACAGGCAGCGGCAAGGAGCTCGTGGCGCGCACGGTCCACCGCTTCTCCGATCGGGCGCGCCACAAGTTCGTGGCGGTGAACTGCTCCGCGCTGGCGGAGGGCCTGCTCGAGAGCGAACTCTTCGGCCACGTGAAAGGGGCGTTCACCGGCGCCGCGGGCGCGCGGCCCGGCCTCTTCCGCGAGGCCGACGGTGGCACCCTCTTCCTCGACGAGATCGGCGACATCTCGCCGGGACTCCAGTCCCGCCTGCTGCGCGCGCTCCAGGAGCACGAGATCGTGCCGGTGGGCGCGGAGACGCCGATCAAGGTGGATGTGCGGGTCATCGCGGCGACGCACCGTGATCTCGCGGCATTGGTGCGGACGGGCCGGTTCCGCGACGATCTCTACTACCGCCTCAACGTGGTGACCATCCAGCTCCCGCCGCTGCGGGCGCGCCGCCAGGACATCCCGCTGCTCATCGACCACCTGCTCCGGCGACTCCAGGCACGGCACGAGTCGGGCCCGCTGGCCGTGGATCCGGAAGCCCAGGCGATCCTTCTCTCCTACGACTGGCCGGGCAACATCCGCGAGCTGTACAACGTGCTCGAGCGCGCGGTGGTCCTGGCCGAGCAGGGGGTGATCGGGCCGGAACACCTGCCGGCGGAGGTGCGCAACGGCACCGCCGTCGCGTCTGCCGCGAGCGACGATCCGGCCGGCGGGGAGGCGGCGCTGTTGCCCCTGGCCGAAGTGGAGCGGCGGCACGTGCTGCGCGTGCTCGCGGCGATGGGCGGCAATCGCGAGCGAGCCGCTCGCACGCTCGGCATCTCGCGCCGCACGCTGACCCGCATGCTGCAGCGCTGGAAGGTCTGACAATCTGTCCCGGCGGGTCACCTTGTCTCGCCGGGATGGCCGCAACCACCCGGCAGCGCCCCCTCCCGTCCGTCCCGTCGAACCTCGCTAAGCGGTTGATGCAGGACTAGTTGTGCGCCATGGCCCCGGTCGGATGGGCGGGGCTCGACGCATGGCACCGCGGTTGCTTTGTGAGGGCGACGGACCTGTGGTCCGCGCAGACACCACCGAGCAACGAGGGCCGCCGCGCCCGGAGGAAACCCATGTTCCGTAAGACCGCGATTGCCGCTTCGACACTCCTTCTGGCCGGCTCCATGGTCATGGCTCAGCAGCCGGTGAAGCCCGCCGCGCCGGCCAAGCCCGCGCCCGCTCAGGCCAAGCCCGCCCCCGCCCCCGCTCCGGCGCCGGCCAAGACTGACACCGGCGGGATGAAGCACATGGCCGACACGGCGAAGGCCGGCAAGAAGGTGCACAAGGCCCACAAGAAGTCGACCAAGCCGGAAGAGAAGAAGCCCAGCCGGTAAGGCGGTACCCCGGGGAGCTCGCGAGCTCTCGCATCCCCTCGCTCCCCGTTCCATGACGTCCCTTCGGGCAACCGGAGGGGCGTCTTCTTTTTCCAGGGAACGAGCCTGGGGGGATCGATGGACCGGCTGGCTTCCGGGATCCTGCCGGATCGGAGTATGATTTAGGGATCTGGAAGATTCCATCATCGAGGATCTGGAAGGAACTGGACCTCACGCTCGTTTCGGGAGACACGTCATGCGCCTCGCCCTTGCGCTCGGGCTCGCGCTGGTTCCCGCCGCTCTGCTGGCCCAGAAGAACCCCTTCGACCTCCCGGTCAGGGACCTCAAACCCGTGACGGTGACCTACACGCTGGGCGGCGACCAGCAGGGCACGTCGGTCATCGCGATGGCGGGGGACAAGCACGTCACGCGGAGCACGGCGACGCTCAGAATCCTGGGCCGGACCGTCACCAGCTCTACCTGGTCGCTCTCCACCCCCGATGCCGTCTACACCGCCGATCTCGAGAAGCAGACGGGGACGAAGTCGCCCCAGCTCCTGCCGTACCTCAAGGAGGCATACGACGATCTCGACGGCGCCGGCAAGAAGCGCTTCCACCAGAATGCGCGCGAGCTGGCGCACATCATCGGGCGCTTGTTCGGCGGCAGCGTGATGGACGACGGCGAGCGGCTCGGCAAGAAGACCTACGCGGGGTATGAGTGCGAAGAGCGCAGGTTCGGCTCGTTCACCGTGTGCAACATGAAGAGCCCGTACCCGCTCAACCTGCACACCTCGGGCAGCCTGGTGTGCTACCGCATCGAGCAGACCGCCACCGAGGTGAAACCGGGCGAGGCGCCGTCGAGCGCGTTCGAGTTCCCCGCCGGGATCGAGTTCAAGCCCGATCCGTACCTCACGCCCCAGAGCGCCGATTCGATGGCGCGCGGCTGGGTGAACTATCTGGCGAGCCAGGCGCTGGCCGACTCGCTGACCAAGGCGCGGGAGCAACTGGCCCAGCAGCAGGCGTCCACCGGCGGCGAGGGCCGGCAGGTGACGCCCGAGCAGCAGCAGGCCGCCTGCGACGCGCTCAGCAACTTCGACCTCGGCAAGGCGATGGCGAACGCCATGAACCAGTGGAAGCAGGCGATGGTGGAAGGGGCGAAGAACGCGGCCGCGGAGGAGGCGAAGAAGGGACTCAAGGGATTGTTCAAGAAGCCGCGCATTCCGTGACCGCCGGGCCCCCCGCGGCGAGCGTGGCCACGAGGGCCACGGCAAAGGGAACGAGGCGCATGGCACGGGCTGGCGTCAGGGTGACGCCAGCCCGTGCCGTTCGGATCGCTCGAGGCGGTGGAGACGCGCCCTACTGCGAATCTCTCCCCGCCGAGGGGTGGAACGGATCCGGGTTCCGGCCACCGGGCGCGGCCCCTGCGCCACCCGGCAGCTGCACCACCAGCAGCTTGTTCGAGAGCCAGAACTCGTCCGGATTCGTGATGTGGAGCGTGGCCGTTCCGTCCGGGTTGTCCGTGATCCGGTAGGACCCTTCCGGGTGCACCGAGACCACCTTGATCTGATCCGCCTTGGCGGTCCAGGTGAACGCGGTGTCGCTCGAGATGTCGATCTTCCGGAAGTGCCTGGCATTGGCGCTCCGGGCCACGGCCGTCCGCCCGCCGAAGAACAGCGTCTTGCCCTTCTTGTCGATGATGCCCTTCGCCTTGAGCGAGTCCTCGGTGTTCGCGACGATGTAGGCGGTGTTGATCTGCACCGTCTTCTGTGCGAGCTCCTGGTCGCGCGCGGCGAGGAGCTGCGTCAGCGAATCCACCTTGGCCTGGAGCCGCGCGTTCTGCGCGCGCACCATCTGGAGCGTGTCGCGGAGGGCCGCATTCTCCGACGCGAGCTTCTCGTTGGCCGCGGCGAGCGAGTCCACCCGGCGGGCGAGCCGCTTGATCTCGGCGTCCTTGGCCACGAGCTGCTGGCGCAGCGCGGTGACGCGGCGGGCCTGCCGGCGGTATTCGGCCTCCTGCCGATCGATCTCCATGTTGATGCTGTCGATCCGTGCCCGGATGTTGCCGCTCCGCTCACCGGCGAGCTTGATGCCCATCAGCTTGGTCTCGGTGCTCTGGAGCGCGAGATCGATGGCGGCCAGCTCGGTCTTGGCGCTGTCGGCGCTCCGGATGATGGAGTCCTGGACCGCGGCGAGCTGGGCGAGCTGGGCCTCCAGTTCCTTCCTGTGGTCCTTGCAGCCGAAGGTGGCCAGGACCAGGGCCGCGAGGGCAAATGTGCGCATGTGCATGGAGATCCTCGGCATAATTATGGCGGGCTACGGTTGCTTCTTCTCGGGCATCCGCGACAGCAGCTCCTGATACTGCTGCTGCAGCTGGGCCAGCAGGTCGGCGTTGTGCTTCGTGGCCGTGGTCAGCCGGTCATTGGCCAAAGCCGCGGCCACGGTGAGCTGGCTGACCGAATCCGCCAGCCGGTCCCGGTCGGCCTTGAGCAGGGCGACGCCCGAGGCCAGCCGCGTGGTGTCGGACACGAGCCGCTGCACCAGCTGGCGGAGCTCGGCCCCGGCCTCGCGCAGCGAGTCGAGCTGCCGGGCCTGGAGCGCCACCAGGGCGCGCAGCGAATCCGCCCGCTTGTCGACGTCGAGCGCGGCCCGAAGCGAATCGATCGTGCGGGACAGCTTCGCCACCGTGTCACGAGTCTGGGTGGTCGCGAAGCGTGTGTTCCTGAGCTCGGTGGCCTGCGATGTCTGCAGCTGCTTGATCGCGTCGAGCATCGCCCGCTGGCTCTCGATCAGACGGTCCGTCGCGCCCTGGGCACTGGCGGGGCGCCCGAGGCCGGCGACGAGGCCCACGCACAGGAGGACGGAGAACCCGGTCTTCGGCATCTCATCACCTCGATGGGGTCGTTGAGGTCGCGCCCACACTATATATCGTCGTGGAATTCCGCACCATTCGGCTCGGATGGGCCACCGACATCCATCTGCCTCGCGCCAGGCCCGAGGAGCGGGACCGGTTTTTCGGAAAGTTGGCCGCGACCGCCGCCGATCTGTGGGTGATCACGGGCGACATCGGCCACGCCCGGTCGCTGGAGCAGGACCTCCTCGCCCTGGCCGACGCTGTCCCTGCCCCGGCGCCGATCTACTTCGTCCTCGGCAACCACGATTTCTACGGCGGGGACATCGCGGCCGTGCGGCGCCTGGTCACGGCGCTCGGCGAGCGGGGCGCCGGCAACGGGCGTCTGCGGTGGCTCCCCGCCGTCGGCCCGGTGCACCTCGCGCCACGCACCATCCTGCTCGGGCACGACGGCTGGGCCGACTGCCGGCTCGGCAATGTCGACACGACGCCGCTCGTGCTCAACGACTTCCGCTACATTGTCGGTCTCGATGGTACAGTGTCCGCTCGCATCGAACACATGCGCGCGCTCGCCGACCAGGCCGCGGCGTCGGTGCGGAGCCAGCTCGCCGCGGCGTTCGCGCCCGGCCGGATTGCCGCGCGCTCGTGGTCTCCTTCCACCGTCATCGTGGCCACGCACGTCCCGCCGTTCGCCGAGTCCGCGACTCTCAAGCGCGGCCCGGCCCCGCCGGATTTCCTGCCGTACTTCTGCTCCAAGGCGATGGGGGACGTGCTGCTCGAAGCCGCGGAGCAGCGGACCGACGTGCGGTTCATCGTGCTCTGCGGGCACACCCACGGCGTCGGGATGGTGGAAATGCGGGAGAACCTGACGGTGCTGACGGGTGGCGCGGAGTACGGTCATCCCGAGGTGCAGGCGGTGTTCGACCTGGGGCCCGCGGAATGACACTCGGCGTGTCATTCTGAACCCGCAGCGGGAGGATGGTCTGCGGCCGAGCCTCGGCTTCAGCCGAGGACAGCCGACGCCACCGGGTACGTTGGGCAGATTCCTCGGGCTTCGCCCTCGGAATGACGGCCCCGTGACCCCATATTCTTTGTCGGTTCGCACTCGGAGAATAGATGATCACCCTCACCGTCAACGGTGAGCGCCGCCAGTTCGATGGCGACGCCACCGTGCCTCTCCTTTGGTACCTGCGCGACGAGCTCGGTCTCACCGGCACGAAGTTCGGCTGCGGGGTGGCGAGCTGCGGCGCGTGCACCGTACACCTGGATGGGGACGCGGTGCGCGCCTGCATTCTCCCCATGAGCGCCGTCGACGGGCGCGCGGTCACGACCATCGAGGGCCTGAGCCCGGATGGCAGCCACCCGGTGCAGCAGGCCTGGCGTGCGCACAACGTCCCGCAATGCGGCTACTGCCAGAGCGGACAGATCATGCAGGCGGCGGCGCTGCTCCGGAGCACGCCGGCGCCCACGGAGGAGGAGATCGACCAGGCCATGGCGGGTAACATCTGCCGGTGTGGCACCTATCCCAGGATTCGCGCGGCGATCCGGACTGCCGCCGGGAGGCGGTCATGAACGACCTGATCCGGCCGCAAGGCATCGCACGGCGTGATTTCCTGGGCGGCATGACCGCGGGCGGTCTGACCCTGGCGGTACTGCCCGCCGGCCGGCCCCGTCTGGACGACATGCTGAGCGGCGCGGCTGGCGAGGCCGCGGGAGACGCGTTCGCGCCGTCGGCCTATCTCCGGATCGACGAGCGCGGCCAGGTGACGGTGATCTGCCATCGCTCGGAGATGGGGCAGGGGATCCGCACCTCGCTGGCCATGGCGATCGCCGACGAGCTGGAGGCCGACTGGACCCGGGTGAAGGTGGAGCAGGCCGTGGGCGACGAGAAGATCTACGGTTCGCAGAACACCGACGGCTCGCGGAGCATCCGGCAGTTCCTCACGCCGTTCCGCCAGGCGGGCGCCACCGCGCGCGCCCTGCTCGAGACGGCCGCGGCGAAGCGCTGGAACGTGCCCGCCACCGAGGTGGAGGCGAAGAACCATCAGGTGATCCACCGCAAGACCGGACGCACGCTGGCCTATGGCGCCCTCGTGGCCGACGCGGCGGCGCTCCCGCTGCCCGACAAAGCGGCCGTGCGTCTCAAGACGCCGGCGCAGTTCCGCTACCTCGGCAAGGAAGTGGCGAGCGTGGACCTCGCCGACATGACCACGGGGCGCGCCCAGTACGGCATGGACCTCCGCCGCGAGGGCATGAAGGTCGCCGTGATCGCGCGGCCGCCGGTATGGGGCGCCACGCTCCGCAGCGTCGATTCCACCGAGGCGGAGAAGGTGGCCGGTGTGGAGAAGATCGTCCGCCTGCCGGCCGCCGTCCCGCCGTCGGGATTCCAGCCGCTGGGCGGCGTCGCGGTGATCGCGCGCAATACGTGGGCGGCGATCGAGGGCCGCAACCGGCTGAAGGTGACGTGGGACATGGGACCCAACGGCGCCTACGACTCCGCCCGCTTCAAGGCCGAGCTCGAGGCCACCGTGCGCCGGCCGGGCAAGGTGGTGCGGAGTCAGGGGGACGCGGCCGCCGCGCTCGCCCGGGCGGCGAAGCGGATCGAGGCGGATTACTACGTGCCGCACCTCGCGCATGCGCAGATGGAACCGCCCGCCGCGCTTGCCGTGGTGGAGAACGGCACCTGCGAGGTCTGGGCGCCGACGCAGCACCCGCAGGCCGCGCGCGATGAAGTGGCGAAGGCGCTCGGTCTCCCGGCCGACAAGGTCACGGTGCACGTGACGCTGCTGGGCGGCGGGTTCGGGCGGAAGTCGAAGCCGGATTTTGTCGTCGAAGCGGCGCTGCTGGCGAAGGAGGTGGGAGCGCCGGTCAAAGTGGTGTGGACCCGTGAAGACGATATCCGCCACGACTACTTCCACACCGTGGCGGCGCAACACCTGGAGGGCGGCCTCGATGCCTCGGGCAAGGTGACGGCCTGGCTCCACCGCACGGCGCTGCCCTCCATCAGTGCAACCTTCGCGCCCAATGTGGAGCACGCCAGCGATTTCGAGCTCGGCATGGGGCTCACGGACCTGCCGTTCGCGATTCCCAACATCCAGGCCGAGGTCGGTGCCGCCCGGGCGCACACGCGCATCGGCTGGTATCGGTCGGTCATCAACATTCCCCACGCCTTCGCGGTAGGATCGTTCGTGGACGAGCTGGCGCATGCCGCGGGCAAGGATCCCAGGGCGTTCCTGCTGGAACTGCTGGGGCCCGACCGCATCGTGGATCTCACCCAGTCGGGGCTCTCGGTGCAGCCGTTCAACTACGGCGAAGACTGGAAGACTTATCCGGTGGACATCGCGCGCTATCGCCGGGTGGTGGAGCTCGCCGCGGAGAAGGCGGGCTGGGGCAAGCCGCTGCCGAAGGGGCGCGGCCGCGGCATCGCGGTGCATCGGAGCTTCGTGACGTATGTGGCCGCGGTGGTCGAGGTGGAGGTGAGCCCTGAGGGCAAGCTCGTCATTCCGCAGGTGACGGTGGCCGCCGACGCGGGGTTCGTGGCCCATCCCGAGCGCGTCCGCGCACAATTCGAGGGCGCGGCGATCATGGGGCTCGGCAACACGCTGTTTGGCGAGGTGACCTTCAAGGACGGCGTGGCGCAGCAGACCAACTACGACACCTATGGCGTCGCGCGCATCGACGCGGCGCCGCGCGCCATCAACGTGCACGTCGTGCCGAGCGATGCGCCGCCGGGCGGCGTGGGTGAGCCGGGCGTGCCGCCGATCGCCGCTGCGCTGTGCAACGCGATCTTCGCGGCCACGGGGAAGCGCATCCGGCGGCTGCCGATCGGGGACCAGCTCCAGCCGGGAGCGGCGACGTAGCGGTCGTCCCGACCGCGGTTGTCATTCCGAGCGCGGCGAGGGGATCGAGCCCGCCGCGCTCGGAAGCTTGCGGCGCGCTCCAACCGGGCTTCAGCCCATAGCCTCCCTGCGATTCGCTGTCATCCCGAGCGGAGCGAGGGATCCCGCCAGCGTCCATTCGGTGGCCCGAGTCACACGCCCAGGCGCTCGCCGCGGCATGTCGCTCCGCCGTCTGCGCGACGCACCGCCCCTCCGCCCCGCACTCCGCTCGCCGGCTCCGCGACACGCCGCGTCTCGCGCTTCGCTGACCTTGCTGTGATGCCGAACGCAGCGAGGCATCGAGCCCGCCGCGCTTGGAAGCCCACGTCACGACCGACCCGGGCTTCAGCCCATCGTCTTGGCCGAGGCGGGGCTTCAGCCCATAGCGTTCCAGAGGAACCGTCTTGGTGTCAGTCGAGGAAGCGCCCCCGTTCCTCTGCCGTGGGCACCACGCACGTCTCACCCCCCAGCCGGTGTCGATGGCGCGCGATGAGATCGTAGACCGCGTCGCGCAGGGCGCGCGGGACCCATCGGCCGGCGCGCGCGAGCAGGCGCCATCTTCCGCCCAGGTACTCGAGCACGGCCAGCGCCGCGTCCGAGCGCACCCGGGCGACCGGCGCGGAGCCGCCCCCCTCCAGCCATATGATGGAGTCCTGCCCGTCGAGCGCGGGCAGCTCACGCCGCACGCTGCGACCGAATGCGCCCTCGAGCGGCGCAAAGCGGAGCGCGCGACAGCCCCGCTCGTGGCGCAGCACGAACTGCACGCTGCGCGCGCAGAGACCGCATGTGCCATCGTACAGCAACACCGGCGTCGTCGGATCGGCGGGGGCGGTGGCCATGCATTCAAGCATAGTCCGGGCGTCAGCAACCCCGGAGGCGTCGGGTGGCGCCGCCAGCGCGTCACAGGGGTGCCCGTCTCCCGTCGATCACCCGCGACCTGGCTTCCTCGCGGGGTCGGGGTCTGGCGACTCAGGCCGGCAGGGCTTGGCGGTTTCGGCGGCCCGGGATGAACGCGACGTGGGGCGGGGGTTGAGGGTATCGCGGCGCCGGGCCTATATTTGCGGCCCCTTCGACAGAAGGGTTTCCGGCTAGGTAGCTCAGTTGGTAGAGCACGTGACTGAAAATCACGGTGTCGGGGGTTCGATTCCCTCCCTAGCCATCAGGGTAAAGCGATTCAGGATAGTGGTTTAGGACATCACGCGGCGGCCAGGATGGTCGCCGTTTCGCGTGGTTCAGCCCGCGGCGTGTCCCTCCGCCCTCTGGCGCGACGCATCGCCCCTGCCGCCCGTCACTCCGCTCGCCGGCTCCGCGACACGCCGCGTCTCGCACTTACTGACCTTGTTGTGATGCCGAGCGCGGCGAGGGATCGAGCCCGCCGCGCTTGGAAGCCCACGTCACGACCGACCCGGGCTTCAGCCCATCGTCCCGGCCGAGGCGGGGCTTCAGCCCGTGGCCTCCCGCGCGCGCGGCCAATTGCCGACCGGCCCTGGCGGGGACAGCGCCATCGCTTTGCCTGGACATCCCACGGCACTGTCACACCCCCTTCCTAGCATGTGCGCGAGAGTCATCGCCTTCATCCTCGCATACTCGGAGCTGGGCCACATGCGATTCTCGTGCGCGTTCTCGCTTCTCATCACGATCGCGTCCATCACTTTGACATCGTGCGGCGGTGACGGTGGTGGTGGCGGCGGGACAGAGCCCCCGCCGCAAACGCGCCGCCCGACCACGCTGGCCCTTGTCGCTGGAGACAACCAGACCGCGACGGTCGGAACCGACCTTCCGGTGGCTCCCGCGGTGCGCGTCAACGACCAGCAAGGCGCGGCGATGGCGGGCGTGGCCGTCACGTTCACGGTGGCGGCCGGAGGCGGCGCGGTGAGCGCGGCCACCGTCACCACCAACGCGCAGGGCGAGGCCAGCACATCGTGGAAGCTGGGGACCGCCGCCGGAACCCAGCGACTGACCGCGTCCGTCTCGGGCATCTCCACGCCGGTCACGTTCACCGCCATCGCCACGCCAGGTCCCGTCCGCTCGGTCGGGATCATTTCGGGTGATGGTCAGGAGGCGCTTCCGGGGCAGCCCCTGCCGCAACCCGTCCGCGTCGTGGCACGCGATCAATACGGTAACCCGACGCCGGATCGCCTGCTCACGTGGCAGGTCCAGGGCGGCGGATTCGCGTCGCCCTCCGGGCCCACCAATGCCCAGGGCGAAGCCACCGCGACCTGGACGCTTGGTACGACGGGCGAGCAGCGCCTGGTGGTGAGCGCGGAGGGCGTCGCCGACAGCGTGGCATCGGTGAGCGCGACACTGCTCGGGTTGATCACCGGGACCGTCGCGTTGTCCAACGGCTACTGGAGCCCGGTCGCGCTCGCGGCGGCGATGGGCGAGGTGATGGGCCGTTCGGACCGGAAACAGGGGCTGGGCGGGCCGGCCGGTGACGATGTGATCCCCGGCGAATTCATCGTGCACCTCAACCCGGGACCGCTGGGCGCCCCAGCGGTGGGGAGCGCGGCACTTCGTACATCCCGCGTCGCGGCAGCGGTCGGCGCCGCCATGCGCGCCGCGCTTGCTCCCCATGCCGCGGCCGGCGAGGTGGTGGTGGCCGGAGTATCTCCCGTGCTGCTTGCCGCCCGCGTCGTCGTGGCCAACGGGAGGGACCCTGCGACGGTGGCGGCGTCGCTCCGGGCGGACCCCGCGGTGGCGCTGGTGGAGCCAAGCCGCAGAGTGCACCGGAACGCCAGGCGACTCCGGACTGCGCTGCCCACCATGCCCAGCGATCCCGCCTACTACCGCCAGGCGTGGCATTATCAGCAGATCGGTCTGCTGGATGCGTGGCGCCGCACGACCGGCGTCTCCAGCGTCATCGTCGCTGTGGTGGATGACGGCATCCGCTTCGATCATCCCGATCTGGCTGGTGCGCTGACGCAGGATGGCTACGACTTCGTCTCCAGCTTGACGGGCGTGCTCTGCGGCACGTTCGCGCCGGTGGACCTGACCGGCGACGGCGGCGGTTACGACCCCGACCCCACGATTCCGGCGGACTGGGAAACGAGTTCCACCGACTGCCTGCTGCGCCTCAGCACCGAGGGCGCCCATGGCACCCATGTGGCCGGCACGATCGCCGCGCGCAGTGGCAACGGTGTCGGCGGTGTGGGCGTGGCGCCGGGCGTGCGAATCCGTCCCATCAGGGTCCTTGACATCATCGGCTCCGGCCGCAGCTATGACGTTGCGCAGGGCATTCTCTACGCGGCCGGGCTTCCAGCCGACAACGGGCTGGGCGGGACCGTGGTGGCGCCGAGCCGGGCCCCCATCATCAACCTGAGCCTCAGCGGCTCGCATACCCTCGCCCTGCAAAGCGCCGTGATCGCCGCGACGGCCGCCGGCAGCCTTGTCGTGGCTGCGGCGGGCAACGACGGAACGTCCACGCCCGAGTACCCGGCGGCATATCCGGAAGTGCTGTCGGTGGCGGCGCTCGATGCGGAGGACAACGACGCGCCCTACTCCAACTTCGGGTCGACGATCGACATCGCCGCGCCGGGCGGTCGTATCAGCCAGGGCGTGGACCACGGCGTGTATTCCACAGCATGGAACTTCGCCGCCAACACGCCCGTGTACGGTTCGTGGCAGGGCACATCGATGGCCGCGCCTCACGTGAGCGGCGTGGCCGCACTGGTGCTGTCTGCCGAACCCGGCCTCAGCGCCACCCAGTTGCGCAGCCGCCTGCTCAGCACGGCCCGGGATGTGGACCTGCCCGGACCCGACATCTTCACCGGTGCCGGCGCCGTCGACGCGGCCGGCGCGCTGGGACTGTGGGCCAATCCGAGGCGTACCGTGATGGCGGCGAATGCCGCGACGCAGGTCTTCCGGGCGCCGGTGACGCTCACGGGATCGGCCTTCTCCGTGCCGGTGCCGGCCGGTACCTGGCGGCTGTACGCGGCGGAACAGTTCGAGGGCGACCAGGGCGTGGCCACACCCGCGCGCCGCTGGAGCGCGGCAGGCGGAACGGGGCGGCCCACGGCGATCGCCGTAACACCGGGCGCCGTGCTCAACGTGCCGCTCGCTCTTGGCTTTCCGATCGAGGCCGAGCCGAACGACACGCCCGCATTGGCCAACCCGCTCCCCCTCGGCGGATACCTGGTCGGCCGCATCGCGCCAGCGCAGGCGGACCTGTACCGGCTCAGCGTCGCGAGCGCGGGCCCGGTGACCATCGAGACCTTCGGGTTCAACTACGGTGCCTGCGGCTGGGCCATCAGCGCCAACCCGCGGGTCACGATACTCGCCGACGATGCGGCGACCGTGCTCGGCGCGGCCGACGACGCCGGTCCCACCGACCTCTGTGCCCGGCTCACCCTGAACTTGCAGCCGGGCGGCTACTACGTGCTGATCGAGGCGGGGCCGATGGTGTTCGGGTCGCTCGCGAGCCGGTGGTATATGGTGCAGGCACGGAGCGGAACCTAGCGGAGGACGGGGTCGACGTGTCGCAGACAGGCCTGATCTGTCGCAGGTCAGGCCCCGTCCCCGACGTGCCGATCCACTTCACGGCCTTCCACCCCGACTGCCGGATGCTGGACTGGCCGCCCACGCCGCCCACGCCGCTCACGCGCGCCCGGGAGATCGCCTGCGGCAACGGGCTCCGGTACGCCTGCACCGGGAACGTGCATGACGTGGAGGGCGGAACCGCGTGGTGCCACGCGTGCGGCTCGGCGCTCATCGTGTGCGGCTTCCTTGTGGACGTACGCGCCGTGCGGCTCGCCGTGCGAGGCGTGCTGGTGCCGCACGCCGGGCTGGCCTGCTCCGGCGCGTCTTTGCGCCTTACGCCGCCGGTCGGTAACCGCGGCAGCGGCGATCGGGCCGCATGCGACCTATTGAAATTGGGCCGCAAGGGATACCAAATTTCGGAGTCACGGTCTCTCGAATCGTCTGATCGAGAGCTAAGAGGGAATCCGGTGCGGCGTATGTGCCAATGCCGGAGCTGCCCCCGCAACTGTAGGCGGCGAGCCTTCATCCAATTCGAGTCACTGAAGCCGCGAGGCTTCGGGAAGGCCGGATGCAGGCTGTGACCCGCGAGCCAGGAGACCTGCCGTGGCTTGAACGAAACGTCCTCGGGCGGGGTGGCCCGGTGGTCGCATGCCCTCTCGCCGGCCTTGCCGCCGGATCAGCACGCGTCCGCTCGGCTTTTGCCCCCCAACAGGAAGGGGTCTCAAGCCGATGCCTCCAATCGCCGAAGCTGCAGCGCGGATCAAGCCGGAACAACTCCCGCCTGCCGGCCCATCATCGCGGCCAGTCGTCGAACCGATCTATCAGGTGATCCGCCGCAACGGCGCCGTCACGCCGTTCGATCCGTCCAAGATCGCTGTTGCGCTTACCAAGGCGTTCCTGGCCGTGGAAGGAAGCAGTGCTGCCGCATCACGCCGGGTACACGACATCGTGGCGGGCCTGACGGAACAGATTGTCGCGAGCCTTACACGCCGCGCCGATGCGGGACGCGCTTTTCACATCGAGGACATCCAGGACCAGGTCGAACTCGCCCTGATGCGCGCCGAACATCACAAGGTCGCGCGTGCCTACGTGCTCTATCGCGAGGAGCGTGCAAGGGAGCGCGCCGCGAAGGCGCAAGGCCAGCCTTCGGTATCGCCGCCTCTGCGCGTGAAGACCGCCGATGGGGGACTCATTGCGCTCGACCTGGAACGCCTTCGCGCTGTCGTGGGAGAAGCCTGCGCCGACCTCGAGGGAGTTTCGGCTGAGGCGATCCTGACCGAGACGGTTCGCAACCTCTATGACGGCATCAGCGAGGACGAGCTGGCCTTGGCGCCGATCCTCGCCGCCCGCACGCTCATCGAGACCGAGCCGAACTACGCCAAGGCAAGCGCGCGGCTGCTCCTCGACAAGCTGCGGCGCGAGGCGCTCACCTTCGTGAGCGGCCGGCCCGACCAGGCGACGCAGGCCGAAATGGCGGAGCGGTACGGCGAGTATTTCCGTGCCTACGTCAAGACCGGAATCGCCGCCGAGCTCCTCGATCCCGAACTCGCCCGCTTCGATCTCGACCGGCTCGCCGCCGCGCTCAAGCCCGAGCGCGACCTCGCCTTCGACTATCTCGGCCTGCAGACGCTCTTCGACCGCTATTTCCTGCACGTTTCCGGCACGCGCTTCGAGCTGCCGCAGGCCTTCTTCATGCGCGTCGCCATGGGGCTCGCGCTCAGGGAGATCGACCGGGAGGCGAGGGCGATCGAGTTCTACGATCTCCTTTCCTCCTTCGCCTTCATGTGCTCGACGCCGACCCTCTTTAACGCCGGCACGCCGCGACCGCAGCTCTCCTCCTGCTTCCTGACGACAGTGCCGGACAGCCTCGACGGCATCTTCAAGTCGATCAGGGACAATGCCTTGCTCGCCAAATATTCCGGCGGGCTCGGCAACGACTGGACCCGCGTGCGGGGCCTCGGCGCCCACATCAAGGGCACCAATGGCGAGAGCCAGGGGGTGGTCCCTTTCCTCCGGGTGGCAAACGACACCGCGATCGCGGTGAACCAGGGTGGCAAGAGGAAGGGCGCGGTCTGCGCCTATCTCGAGACCTGGCACATCGACATCGAGGAGTTCCTCGACCTCAGGAAGAACACGGGGGACGACCGGCGCCGCACCCACGACATGAACACGGCCAACTGGGTGCCGGACCTCTTCATGGAGCGGGTCGAGGCGGACGGCCCGTGGACGCTCTTCTCGCCCGACGAGGTTCCGGACCTGCACGACCTGTACGGGCCGGCCTTCAAGGCCGCCTATGAGGCCTACGAGGCGAAAGCCGACCGTGGCGAGATCAGGGTCTTCAAGCGCGTGCGCGCCGTCGATCTCTGGCGGCGCATGCTTACCATGCTGTTCGAGACCGGCCATCCCTGGATCACCTTCAAGGACCCCTGCAACATCCGCTCGCCGCAGCGTCACGCTGGCGTCGTGCACTCGTCCAATCTCTGCACCGAGATCACGCTCAACACGTCCGATGACGAGGTGGCAGTGTGCAATCTCGGTTCCGTCAACCTCGCTGCCCACGTTACGGCGGGCGGGCTCGACCACGAGCGCCTGGCGCTGACCGTGAAAACCGCGATGCGCATGCTCGACAACGTCATCGACATCAACTTCTACACGATCCCGGAAGCGCGGCGGTCGAACCTCCGCCATCGCCCGGTCGGCCTCGGGCTGATGGGCTTCCAGGACGCGCTGCAAAGGCTGCGCATCCCCTATGCCTCGGAAGAGGCCGTCCGCTTCGCCGACGAGAGCATGGAGGTGATCTCCTTCCACGCCATCTCGGCCTCGGTCGATCTCGCCGCCGAGCGCGGGCGATATCCGACCTTCGAGGGCTCGCTGTGGTCGAAGGGCGTGCTCCCCATCGACAGCGTGGAGCTGCTGGCCGAAAGCCGCGGCGGTCTCGATCTTGACCGCTCCTCGAGGCTGGATTGGGAGGCGCTGCGCGAGCGTGTGAAGACCACCGGCATGCGCAACTCGAACTGCATGGCGATCGCCCCGACCGCGACGATCTCCAACATCTGCGGCGTGTCGCAGTCGATCGAGCCGGCCTACCAGATCCTTTTCGTCAAGTCGAACATGTCCGGCGACTTCACCGTGGTGAACGCCGCCCTCGTCCGCGATCTCAAGGAGCGCGGCCTGTGGGACGAGGTGATGGTCGCCGATCTCAAGTACTATGACGGCTCGCTCGGCAAGATCGATCGCGTGCCGGAGGACCTGAAGGCGCTCTATGCGACGGCCTTCGAGATTGATCCGTCCTGGCTGATCGACGCTGCTGCGCGCCGGCAGAAATGGATCGACCAGGCGCAGTCGCTCAACCTCTACATCGCCAACCCCAGCGGCCGGAAGCTCGACGCGCTCTATCGTCTTGCCTGGAGGCGGGGGCTCAAGACGACTTATTACCTGCGCTCGCGTGCGGCGACCCATGTCGAGAAATCGACGCTCAAGGGCACGGACGGCAAGCTCAATGCGGTCTCTGCCATGCCGGTTTCGGCACGGCAGGCCGCCTCGGTGCCTGCCGTACCAACCTGCTCAATCGATGATCCCACCTGTGAAGCCTGCCAGTGAGAGCGGGCGAGGAGAACATGAGGCTCGACTGGTCTGAACGACACACCGCCCACACCGCAAGCCCGCTCCAGCAGGCGGCGGACGCCACCGGCCTTGGCGCGATCGACCGCGGCGCGGCCCGCGTTTCTGTCGACGACAAGGCCATGATCAACGCCCGCGCCGATGTCAACCAGCTCCTGCCGCTCAAATATCGGTGGGCCTGGGAAAAGTATCTCGCGGCCTGCAACAATCACTGGATGCCGACCGAAATCTCCATGCAGGCCGACATCGCGCTCTGGAAGTCGAAGGACCGGCTGACCGAGGACGAGCGGTGGATGGTGAAGCGCAATCTCGGCTTCTTCGCCGCCTCGGAATCGCTTGTCGCCAACAACATCGTGCTGGCCATTTACCGGCACCTGACCAATCCGGAATGCCGGCAATACCTGCTACGCCAGGCGTTCGAGGAGGCGGTTCACACCCACACCTTCCAGTACATCGTCGAAAGCCTCGGGCTCGACGAGGGCGAGCTTTTCAACATGTATCGCGAGGTGCCATCGATCACCGACAAGGCGGCCTGGGCGCTCGAGTACACGAAGCATCTCGACGACCCGACCTTCAAGACCGGAACCCCGGCGACCGACCAGGCCTTCCTGCGCGATCTCGTCGCCTTTTACGTCGTCTTCGAAGGCATGTGGTTCTATACGGGTTTTGCGCAGATCCTGTCGCTGGGCCGGCGCAACAAGATGGTCGGCATCGCCGAGCAGTACCAGTACATCCTGCGCGACGAGTCGCTCCACCTGAACTTCGGCATCGACGTCATCAACCAGATCAAGATCGAAAACCCGCATCTGTGGACGACGGCGTTCCAGGACGAGGTGCGGCAGATGCTCAAGGAGGCTTGCGCCCTCGAGGTCGCCTACGGGCAGGACACGATGCCCCGAGGTCTCCTCGGTCTGAACGCGGCGCTCTGCGAACAGTACATGCACTTCATCACAAACCGGCGCTGCGCCCAACTCGGCCTTCCACCCGTCTTCGCGGAGACCGGCAATCCATTCCCCTGGATGTCGGAAACAATGGATCTCAAGAAGGAGAAGAACTTCTTCGAGACCCGCGTCATCGAGTACCAGAACGGCGGTGCGCTCGCCTGGGATTGAGGTGACCGAAGGCGCGTTGCGAAAGCAGACAGGTTAGCAATGAAACACGAGGCGAGAGCACTTGGCGCGTCGCAGAATGTGCATGCCTGAAGTAGCCCCTTGCAAAAGCCGGACAGGGCCTCGCACTTGGGGAAGTGTGCGGCGCATGACGGACAATAATCCTGGGCGTTATGATCGGGTGGGTCAGGAGAAAATCCGGATGGTTGAGGAGACCTGTCTGCCGGGGATGAGCGTGTCGCTGCTGGCGCGCCGCCACGGCATTGCCGCCAGCCAGTCGTTCACCTGGCGCCGCCTCATGGCCCAGGGGGCGCTGACCACCGCAACCGCCGATGGCGAGGTCGTGCCCGCGTCCGAGCGCGGTCGCCGAAGCCGTGCCCTGATCATCCGCGCCGGTCATCTCAGCGCAGGGAGGGAACAGGTCATTGCACTCGAAAGCCTGCGCCGCGAGCACACTGGGCTTCAGCCCATTATCCTGGCCGAGGCGGGGCTTCAGCCCATAGCGTCCTGGATCCGCTGTCATCCCGAGCGGAGCGAGGGATCCAGCCAGTCCCCAATCGGTGGCCCGCGTCACGCGCTTCGCTGACCTTGTGGTGATTCCAAGCGCAACGAGGGATCTGGCCCACCGCGCTCGAAGCCCGCGCCGCGCGCGCACCGGGCTTCAGCCCATAGCCCCCGAGACCCGTGTCCATCAGGCAGGCAGCCCTGCCGCGATCTGTTCCAGCGCGTCACGATTCGCTCGATACCAGGCCTGCAGGCGCGCCGCGGCGTGCATGCCCGCTTCGGCGGCGGCGCGGTTCGGCGGGGACACTTGTGCTTGATTTCCCCGCGGATCGGCGGATTCGGTCCGAAGGCGTCGTAGAATTCCATCCACGCGTCGCCCGCCCATTGGCCCGAGGGGCTCGGTCGCCGCATCCCGATGTCAGGGTACAGGCTGGTCACGCGCTCGAAGTACGCCTGCCGAAACGATGACACGCCCGGGTGTAGGACCGTGACGCCGGTCCGGCGGTACTGCTTGATGGCCTGGTCGAGCAGCCGGCCTCGATACTCCCAGCGGCGAGACAGCTCGCCGTCCGCTGCGTCCCCGCACCGGGCGAAGAAGTAGTCACGCACCGCTTCATAGCTCAGCTGGGCGTCGAAGTGTGCCGCGCCCTTCGCGGTCAGGTACTCGGCGGGGGCTACCAGCAAGGTGCGCACCTGGTCATGCCCCTGCTCCAGGAGCATGCGACGAGCGCGGCTCGCGTAGCGTTGGGGTTGAAGCTCGGTGAAGTTCGCATCGATCTTGTTCTCGATGAGCCCGACGAGTCGCAGGTCGCCATGAACGCCTCGCACTGCGAACTCGACCTGGATGTCGGTCTCGCCGCGCCGGGTGATCAGCTCGTCCTCGCGCGAGCCCGACGAGATGCCTTCGTCGAAGTACGACACGCTGTGGCGGACGTCGACATCCGTGTCGACAGACCACTTGATCGGGCTCGAGGCCGGCCACAGCGCCTCGAAAATGAAGCTGGAAGGGCGGCGAGCAGTGCAGCTCCTCCACCACCAGCAGGTCGACATCACGCTCGCGCACGGCCTCGAGCATCAGGTCGCCGGTCGTTACGTCCCCCATGCACACACCTCCCTGTGGTCTGAGCGTCCGGCAGAGGCCATGAGTATCGCTGAAGGCTGTGACAGTCCTGCGTTGGACCGGGCTGTCCAGCCGCCGCGCGGACGGTGGCTGCCGGCGGAATCCTGCGTTGGTGTCAGGGTCTGTACTGCCGACAAGGGTCAAGCCTAAGCGGTGCCCGGTGCCATCGAGAAGGCATGATCGGTCGCAGGAGAACACGATCTGTCGCAAGCCCGTCGTGGCCTCGTTGTCGCTCATGCCATGGCCTGCCCAGCCGGCGCGACTTCACCCGCGCCCTTCACGATCCCGTCCCCCGACTACATCGTTCACAGGAGGATGTTGACCCCGGAGGGCCCCATGTCCCCCAGCGCCCTCGCCGAACTTCCTGCCGGCACCGTCGTCCCCACCCGGTACTGGCACCGGCTGGACGACGGACGCATCCAGTGCGACGTCTGCCCCCGCGCCTGCAAGCTCCAGGAAGGGCAGCGCGGGATGTGTTTCGTCCGCGCGTGCCTCGACGGGCAGGTGGTGCTCACCACCTACGGCCGGTCCAGCGGGTTCTGCGTGGACCCGATCGAGAAGAAGCCTCTCAGCCACTTCCTTCCGGGTACGCCGGTGCTCTCCTTCGGCACGGCCGGCTGCAATCTCGCCTGCCGCTTCTGCCAGAACTGGGATATCAGCAAGTCCCGTGAGGTGGACACGCTGGCCGACTCCGCCCGACCGGACGACATCGCGCGCGCGGCGGAGGCACTCGGCTGCCGGAGCGTGGCATTCACTTACAACGACCCGGTGATCTTCCTCGAATACGCCATCGACGTGGCGCAGGCCTGCCGCGCCCGCGGGATCCGCTCGGTGGCCGTCACCGCGGGCTACATGAACGCGGAGCCGCGCGCGGAGTTCTACCGGCACATGGACGCGGCGAATGTGGACTTGAAGGGCTTTACGGAGCGGTTCTACCACGAGGTCTGCGTCGGCCATCTGGCCCCGGTGCTGGAGACGCTGGAGTACATCCGGCACGAGACCAGGGTCTGGCTCGAGATCACGACGCTCCTCATTCCCGGGCTCAACGACGGCGACGCGGAGCTGGATCAGCTCACCTGCTGGGTGGCCGACCGGCTGGGTCCCGACGTGCCGATCCACTTCACGGCCTTCCACCCCGACTGGCGGATGCTGGACCGGCCGCCCACGCCGCCCGTGACGCTCACGCGCGCCCGCGAGATCGCCCGCGGCAACGGGCTCCGCTACGCCTACACCGGGAACGTGCATGACGTGGAGGGCGAAACCACGTGGTGCCACGCGTGCGGCTCCGCGCTCATCGTGCGCGACTGGTACGAGATCCTGGAATGGCGGCTCACCGACGACGGGAACTGCTGCCGGTGCGGCGCTCGCTGCGCCGGGGTGTTCGCAGGTCCGCCCGGGCGGTGGGGCGCGCGGCGCGAGCCGGTGATGCTGCGGGGCGGAAGGCAGTCACGCGCCGCGAGCAGCGAGGCACCAGGGTGATCGGGCAGGGGTCTGCCGCGTACAAAGGTGAAGACGGGGTGCGTCCGCCAGCCGTGGCGGGACGGTTCTATCCCGCCGACGCGCAGGAACTCGAAGCGATGGTGCGCGGCTTTCTTGCGGACGTACCCGCCGTGCGGCTCGCCGTGCCAGGCGTGATGGTGCCGCACGCCGGGCTGGTCTACTCCGGCGCCTGCATGGCGCAGGTGTTCGGCCGGCTGGCGTGGCCGGAGACGGTGGTGATCCTGGCGCCGAACCACACGGGGCGCGGCATTCCGGGAAAGGCGAGTCTCTGGGACGCGGGTGCCTTCCGCACGCCGCTGGGTGACGTGCCGGTGGCGGAGCGGTTTGCCGCGGCGCTTGCGGAGCGCTGCCCGCTGGTGGCGCGGGACCGGGCGGCTCACCGGTTCGAGCACGCGATCGAGGTGGTGTTGCCTTTCGTCCAGGTGCTGGCGCCGGGCGCCGCCCTGGTGCCGCTGGTGCTGGCATGGGATGACTGGGGCCGATGCGCGGACCTGGCCCGCGCGCTGGCGGAGCTCGTACAGCAGTGGAATCCCGTGCTGCTCGCGGCCTCGAGCGATATGACGCACCACGAGTCCGCGTGGTCCGCAGCCTGGAAGGACCGGCTGGCGCTGACCTGCCTCGAGCGACTGGACGGCGAGGGACTGCTCGCCGCTTGCCACCGCGAACACATCACCATGTGCGGCCGCGCCCCCGCCGCCACCGTGGCGCACGCTGCCCGCCTGCTCGGCGCCATCGGCGCCACGGTGGTGGACTACCGGAACTCGGGGTTGGTCACGGGAGACGAGGAGAGCGTGGTGGGCTATGCGGGGGTCGTGATGGCGTAGGTCGCACCGGGTTTACGCCCATCATCATGGCCGAGGCGGGGCTTCAGCGCATAGCTTCCTAGGATTCGCTGTCATCCCGAGCGGAGCGAGGGATCCAGCCCGCCCCCAATCGGTGGCCCGCGTCACGCGCTTCGCTGACCTTGTGGTGATTCCGAGCGCAGTGAGGGATCGAGCCGGCCGCGCTCGAAAGCCCGCGCCGCGCGCGCACCGGGCTTCAGCCCATCGGCTCCTCCTCCTGCTCCTCCCGCGGCGCCCGTCCCCCGACCCAGTCCTCGATGCGGAGCCGATCCTCCTCCCGGTCGAGTGGTGCGCTCAGATCCCGCGAACCCATGAGCGCGCGCAGCAGGAGCCCGCTCCGGCGGAGCAGGAGGCTGGCGAGGCGCCGGCCGTAGCAGGCATAGACCAGCGGCGTGCCCCGGTCGAGGCCGTAGACCCGCTCCATGTCCTGCCGCGACAGGAAGACGTTGCCGACGAGCAGTCGCCAGCGTTCACGCAGCGTCCGGCTCCGGACCAGCTCGAGATAGGGCCGCGGGAGCACCGGCCGAGGCACCAGGATGTAGCGCCGGGCGACGTCGATGACCTTCTCGTCCGCCCGGCGGTGCGGCAGCGCATCGAACACGGTTGCCGGAACCGGCGTGCCCAGGATCTCCACGGCCAGGCGGAGGGTGGTGTACACGAAGCCCGAAGCGCCCCACAGGCGGGCGCGCTCGGTCAGCGCCTGCCAGTCGATCTCCTTCGCGTGCCGGGCCACCACCGCGTGGATGTCCACCATGCCCTTGAGGGCCGAGCGGTCGAAGCGGTGGTGGTAGGACTCGTGCAGCGAGAGGTGGAGCAGCAGGTCCTCGGGCGAGAGGAGCCGGAAGGGCACACCGCCCAGCGTGGTGCCCCGGGACCGTGCCCACAGGCCATCGGGGTCGATGGGGAACGGGCTCGTGGGCCGCTCGATGCTCCAGTGCACCTCCACCACCGGCGCGCCGTCCTTGAACAGCCTGGCCAGGTGATTCGACCGGGTGCAGAACTCCTCGATGTCCGGCCGCGGGACGGGGCCGAACCCGCGCGCGAGAAACACCTGCTCGGCTTCCGCGAGATGAGGCCGCCGCACCATGATGTCGACGTCGGCCATGTTGCGGAGCCCGGGTTCGGCATAGACGAAGCGGGCCAGATGCACGCCCTTGAGCAGCATGACCTCGATGCCCGTGGCCGCCAGATCCTTCGCCATGTGGCTGATGTGGCGGAAGGCGAGCGCGTTGCGGGTGGCGGTGTCGACGTAGGACGAACGCAGCCGCCCGCCCAGTTCGCGCGGTACCTGGCCGGCCAGCGGGCCGTCGCTCAGCAGGCGGTAGGTGAGCCCGTGCAGCTCGTGCCGTGCCGCCTCGTCCTCCAGGTATGCCCATTGGCGGACCGTCGGCGCGGGCTGCCGAGGGCTCACGTCACCCCTCAGGTGAGCGAGCCAGAGCCGCTGCGCGGCGTCGCGGACGCCGTCTTCGGCCCGCCCGCTGGCGGCCGGGGCCAGCGCGTTCCAGGAGGCGTCCGCCAGGCCATTCACCGGTACGGCCTCGCCTGGGTCTCGAACAGGTGGGCGTACACGCCCGCCCGTTCCAGGAGTTCGTCGTGGGCCCCCGCCTCGGCGATGTGCCCGTCGACCATCACCAGGATCCGGTCGGCGTGGCGCACCGTGGACAGGCGGTGGCTGATCAGGATCACGGTGCGGTCGCGGGCCAGTTCGAGGAACCGCTCGAACACCTCCGCCTCCGCCTTCGGGTCGAGCGCCGCGGTGGGCTCGTCCAGCACGATGAGCTGCGTCTCCCGCAGGAAGGCCCGCGCGAGGGCCACCTTCTGCCACTGGCCGATGCTGAGCTCGGCGCCGTCGGCGAACTGCCGGCCGAGCATCGTGTCGTAGCCCTGGGGCAGCGACGCGATCACCGCCTCGGCCCCCGTGCGGCGGGCCGCCTCCGCGATCCGGGGCGTGTCGGGCGGCAGCGCCACGTTGCCGACCCAGATGTTGTCCCGCGCCGTGAGCTGGTACTTCGCATAGTCCTGGAAGACCACCGCGCACTCGCTCCTCAGGTCGCGGATGCTGAGTTCGCGCAGGTCGACGCCATCGACCCGCAGCGCGCCCGCGGTCGGGTCGTAGAGCCGGCAGAGGAGCTTGACCAGCGTCGTCTTGCCGGAGCCGTTCTCCCCCACGAGCGCCACGTGCTCGCCGGGGCGGATCTCGAAATCCACGTCCTTGAGGACGTCGGTCTCCGTGCCGGGGTAGCGGAAGGTGATGTGGTCGAACTCGATGCCCCGCCGCAGCGGGCGCGGGAAGAGCCGCGGACTCGGCGCTTCCACGACGGCGGGCGTGAGCTCCATGAACCGCTTGAAGTCGGTGAGAAAGAGGTTGTCCTCGTAGAGCCCGGCCAGGCCGGCGAGCAATTCGCGGAAGAAATCCTGCGCGCGCTGGAAGGCGCCGAAATACATCACCATGTCGCCGATGGTCACCGAGGCGGCGAGCGCCTGCTGCGCAATGAAATACATCGACCCGAAGACCGCGCCGATCGCGATGACGTTGGCGAGCAGGTCGAACGCCGAGCGCCGGGCGACGAGCCGGAGCCGATCCCGCCTGAGCTTGCGGCGCAGCGCGCGGTGGCGGCCGCGGAACACGTCGCCAAGGTTCAACAGGCGGACTTCCTTCGCGAACTCGATGGTCGTGAGCAGCGTGTTGAGATAGCGCGTCATGCGCTGGTTGGCGGTCTCGCGGTGCATCCAGTGGTAGAGCCGGTTGGAGAACCGGGTCTTGATGAAGATGCCGGGCAGCGCGGCCGCCAGCAGGGTCACCACGAGCAGCCAGTGGAACGAGATGAGCAGACCCATCAGCCCCAGCAGGGACAGACTACCCTGTCCCACCTGCGCCAGCTCCGCCACGATCCGGGCGGGTCGGTAGGGCGCCTCGAGCTGCGCCCGGTGCAGCGTGTCGTGATACTCCGGGCTCTCGTAGTATTGCAGGTCCACCTCCGCCGATTTCGCATGGAGGAGGTCCTGCACCCGGTCGTTGAGGCGTGCCGTCTGCACATCGGAGACCAGGCTGGACAGGGTTCTGAGCGCGGCGCCGAGGAGCGCCACGCCACCGGCCAGCCCGATCAGCAGGCCGAATGTCGCAGGATCGCGGGGGCCACCGGACAGCGCGATCGCGACGGCGTCGACGATCTTCTTCATCAGGTACAGCGCGAGCAACGGGACGGAGCCCTGGAGCAGCAGCACGGCGAATTGCAGCACGGTCCAGCCGCGCCCGCTCTGCCAGACGAGGGCCAGGCCCTGCAGGAAGGGGCCAGGATCGAGCAGCCGCCACGGGCGGTCGCGAGTGGCGCTCACCGTCAACCGTAGGTCTCCTCGAACCAGCGGACGAACCGGCCCATCATCACTCCGCGCATGAGCAGGAGGGTGTAGTCCTTCTGGTGCTCGAGGCCGAGCCGTTCCGGCCAGCGATCCACCAGGGCCCGCAGATGTGCCAGGTCCAGACAGCGGCGCGCGGTGTCGTTCCGCTCGAGCCGGTCCAGCTCCGCCTCGAGTTCGGGGCGAAGCACCGGAAGCCATTCGGTCCAGTCGGCGCTCTGCGCGCCGTAGGTGGTGCGCAGGCGCACCTGGTCCGGCAGCCGGCCCTCCATGGCCCGCCGCACGAGCCAGCGGTCGACGCCATCGTGGAAATACTGGGAAGGGGGGATCGCGAGGCAGTACTCCACCACGCGGAGATCCGCCGTGGGGTCTCGCGTCTCGATGCCGAACCGAGGACGATATCCGCTGTAGGCGTCCAGGGCGTCGGCGCTGCCCTGGAGTATGACGATGCGGAGGTCGAGGCCGCTCAGGTGGCGCATGCTGAGATGATCTCGCCGGGCGGCCCTGGTGCGTTCCTCCACCCGCATGGCCTTGGCGAACTCCGGCCTGATCGCGGAGACCGTGCAGGCCATGATCGACGGCTTGGGCTTCCCCCGGAGCCGGTCCGCCAGGGCCGCCAGGGAGAGCGGCAGCAGTGGCAGGAGCACGTCGTCACGCAACACAGCGTGCCGTCCCCGCCGGCTGGCCCGCCCCCGGGCAAGGACTTCCCGCCAGAGGTAGCCCCACTGGCCCTGCCGCGCCGCATCGCGGAGGGAGCGCGACCCGTCGTAGCTGATCGTGCCGTTGCCCTTGTGACCCGCGAGCAGGACTCGCACGCCTTCCGCGCCGGCGGTCGCGTAGATGCTGTCGAACCAGGGGAGGTTGGTCGGGTTGCGGGCCGGGCCGCCGACCCTCAGGAACGACGTCTCGATGTCATGGAACGGGGTCTGCCCGTCCGCCCGTCGAACGCACAGGTCGATGTTGGGGTGCAGTCGCGCAATGGCCTGGACATCCCCGGATTCGTCGGCCACCATGCCGCGATGCACCCTGCCGTCGAAGCCCGGTCGCGGGGCGGCGTGGAACGCGCGGAGCCGCCCGTCCTCCTCCCCGAGCGCCTCGGCAGCCATTGCCGCGACCGACGACGAATCCAGGCCCCCGCTCAGCATGATGCCCATCGGGCCGGTGCTGCGCAGTCGTGCGCGCACGGCCTGCCCGAAGACATCGATGAAGCCCTCCACATACTCCCGATCGGATCTGCGCCCGAGGTGGCTCCGTGGCTCGGGCGACCAGAACCGCTCGACCCGCATCGCTCCCTCCGACGCGGTGAGCGTGTGACCCGGCGTCAGGCGCTCGATGCCCTCGAAGAAGGTGGCTTCCGGGGTCTGCAACAGGACGAGGAAATCCGCCACCTTCTGCTCGTTGAGCCGCGGCCGCCGGGGCGACAGCAACGCCAGCGCGTGGGCCGTCGTGGCCACCGCCACCCGGTCCCCCGAACGCTGGCAGAACAGCACGCGCATGCCCATGCCGTCCCGCGCGCAGAACAGCGATCGATCACGGGCATCCCACAGCGCGAACGCGAAGTCGCCCAGGAGGCGACGCGGAGCGTCCCGGCCCCACGCCTCGTACGCGGCAAGGATGAACGCGGCATCCGGCATCTCGCGCGCATCGGCGGGCGGAATCCCCAGGCGCGACGCCAGCTCCGCGCGGTTGTCGACGCGGGCGTCCGCTACCAGGACGAGCCGGCCGTCGCGCGAGCGGATCGGCGGCCGATACCACGCGTCCTCCGGAGTGATTCGCCACGGGCGGCACCCCAGCGCCACGGGCGTCTCCGCGGACTCCGGGGCCCAACTGCCGGCCTCGGGGCCGTATTCGCCGAGGGCATCGAGCAGCGCCGTGATCTGTGCGGCCGGCACCGGCGCGCCGTCGAGGCGGCAGATCGCACAGATCGCGCTCATGGTGTGTGCCGGAGCCTGGCCGGAAGGTCAGGCGAAGGAGGAGACGACGGTGAAACCGCGGCGAACGGGGCCGCCGGCCACAATCACCTGGCCGGCGCGCACCCAGGCGTGGGCGTCATAGCCGCGGGCGGGATCGATGCCGAAGTACAGGGTGCTGGGGATCCCGACGCGGCGCAGCATCCACTGGGCGGCCAAGGCTTGCGGCAGACAGACGGGCTTCCACGGCAACTGGCGCGCGGCGGTCGCGATGGCCCACCGGATCTGCCTCGCCTGGTCCCGCGTGGCCCGGTCGGGCCGCGCGGGGCTCTGGACCATGTGCCGGCCCACATAGCGCGCGAGCCGGGCGAACGGCATCACCCTGAGCAGCGCACCGCCCAGGGTGCACAGCGCGATCGCCGCCACGAGGTCCCGCCGCTCAGGAGCCGGCAGGCGGGCGAATCGGATCAGCCGCTTGATCATGGACCCGGACCAGACCCGCGCGACGGAGTTCCTCGAGGAAATCGCGCACCTCGCGGCGGCAGATCTCCGCATCCACGTCGAACTCATCGCTCAGCTCGTCGCACACCTGGCCGACGGTGCGCGGCTGCTCCAGCAAGGCCCAGATGCGGGGGCCCGCACCCTCGAGGCCATAGTACATGCCCTGCTCGACGCTCATCATCACGACGGTGCGGTCCACCTCGACCGCGACAGGCTCATCGTTCCGGGCGATCACGGTGTCGAGCGTGATCGGGATGTCCGAGCTCAATCGAGCCTCCTTTCGATCAGATCCACGATGGCCGGGAAGTACTCGAGGCCGCGCGGTCTGACCAGTCGATTCACCTCCAGCGTGCGCGCGACGTCGCCCGCCAGGCGGAACACCTGGGAGTGGAGGCCCAGGGCGGCGGCCCAGCCCAGGAAGTAGGTCTCGTCCACCAGGGCGGTTACGGCGTCGAGACCGGTCAGCCGCTCGATCCGCGGCGGGCCGTCGCCATCCATCAGGAGGTAGACCCGGTCGAGCGGCGCCGGGGCGGTCGAGTCGGCCGACCGGTCGACGGGAAGGTGGTATTTCCCCAGGTTGCCGCCCGCGGATTCGAGGCTGGCCACGGCAACCGCGCACAGATTGGCCTCGTGCAACTTGATCCGCGCCGCGCCTGGCCACGCGGCGAGGCTCCCGTCGCCGGTCCGAAAGACGACCGAGATGTCGTCCGAGACGAACACCGCGCCGCGGCGGACCATGGCGGCCACCAGCGTCGACTTCCCCGCGCCGGATCGTCCAGCGAACGCCACGCCGGCACCGTCGAGTGCCACACAGCCGGCGTGCAAGGGGAAGGCGCCGCGCTGATGGAGGATGGCGCCCATCAGCGCGCCCGTGAGGTAGAGCAGCACGTCTTCCCGCCTGGCGTCCGGTTCGGGATCGACGCGAATCAGAGTGCCGCCGGTGGCGCAGTACCGGGCGACACCGGCCACCGTGACCTTGACCTCGCCGGCCTCGACCAGGGCGCGCGCGGTGTGCGGTTCCCCATCGACGTCCGGAGCGGAACAGGCCTCCCGGCGGATGACGACCTCGGGCTCGCCAGGTGGCATGGAAGGCCATCCAGGGAG
>JBMOPM010000227.1:0-35787 GCA_049323575.1 Gemmatimonadota bacterium | reverse complement strand
ACCAGCGATATCGCGATCAGGATCATGCGGACGGCGGTTTCCAGGCCGGTGACCACCTCGTAGTCCAGCAGAGAGGTCACGCTGCGGAACCCGATGCTGCCGGGAACGAGCAGGATGATACCAGGGACCTGCATGATGAGCGACGGCCGGTCCCGCAGGCGGGCGAACAGGTTCGACGCCACCCCGACGGCCATGGCGCCGGCGAAGCTGCCGACCTCCGCCCCCAGCAGGTGCGCGCCGAGGCGGGAACCGCCCACCGCGATCAGGCCCGCGAGCACGACCCATCCCGCGTCCCGCGGGCCGACCTTGAGCACGACCACGAACGCCAGCGACGCGAGGAGCACCGCGAGCGGGAGCGTCCAGTCCGGCAGCGGGATGGCGTTGCGCACGAGCGGCTCGCCGAAGAACTGCGCGGCCGCCGCTCCGCCGAGCGCCACGCCGAACGCGATCGAGAGAAACGTCATGACCGCGGAACTGGCGCGCGCCGTGCCGGAGGTGAGGTGGCGCGAGGCCAGTTCTGTCAGGGCGAGCGTCATGGTGTAGCCCGGCAGCAGGACGATGACCCCGGCGAGGATCGCCGTGGGCACGGCGAAGGGCCGCACCAGGTGGCTCGCGGCCACGGCCAGCACGGCAGCGACCGTCGCCGCCACGGGCTCGAAGACGAGGTCGGTGGTGCGCCGGCCGCCCAACAGAATGGCCAGCACGCCGATGACCAGGCCGATGACGCCGGCCACCAGGGCCTCGGTGAGCCCGCCGCCCAGGATGACTGCCCCCGCTGCCGAGGAGACGCCGAAGGCCAGCGCGGTGAGCGAATCGCCGTAGGGGCCGCGCGCCGCGAGCAGCTGCTCGATCCGCTCGGCTCCCGCGGAGGGGCGCACGGTGCCGCGGAGGACTTCCACGGCCACGCGGTCGATCCCGGAGAGTCGGTCCAGGTTGGTGCCCGCGGGCTCTACTCGGAGCAGGTAGGTCCGCTGCTCGTCCTCGGCGCCGAACCCCGCGGTGATCGTCGTCGGCGTCGAAGCGAACTGGCCCTTGAGACCGAGCTGCTGGCAGGCCCCCTCCAGCACCGCCTCCAGCCGATGGGCGGGCAGGCCGCAGGTGTGGAGCGCGCGGGCGAGCCGCAGGATGAACCGCACGCCATGCCGTTCATCGAGCGCTGCCTCGTCGGGCACGTGTCCCGCCGCCAGCGAGGCGATGAGCAGTTCGGCGGTCTTGGGGCCGATCGGGTTCCCCACGGAGTCCTCTTCGCCAGGTGGCCGGCTTGATTGGGACGTGCGATATTCGCAACTATCTCCGCCCGACGCCATCCGGGCCGCAGGGCCGGAAAATACTCGGGCAACCGTTCGGACGTACCATTTTGCCCACCGCACAACGGGCGGCCCAGTCAGCCGCCCCAACGGACACGCACATGATCTCACCGCGCAGGATGTCTTCGGTCACCACCCGCCGGGGCCTCGCGTTCGCCTCGGCCCTGCTGCTCCTCACCGCCGGCGCGCTGGCTGCCCAGGAGGGCTACCGGGACCCCCCAGCTCCCATCCCGGCCATCCTGGACGCGGCGCCCATGCCGCTCACGCTGGTGAGCCCCGATCGGGCGCGCATCGCCCTCCTCGAACGCCGAGCGCTTCCTCCGATCAGCGAGGTGGCCGCGCCGGAGCTTCGGCTGGCGGGTGATCGCATCGACCCGGCCCGGTCGATCCGCTCCCGGGCCGAGCGCTACGTGGGGCTGTCGCTCAAGGAGATCGCCACCGGAGTCACCCGCGCGGTGACGTTGCCGCCGGGCGCGAGCATTGCCTACACCGCATGGTCGCCCCGGGGCGACCGGCTGGCGGCGGTGGTACTTACCGACGCCGGGTTGACGCTCTGGGTGGTGGGGACGGACGGGTCGGCCCGCCAGGTATCGCCGCGCCGGCTCAACGGCGTGTTCGACATGCCGTGCGACTGGCTGCCCGCGGGCGATGCGCTCGTCTGCCTCACGGTGCCGGAGGCGCGGGGCGCGCCGCCGGCCGCTCCGACCGTCCCCACGGGGCCGATCATTCAGTTCACCTCGGGCCGGGCGGCGCCCAACCGCACGTATCAGGACCTGCTGCAGAGCCCGCACGACGAGGCGCTGTTCGAGTTCTACTTCACGAGCCAGCTCGCCCGGATCGGCCTCGATGGCAACGTGACGCCGATCGGCGCGCCGGGGATCCACGCCCAGGTCTCGCCGTCGCCGGACGGCCGGTACCTGCTGGTCCGCACGCTGCACCGGCCGTTCTCGTACCTGGTGCCGGCGGGCCGCTTCCCGGCCCGCGTGGAGGTCTGGGGCCTCGATGGGCAGGTGGTGAAGGCGCTGGCCGACGTGCCGCTCCAGGAGGACATCCCGCCGTCGTTCGACGCGGTGCAGGACGAGCCGCGCCAGCACGCCTGGCGTGCCGACGCGCCCGCCACGGTGATCTGGCTCGAAGCGCTGGACGGCGGCAATCCGGCCCGGCCGGCGCCCCGGCGGGACCGCATGGTGGCTCTCGCCGCGCCGTTCACCGGCGCGCCCGTGACCCTGTTCGAGGCGGAGTTCCGTCTCGGCGGCTTCCTCGCCGTGCGGCCGGACCTCGCGCTGGTGAACGAGCGGTGGCAGAAGACCCGGCGCGCGCGTACCTGGATCATCAACCCGTCCGATCCCGCTGCGGCGCCACGGCTCCTTTTCGATCGCTCCTCCGAGGACCGCTACGCCGACCCCGGCAGCTTCGTCCTCATGCCCGGCTCGAGCGGCCGCGTGCTGACGACGCCCGATGGCAAGAGCGCCTTCCTCACCGGCGACGGCGCCTCGCCGGAGGGCGACCGGCCGTTCCTCGATCGCATCGATCTCGCCACGGGCAGGATCACGCGGCTGTGGCGTGTCGACGGCGCATACTACGAGCAGCCGCTGGCGCTGCTCGACCCCGAGGGCCGGCGCGTGCTGACGCGGCGGGAATCGGAGACCGAAGTCCCCAACCTGTACGTGCGGGACCTGCGCCGGAACACGCTCGCCCGGATCACCGACTTCACCGATCCGGCTCCGCAGTTTGCGGGCGTTTCCCGGCAGCTCATCCGCTACACCCGCTCCGACGGCGTGGAGCTGAGCGCGACGCTCTACCTCCCGGCCGGCTACGACAAGTCCAAGGGGCCGCTGCCATTCCTCTTCTGGGCCTATCCGCGGGAGTTCCGCTCGGCGGCCGCCGCCGCGCAGGTGACCGGTTCGCCCTATCGGTTCGTGCGACCCACGGGGGCGTCCCATCTCTTTCTGCTGACCCAGGGCTACGGCATTCTCGACGGTCCGACGATGCCGATCGTGGGCGCCGGCGATGCCGAGCCGAACGATACGTACGTCGAGCAGTTGGTGGCCAGCGCCGAGGCGGCCGTGAACAAGGTGGTGGAGATGGGCGTGGCGGATCGCTCGCGCATCGCGATCGGCGGGCACTCGTACGGCGCCTTCATGACCGCCAACCTGCTGGCGCATTCGGATCTCTTCCGCACCGGCATCGCGCGGAGCGGCGCGTACAACCGGACGCTCACGCCGTTCGGCTTCCAGGCCGAGGAACGGACGTACTGGGAGGCGCCGGAGACGTACACGCGCATGTCGCCCTTCACGTACGCGAACAGGATCAACGAGCCGATCCTGTTCATCCACGGTGAGGCGGACGACAACTCCGGCACCTTCCCGATCCAGAGCGAGCGCATGTACGCCGCGATCAAGGGCAACGGCGGGACGGCGCGCTACGTGGTGCTGCCGGCCGAGGCGCATGGCTACCGGGCGCGGGAATCGGTGGGCCACACGCTGTGGGAGATGATCAACTGGCTCGACACCCACCTTGGCCCGCGGCAGACGACGTCGACCCCGTGATGTTCTCGATTACTGAGTCTCGAATATCCCAAGTCACTCGGTGCTTGCGGGCCATCCGCCATCCGCGCGAACGACCTCCATGATCTCTTCTTTCCGGCCGGCGCTCCGCATCGTCGCCTGCGCGGTGGTGCCCGAAGCCGAGCATCTGTCTCAGGCCGACTGGGCCGAGGTCGAGCGCATCGTGGACGATGCCCTCGCGCTCCGCCCGCCCCGGATGCGCCGCCAGCTCGCGCTCTTTTTCAGGCTCCTCGACCTGCTGGCCCTCGCGTGGCGCGGACGGCCTGTTGGCCGGCTCGCGCCCGCGGAGGCCACACGGCTCCTCGAGCGCCTCGAACGCGCGCCGCTGCTCCTGTTGCGCCGCGGCGTGTGGGGGCTGCGGACCCTGGTGCTGATGGGGTACTATGGGCGGCCGGCGGCCGGCGAGGCGATCGGCTATCGGGCGAGCGCGCGCGGTTGGGAGGCGGTGCGATGATCCAGCGGGACTACGACGTGGTGGTGATCGGCAGCGGCGCCGGCGGCGGCACGGTGGCGCAGGGCCTCATCCCGCTGGCCGAGGCCGGCCGGCGCGTGCTCGTGGTGGAGCAGGGGCCCCGTCTCCGGGACGACGAGTTCACCGGCCAGGAGCTGGAGATGGCCGGTGCGCTCTATGAGGACCACGGCGGGTTTCTCACCGCGGACGGGACCATGACCCTGGCCTTCGGCCGGGTCTATGGCGGCTCGACGATGGTCTATACCGGCACCTCCATCATCGCGCCGGAGCGGGTCATCCGTGGTTGGGACGTGCCCGGCCTCGACTTCGCCGACGTGGAGGCGCGCTCCCGCCGTTTCATGGCCGAGAACAACGTGCACTTTCTCGGTCCCGATGAGCTCAACGACAACAACCGGCTCTTCGTCGAGGGCTGTCGCGAGGCCGGCTACCACGCCGAGCAGTTCCCGCTCAACCTGAAGGGGTGCCGCGGCTCGAGCCTCTGCAATCTCGGCTGCCCCAACGCGGCCAAGCAGGGCACGAACCGGGTACAGCTTCCGCACGCGGAGCGGCGAGGCGTCGAGGTGATCACGCGGGCCGAAGCGCTCCGGATCGAGGAGCGCGCGGTGCACCTGCGGGTGCACGCCAGGCCGCCCGGCGCCAAGGATCTGGAACCGGAGTGGGCGCCCGGCGATTACCGGGTGAGCGCGGGCGCCGTCGTCGTGGCCGGCGGCTCCATCGGCTCCACGGCGCTCCTCTTGCGTTCGGGTTACGGCCGTGCGCTGCCTCGCCTGGGGCACGGATTCACCTGCCATCCGGCCCACATCCTGGTGGCCGAGCACCAGCACCAGATCACCAACGACGTCGGCCACCCCAAGAGCTTCTATCTCGACCGCGCCGTGGAGGAAGGTTTCATCCTCGAGACCTGCATGTACTTCCCCTTCACCACGGCCAAGAACCTCACCGGCTTCGGGGCGGCGCACAGCAGGCTGATGCGGGCGTTCCCGCGGCTCCAGATGATTCTCGTCCTGGCCTGCGATCACGTCACGCCCGGCAACCGCATCACCGTGGACCGGCAAGGCAGGCCCGTGGTGCATTACCGGTTCACCCCGGACGTGATCGACGCGATGGTCCGCGCCACGCGGGCGGCGGCGCGCATCTTCTTCGCGGCCGGCGCCGTGCGGGTGCATGCTCCCTCGGCCAACCCGCCGCTGATCGACGTGCGCGACGCGGGACGGCTGGACGAGCTGATCGAGGCGCGGCACTTCCTGCCCGGGACCATCTCCGTTTCGGCGGCGCACCTCATGGGCGGGTGCGGCATGGGTCGCAGCGCGGGCGACTCGGTGACCGACAGCCGCGGCCGGGTGCACGGCCTGCCGTGGCTCCGGGTGGCGGACTCGAGCCTGTTCCCCGACTCGGTGGAGATCAATCCGTATCTCACCGTGATGGCGCTGGCGGATCGCGTGGCCGAAACCCTCCTGGCCGACGCGCCGGCGCTGCTGGATGCGGGTGTGGCCGCCGCGGGTGCGGTCCGATGACCACGCTCACCGGCGGCCAGATCGCGGTGCAGGCCCTCGAGGACGAGGCGATCCCCTTTGCCTTCGGCATCCCCGGCACCCACAACATCGAGCTGTACGACGCGCTGGCGACGTCGCCCTCGGTCCGCGCCGTGCTCATCACCGACGAGCAGAGCGCGGGCTTCATGGCCGATGCGGTGTGGCGCGCCTCGGGCCGGCTGGCGTGCGTGAACCTCGTGCCGGGCGCCGGGGTGACGCACGCGATGTCGGGCATCGCCGAGGCGTACATGGACAACGTGCCGCTGCTGGTGCTGGGCTGCGGCATCCGCCGCGACACCGGTATGGGCTACCAGCTCCATGACGTGGACCAGATGGCGATGGTGGCGCCGGTGACCAAGGGGCAGTTCCGGCCCGAGCGGGGCGAGGAGATCTACGACACGATCCGCAGAGCCTGTCGCCTGGCGCGCGAGGGGACGCCGGGCCCGGTGTTCGTGGAGATCCCGGCCAACCTGTATCTGTTCAAGCACCCGGTGCCCAGGCGGTCCGCCCCGGTCGAGGCGCGACGCGACGCCTCCGGCGCCGCGCTCGCCGCGCTCGACTCCCGGCTTGCCGCCGCCGCCGCCCTGCTCAACGCCGCCCGCCGCCCGCTCATCTACGTCGGCCTCGGCGCGCAGGGCGCTCGGGAGGCGATCATAGCCCTGGCCGAGCGGTTGGAGGCGCCGGTGAGCACCACCTTCCAGGGGAAAGGGGTCGTCCCGGAGTCGCATCCGCTGCTGCTGTGGCCGGGCTTCGGCGATGCGGCGCCACCGTTTGCCCGCCGCATTGCGGCCGAGTGCGATGTCACACTGGCGATCGGCTGCCGCTTCGGCGAGGTGGCGACCGGCAGCTACGGCCTGCGGCCCCCCGGTGCGCTGATCCACCTCGACATCGCGCCCGAAGTTATCGGGCGCAACTACCGCGCCGAGGTCGGCCTCGTGGGCGACGCGGCCTGGCTGGTGCCGCGACTGCTCGAGCGCCTCGTGCAGAAGCCGCGGGATCCGGTCATGCGGGCGCGGATCGCGGAGGGACGCGAGGCCGTGCGGGAGGAACGCCTGGCCAGGGTGCCCGGCGACCGGGTGATCCCGGCGCACCTGCTCGCGTCGATCCAGCACCGCTTCGGTCCCCACACCATCTTCACGAGCGACAGCGGCAACGGGACGTTCATCGCCGTCGAGTGCCTGAGCCTCGACCGCCCGGGGCAGCTTCTCGCGCCGGTGGACTACTCCTGCATGGGGTACTCGGTCCCGGCGGCGATCGGCGCCAAGCTGGCGCGGCCGGAATCGCCCGTGGTGGCGCTGGTCGGGGACGGCGCGTTCCTGATGACCGGCATGGAGCTCCTCACCGCGGCGCAGCAGAGCCTGGGCGTCGCGTGCTTCGTCCTGCGCGACCGCGAACTGGCCCAGATCGCTCAGTTCCAGGGCGTGGCGCTGAACCGCAAGACCTGCAGCGTCCTGCCCGACTACGACCTCGCGCCGCTCTGCCAGGGGCTCGGCGTCGAATGCCTCAGGCTCGAGCGCGACGCCGAGGTGCCGGCAATCGTGGAGCAGGCTCGCGAGCTCACGGGCCGCGGGCAGCCCGTGGTCATCGACACCGCCATCGACTACTCGGAGAAGACCTGGTTCACCCGCGGCGTGGTGAAGACCAACCTCGCGCGGCTTCCCTGGCCCGAGAGAGTCCGGTTCGTCTGGCGGGCGGTGACGCGGCGGCTCTAGGTCGATCGGCCGAATCGTCCCCCGGGATCGCTCTGCATGATTATCCTTGACAGGCGATCCGAGTGACGGGTCTGCCGGAGGGTCACGATGGCTGCGCATCACCACACCCACGAGGATCATCCTCACGAACACGGCCCCGGCTGCGGGCATGATGCCGTGCCGCGCGACGATCACGTCGACTATCTGGTCGCCGGCCACCTTCACCGCCCGCACGGGTCGCACTGCGACGACCACGGGCCGGTCGAATTCGCATGAGCCGCTCGCTCAAGACCGCCCTGGTGGGCGTGGCGGGCGCCGTCGCCCTCGCCTGCGCGGTCAACCCGGCCACCGGCAGGAAGGAGTTGAGCCTCGTCTCCGAATCGCAGGAGGTGGCGATGGGGCAGGAGGGCGCGAAGGAGACCCGCGCCACCATCGGACTCTACCCGGACTCGGGTGTGCAGCAACTGGTTGCCCGGGTCGGCCAGCGGCTGGCGGGCGAGACCGAGCGGCCCTCGTTGCCATGGTCCTTCCAGGTGGTGGATGACCCGGCGGTCAACGCCTTCGCCTTTCCCGGCGGCCCCATCTTCGTGACCCGCGGTCTGCTCGCGTACCTCAACTCCGAGGCCGAACTGGCCGCGGTGGTGGGGCACGAAATCGGGCACGTCACGGCGCGGCATACGGCGGCCGCGATCTCCCGGGCCCAGGTGGCGCAGCTCGGTCTCGGCCTCGGGATGGTCCTCTCGTCCGACGTGCGTCGGTTCGGCGGCGTCGCCAGCCAGGGCCTCGGCCTGCTGTTGCTCAAATACGGCCGCGATGCGGAGAGCCAGGCCGACGAGCTGGGCTTCCGCTATGCGCTGGCCAACGGCTACGACGTGCGCGAGGCGGCGAAGACGTTCCAGACCTTCGCCCGGCTGGGCGAGGGCTCGGGCCAGCGCCTGCCGCAATGGCTTTCGACGCATCCGGATCCCGGCAACCGGGCGGAACGGGCCCGGGAGCGAGCGGCGGCGCTGCCGCCGGAGAAGCTGCAGGGGCTCGCCGTCGACCGCGATGCCTACCTGCGAACCATAGACGGCCTGATCTTCGGCGCGAATCCGCGCCAGGGCTATTTCCAGGGTGCCACGTTCCTGCACCCGGATCTCGCGTTCCGTCTGGAGTTCCCGCCAGGCTGGACCGCGTCGAACATGGCCTCATCGGTGACGGCGCTGAACCCCGAGAAGAACGCACAGCTCGAGCTGACGCTGGCGGGTCAGACGGCTCCGGCGCAGGCGCTCGGCGCGTTCCTCGCTCAGCGGGGTGTCCAGCGGGCACCGGGCACGGACGGCACGGGCAGCATCAACGGCCTGCCCGCGGCGTACTCCGCCTTCACGGCCGTGACCGAGAGCGGAACGCTGCAGGGCTACGTGGCGTTCATCGGCTACGACGGCCACACCTACCGGCTGCTCGGGCTCACGACCCAGTCGCTGCAGGCGATGGGGCCGGTGTTCGAGCGCTCGATCCGGACGTTTGGCCGCCTCACCGACCGGACTGCGCTCAACATTCAGCCGGCGCGCATCCAGATCGTGAAGCTCCCGCGGGCGATGTCCTTCCGTCAGTTCCTGCAGCAGTACCCGTCCACCGTGCCGGACCAGCAGGTCGCGTTGATCAACTTCGTCGAGCCCGACGACGGGCTGCCGGCGGGGAGGTTGATGAAGCGGGTGCGGTAGGCCCCTGGCACCTATCTGGTGTGCAGCAGCGCCAGCGCATCCAGATGCTCCCGCGCCAGCGTCAGCGCCTCCTCGAGCGTGCCGACCATGTTCTCCTCGCCGATCTCGTTCAGCACGTCCTGCCGTCCGAGCGCCGCCATGGGCTGGGCGTGCACGCCCACGAGCAGCACGAGCGTGCCGTCGTGGCGGCAGCGGCGGACGATGGTCATCAGCGCCCGGATCCCCGTGGCGTCCATGACCGGCACGTTGCTCAGGCTGAGGATGAGCACCTTGGGCTTCCGGGCCACCGACAGCAGGGTGTCCTGCGCCTTCTCCGCGGCGCCGAAGAAGAACGGGCCGTTGATCTCGTAGACCTCCACCTCGGGCGGGACCTGGCGGCTGGGGACGCCGGCTTCCTCGGGCTCCTCGTTATCCTGCAGTTCGCGGGTGATGGCATTGACGTTGGTCACTTCCGCCATGCGCGCCATGAAGAGGAACGAGGCCAGCACCATGCCCACGCCGATCGCCACGGTGAGGTCCACGATGACCGTGAGCAGGAACGTGGTGAGCAGCACGGCAACGTCGCTCCTCGGGCCCTGCAATTCGCCCACGAACACGTGCCACTCGCTCATGTTGTAGGCCACGATGGCGAGGATGCCGGCCAGCACCGCCATCGGAATCAGGGCCGCCCATTTCCCGAAGAACAGCGTGATGAGGAGCAGGGTGACAGCGTGGACGATGCCGGCCACCGGTGTCCGGCCGCCGTTCTTGACGTTCGTGGCCGTGCGCGCGATGGCGCCGGTGGCCGGGATGCCGCCGAAGATGGGCGATGCGATGTTCGCGACACCCTGCGCCACCAGCTCCATGTTGGACCGGTGCTTGCCGCCGATCATGCCGTCGGCCACCACGGCGGAGAGGAGGGACTCGATGGCGGCCAGCACGGCGATCGTGAAGGCCGGGGCCGCCAGCTTGGTCAAGGTGGAAAAGCTGACGGACGGGAGGCTCGGCGCCGGCAGCGATGCCCGGATCTCTCCGAACCGGTCGCCGATCGTCTCGACCGGCAGATCGAACAGCTGCACCACTGTCGTCACCGCGATCAGCGCGACGAACGGCCCGGGGATGCGCCGGTCGATGCGCGGCCAGAGCAGGATGATGGCTATGGTGAGCCCCGCCACGACCACCGCCCACGGATTGAACGTATCGATGTGCTCCGCGTAGGCGGACCACTTCTCCACGAACTCCGCCGGCACGGTGCCCATTCTGAGCCCGAACAGGTCCTTGACCTGGCTCGAGAAGATGATGACGGCGATCCCGCTCGTGAATCCTGTGGTGACCGGGTAGGGGATGAACTTGATCGTGCCGCCCATCCGCGCGAGCCCCAGCACCACGAGGATGATGCCGGCCATGATCGTCGCCGCGAGGAGCCCGTCGAGGCCGTACTGCTGGATGATCCCGTAGACGATCACCACGAACGCGCCCGTCGGCCCGCCGATCTGGACGCGGGAGCCGCCCAGCGCGCTGATGATGAAACCGGCTACGATGGCGGTGTACAGGCCGCGCTCGGGCGTCACGCCGCTGGCGATGCCGAACGCGATCGCGAGCGGCAGCGCGATGATGCCGACGATGAGGCCGGCGATGAGATCGCTGAAGAACTGGGCGCGGGTGTAGCCCCGCAGTGTGGTGACGAGCTTGGGGACGAGCATGGGCGAGGTCGGTCGGTCGATGGTTGACGGTCTGCAGCGGTGTCGTGGTACCCAGGCCCTACGCGCTACCCATCATCGACCGCCTCTCGCGCCCGTCGGAAGATGCGGTACCACATCTCGCGGGTGAGCACGCCGGTATTCGTGTTCTGCCGGCTCGGATGGTACGAGGCGATGACGATCGTTCCGTCCGGCAGCTTCCGCTCGGCCCCGTGGGCGAACGTGAAACCCCGCAGGGACGCGGCATCGGCCGGCGCGGCCAGGCGTCGCCAGGCCTTGAGGTACGCCTCCCATCCGATCCGGCCGAGCCCGACGACCACGCGGACGCGCGTGAGGAGCGCCAGTTCTTCATCGAGCCAGGAGCGGCAGTTGGCGAGCTCGGCGGGCGTGGGCCGGTTGCCTGGCGGGGCGCACCGGGCCGCTGCCGTGATGAAGCAGTCGGTGAGGGTCAAGCCGTCGTCCCGCGACGTGGATTCGGGCTGGCTGGCGAATCCGAACCGGTGGAGCGCCTCGTAGAGCCAGTCGCCGCTGGCGTCGCCGGTGAACATGCGGCCCGTGCGGTTCGATCCGTGGGCCCCGGGCGCCAGGCCCACGAGGAGGAGGCGGGCGGACGGATCCCCGAAGCCGGGCACCGGCCTCGCCCAGTAGCGCTGACCCCGGAAGCGGGCGGGCGGATTCGCCGCCACCGCCCGGCAGTGTTCCCGCAGGCGGGGGCAGCGATCGCAGCGGATGAGGCGGGCGTCGAGCAGCCTTACCGGATCCCGGTGTCGAAGACCAGCTTCACTTCCGCCCATCCCCCGTTCGGCACCGTGACCTGCTGCGTCTGCTGCGACGGGGAGGCGATCGGCGCATCCGGATCGGGCACCACGGTGTACTGCCCCGGAGCCAGGCCGACCGTGAAGCGGCCGCCGTCGTCCGAGCGGAACCGGCGCACCGCCGTGCCGTTCTGCTGCACCGTGAACCAGGCGCTGAACCCCGCCTCGCACTCGGTGCCCCCGGTGCAGCCCGGCACCGTGGGGCTGCGCACCACCTGCCCGGCGAGGCCGGTGCTGTCGTAGCCGGCAGGATCGCTCCCACACGCGAGAAGCCCCGCCAGGGGCAGGGCGAAGAGGCCGAGTCTGCTCATGCGCGTGAATACGTGCATGGTGATCCGGATCATTCACGGCGCAACGCTCATGACACCCGCCGTGTCTTCCGCTTCATGAAATCCATCAGGATGAACTGACCAAGGGTCATCGTGTTTGTAAAGTAGGCTTTCCCCTTGCAGATCGACGCCACCTGCTTGACGAACTCCACGAGATTCCGGTCACGGGCCAGCATGAAGGTATTGATCATGATATTGCTGCGGCGACAGTTGGCCACTTCCCGATAGGTGGCCTTGAGGATCTGCGGGTCGAGTCCCATCGAGTTCACATAGATCCGGCCGTCCGGCATGGTGAGCGCGGACGGCTTGCCGTCCGTGATCATGATGATCTGCTTCATGTCCTTCTTCTGCCCGCTCAGGATCCGCCGCGCCAGCTTGAGCCCTTCCGCCGTGTTCGTGTGGAACGGCCCCACCTGCGCCGTGGCCAGCGCGCTGAGCGGAATCTCCTCGGCGGAATCGTGGAAGAGCACGACCTTGAGCGTGTCGCCGGGAAACTGGGTCCGGATGAGGTGGGTGAGCGCGAGCGCCACCTTCTTCGCCGGGGTAAAGCGGTCCTCGCCATAGAGGATCATCGAGTGCGAGCAGTCCAGCATGAGGACCGTGGCCGAGGACGACCGGTACTCGGCCTGATTCACCATCAGATCGCCATACTCGAGGTTGATCGGCACGCCCAGGCCCTCGCGGGCGATGGCGCTGGTGAGCGTTGCGGGTACATCGAGGTTCATCACATCGCCGAACTCGTAGGGTTTCGACCACGATTCGGCCTCGATGCCGGTGGCGAGATACGGTGTCTCGTGGGCGCCGAAGCTCGACTTCCCCACGCTGCCGAGGAGATTCTTGAGCGTCTTGTAGCCGAGGAAGTCGATGCCCTTCGCGGTCAGGTTGAACTGCACGTGCTGGGCGGCGGCCTGTGCCTGTCCCCCGGGGCCCAGCAGCGGCTGATAGCCGGCCGGCATGGCCGGCTGCTCCTGGATGGAGAGATAGCCCTCTTCGATCAGACGCTGTACGATCTTATCGAGCAGCTGGGCCAGTTGCTGCTCCAGCGCGCGGTCCCCGCCCGCGTCGCCCGTGGATTCGCCGCGGAGCACCTGGAGCATCTCGGGGGCGAGCTGGCCCGAGTCCATGAGCGCCTGGAGGATGGCCTGGCGGAGCGCATCCATCGACCGGTCGCCGCCGTCCTCGGGGTCGCCCCAGAAGCCGGAGCCCCCGCCGGCGAAGCCGGACTGCAGCAGGAAGTCGCCCAGTTGATCGAGCAGCGCCTGCAGATTCACCGCGTCGGCGAGCTCGGGGACGAACCTGGAGTATGTGGTGAAGCGCATGGGGCTCCGCTGCCAGGGGCAGGTGGCAAGCCGCGAAAGCACCGCGCATTCGCCTGAGGGCCAGGGTGGTCCGGCGGCGTGTGGCGCAGGTGCCACTCACCTGATCTTACCTGATCTTACCTCCGCGGACCGCGCGGTTCAAATTGCCGGGTGCGCCGTGCCCGTTCGCCACGGATTCCGTCCGCCGCCGCCTCACCGTTTGCCGCCTGCTTACCTTTTCACCGGTGCCGATCGTTCCCGCGCTCCGCCACCGCAACTTCCGGCTGTTCCTGACCGGGCAATTCATTTCCCTCACCGGCACCTGGATGCAGACGGTGGCGCAGGGGTGGCTGGTGCTGCAGCTCACGGACTCGGCGCTGGCGGTGGGTGCGGTCACGGCGGCTGGCGGCCTTCCCGTCCTCCTGTTCACGCTGTACGGCGGCGTCGTGGCCGATCGGGTGAACAAGCGGCGGTGGGTGGCGTTCCTGCAGGCGCTGATGATGCTCGAGGCGGCGGCGCTCGGCGTCCTCACGGTGACGGGCCACATCACTGCGGTCTGGGTCGGCGTGCTGGCCGCGTTCGCCGGCCTCGCTGCGGCGTTCGAGATTCCGGCGCGCCAGGCGCTCGTCGCCGAGATCGTGGGGCGGGAGGATCTCCCGGGCGCGATCGCGCTGAATTCCACCGTGTTCAACGTCACCCGGGTCTTCGGGCCGGTGGTGTCGGGCCTGGTGCTCACCGGATTCGGTGCGGCCGCCTGCTTCTTCGCCAACGCCGCGAGTTTCCTGGCGGCCATCCTCGCGCTGCTGTCGATGGCGCCCTTGCCCTTCGATGGGGTGCCGGCACGGCAAGACGAGGACCGGTCGCTGCGGCGGGCCATCGGCTACCTCAAGGGCAAGCGGCGACCGCGCGTGCTGATCCTCCTCACCGCCGCGCTCACGGTGTTCGGCTTTTCGTACGTCACCATGCTGCCGGTCTACGCGCGGGAGGCGATGGGCCGCGGGCCCACGGGGTACGGCGGCCTGGTCTCGGCCACCGGCGTGGGCGCCTCGCTGGCCGCGCTCGCCATGGCCGGCGCGGGGTGGCGCATCGGACGTCAACGCGATCGCGTGGTTTTCGGGGCGGCCACGGTCTTCGGGCTTGCGCTCATCCTGGCCGGGCTCGTACGGTCCTACTGGCTGGCGATGATGCTGTTCGCGTTCGCCGGATGCGCGATGATCACCAACAACATCCTCACCAACACGCTGCTGCAGACCGAGGTGCCGAACAACCTGCGCGGCCGGCTGATGGGCTTCTACTCGCTCATGGTGGTCGGGATGGCGCCGGTGGGCGCCTTGCAGGCCGGCTGGATCGCCGAGCATTTCGGCGTGCGCGCCACGCTGCTCATCGGAGGCGCGGTCTGTCTCGTCGCGGGCGTGCTCGCGGCCCGACCCAGGACCGACGTGCGGCCCATCGCCGAGGCGCCGGCCGGCGCGGGACGCGAGTGAACCGGAGGAGGCGGCGGACATGCTGATCACCATCTCCCGTCAGTTCGGCGCGGGTGGCTCCGCCGTGGCGCGCGCGGTCGCGGACGCGCTGGGTTGGCGGGTCGTCGACAACGACCTCGTGGATCGCGTGGCGTCGCGCAGCGGGCTTTCACCCCAGGAGGTGGCAGCGCGGGAGGAGCGAGGGCCCGGCTTCCTGGAGCGGCTGTCGCGCGCGCTGGTCGGCGCCACGCCGGAGCTGCTGACGACCGGCGAGTTTCCCGCGGCCCAGGAGCTCGAGGAGGAGGACCTGGTCCGGACCACCGAGTCGGTGGTGGCCGAACTGGCGGAGCAGGGCGAGATGGTGCTGGTGGGACGGGCCGCGGCCGCGGTGCTGGGGCAGCGCAAGGACGCGTTGCACGTGCGTCTGGTGGCCGACAAGGCCTTCCGCGTGGAGGTAGCGGCCCGGCGGCTCGGCGTGGACACCCGCGAGGCCACCCGCATCGTGGAGCAGACCGACACGCAGCGGGAGCGCTACCACCGCGAGTACTACGGGCGCGACTGGGACGACCCGTTGCACTATCACATGGTGCTCAACACGGGGTGGCTGGGCTTCGACGGGGCGGCGGACCTGGTGGTGGCCCAGGCGAGGCGGATGGGGGCAGGCCGCGCGTAACGTGCGCGAGAGGCGCACCCGCTCGGGCGTCAGCCGAAACTCAATCCTCCCTTGCCGTACCCCGGATCCCGCCGCTCGGGCTTGGCCCGGCTGTAGCCGAGCTCCTCGGACCGGCTGATGCGCTTCTGGGCCGCGAGCCCCTCGAGCACCAGTTCGCATGCCGCCACCGCGAGCGGCGCGTCATTCCGGGACGCGAGTCCTGCCTGCTCGACCAGTTCGACGAGGCCGGGCACGAGCGACAGCCCCTTGAGGTAGAGCTCCGAGCGCTCGTCGCCGTTCACCTTCAGGGCGCCGCCCTGGTCGAACCACGCGACGATGCGCTCCATGTCGAACTCGCCCAGGCGCTCCGCCATGGTGGCGCCGGCAGCCCGCCGGATCAGCTCGCGCGCGATGGTGTCCCCGCCCTGGAGTTCGCCCTCGTACTCCAGCTCGAGCTTGCCCGTGATCGACGGCACGGCGGCGTAGACGTCGCTCACCCGCGGTACCAGCCGGGGCTCCCCGTGCCGCAGGCCCCGCTGCTCGGCATTGGAGACCGCGTTCTCCAGCACGCTGATGGGCAGCCGCTGGCTCACGCCCGAGCGCCGGTCGATCCGTTTGTCCTGTCTCGCCTCGAACGCCACCCGCTCGATGAGCTCCAGCACGAAGTCCGGCACCTCGAGCGGCAGCCCGCCGCGGTCGAGCCAGGCTTCCTGGCGCGTGATCGCCATGCCCAGCTCGACGGTCCGCGGGTAGTGCGTGACGATCTCGGAGCCGATCCGATCCTTGAGCGGCGTGATGATCTTGCCGCGTGCAGTGTAGTCCTCCGGATTGGCGGTGAAGACGAGCGCCACGTCCAGCGGCAGGCGCACCGGATAGCCTTTGATCTGGACGTCGCCCTCCTGCATGATGTTGAACAGGCCCACCTGGATCTTCCCGCTCAGGTCCGGCAGCTCGTTGATCGCGAAGATGCCGCGATTGGCGCGGGGCAGCAGCCCGAAGTGGATCGTCAGCTCGTCGGACAGGAGGTGTCCGCCGCGGGCGGCCTTGATCGGATCCACATCGCCGATGATGTCGGCGATGGTCACGTCCGGCGTGGCGAGTTTCTCGACATAGCGGTGCTCGCGGCGCAGCCACGCGATGGGCGTCTGGTCCCCCAGCTCCGCGATGCGCTCGCGGGCGAACTTGGAGATCGGCCGGAACGGGTCGTCGTTCACCTCGCTGCCGGCGACGATCGGCACGGCCGGATCGAGGAAGCGAACGAGGCTCCGCAGGATGCGGCTCTTGGCCTGCCCCCGGAGGCCCAGCAGGATGAAATCGTGCTGCGCGAGGAGCGCGTTCACGATCTGGGGGAGGATGGTGTCCTCGTAGCCCACGATGCCGGGGAACAGCTCCTCCTCGCACGCCAGGGCCTTCAGCACGTTCGCGCGGAGCTCCTCGCGCACGGTGCGGCCGCGAAGGGGTTCGTCGGCCCATTCGCTCTGGCGCAGATCGCCCAGGGTCATCGGGAGCGTCATGGATCGGACCTCATGAGGCAGTATACCACCGGGGACGGTCCGGGGCGGGGGCGCCGGGGGCACCCGTCTTGACAAAATCTTGAGGCATACTACCTTCGGCGCCGTTATGTCCGGCGACAGTGACGGCATAGCACCCCTTTACATCAATCACTGGCCCCCGTTTCCCCCGAAGGAGACACCATGAAGAAGGTCATCGCGTTGGCCGCGTTGGTCGTGCTGGCTGCGTGCGCTGAGAAGAAGGCTGAGTCTGCTCCGGCCGCCGACTCGGCCGCCGCCGCTCCGGCCCCGGCTCCGGCGCCTACTACCCCGACCGATAGCGCCGCGACCCCGACCGACAGTATGGCACGGGATACCGCCTCGAAGATGTAACGGCGGAAGTCACTGTCGCCTGGCGGCCCCGGCTCCGGTCGGGGCCGCCTGCGTCTTGGGCTCGGGCGCGGGTCAGGACGGCAGGTCCGCCGCGGCGAATGGGAGCGAAACCACTCTGGCCGGGGCGCCGGCGGCGAGGACGGTCTCGCCGATCTGCACCTCCCGGCGGAGCACGGTGAGGCCCACGGCGCTCGCGCCGACCGCCAGCGTGGACCGGACGGTGCCCACCACCCGGTCGCCTTGCAGCACCTCACGCGGTCCCGGCACCGGCTGCTGTTCCCACACCAGCCCGCGCAGATGCCGGTTGGGGTGCCCCCTGAAGTGAAGCCGGGCCACGGTTTCCTGCCCCGTGTAGCACCCCTTGGTATAGGACACGCCGCCGATCTCGTCGTACCGGACTTCCTGCGGCAGCGTCTTCTCGTCGATTTCCGCGCCGAGCGCCGGCCAGCCGGCCACGATTCTCGCGGCCTGCAGGTCGTCCCGGTCCCCGGCCGCGGCGCCGGCGGCCTCCATCTGCGCCGCTGCTTCCCGCACGGCATCCGCCGGCCCGACCACGAAGCCCTGGAACGGAGCACCCTCGGGCGCGCGGGCCAGCACGAGCCCCTCCTCGCCGCCCACGCATCCCACGCGGCCGGGCTGAGGCCCGGCTTCCAGCGGGAATCCCCGCACCACGCGATCCAATCCGTCGCCCACGATCCAGGCCAGGGCGGCCTCGCCGGTCCGATCATTCACCCGGGCGAGTCGCGGCGGGAGGCTGCGGCGGAACAGCTCGAGTGATGCCTCGCGTCCGGCCGCCGGCGCGAGCATCAGGATCCGGTCGCTGCGCCGCACGACCCAGTAGTCCACCACGATCATCCCCTTGGGGGTGAGCAGCGCGCCGTAGATCAGGCTGTCGTCGCCCGGGCCGACCACATCGTTCGTCAACAGGCCCTGCAGGCACTGGAGCGCGCCGGGACCGGCGAGCTCGAAGACGGCGGGGTGATCGATCACGACGACCGGCTGCTCCTGCAGCCGCCGCAGCCGTTCCGGCGGGAGCACGATGTCGAACTCGGTGCGCATCTCAGTGTCCATACCAGCGCGGCTCCGCGGCGGTGTGTCCACTGAGGTCGCCCGGGGCCCGATCTCGAGCAGTCGCGGGCATGCCGCTCACGATCGAGCGCAATGCGGCACTCGCCCGGCGCGGCGGCGGAGCGTGGACAAGGGCTTCGTCGTCGAGGAGGACGGCATGGAGACCGACGACGGGGGCGCGACGAGGCATGGACGAAAAGTAAGCGCATGCGAGAGGCCGGGTGCCAGACAACCGACCACCGATCATCCGTACACACCTGCGTCGCGATACGACCAGTCCAGCAGTTCCACCGGATGCACCACACCGATGGGCAGCCCTGCGGCGCGCAGCCCCGCGCCGATCTGCATCAGACAGCCGGGATTGCCGGTGGCGATCAGCGCCGGCCGGGGCATGGCGCCGGCGACGGTGCGGATCTTCTCGTCGAGCACCGCGCGTGCCATCGCCGGGCGGAGGATCGAGTAGATCCCCGCGCTGCCGCAGCACCGGTCGTGACCGGGAAGGAGCTCGAGCCGGAGGCCGGGGATCGCGCCGAGCACCGCGAGCGGCGCGGCATGCACCCGCTGCGCGTGCTGGAGGTGACAGGGCGCGTCGTAGGCGACGTCCAGCTCGAGCGGCGCGCCGGGCCGCGGTCCCCGCTCGGCCAGCAGCTCGGTCACGTCCCGCACGCGCGCCGCGAACGCCTCCGCCTCCGCGGTACCGACCAGGTGGCCGTAGTCCTTGAGCATCGCGCCGCAGCCGGCGCTGCTGGTGACGACGAGATCGGCGCCGCGGAACGCTTCCAGGTTGCGGGCCGCGAGCTGGCGCGCGGTAGCGGTGTCGCCGGCGTGATCGTGCAACGCGCCGCAGCAGCCCTGCCCCCGCACGTCGATGACGTCATATCCGTTGGCCTCGAGCGTGCGTCGCGTCGCGTCGTTCACGTGGGCGAAGAGGGTGTCCATGATGCAGCCCCGGAAGAGCGCGACGCGCCCGGCCCTCTGGCGGGCCGGTCTCTGCACCCGACCGCCCGTCGGCCGGGTCGGCGCCGTCGCGGCCAGCATGCCCATTCCGAATCCGAACCAGCCGGGGCCCGCCAGCGCTGCCGGAATGCCGAGCCGGCGCACGACCTTGCCCAGGGTGAGCGCCGGCCGCCACCGGGTCTCCGAGCGGAAGACGCCGAGGATGAACCGGGCCAGGCCGCGGACGCCGCGCCGCCGGGCCAGCAGCTCGCGGGCGACCTCGAGTCCGCGTCCATAGCCCACGCCCGAGGGGCAGGCAGGCTCGCAGCCGCGGCAGCCGAGGCAGGCGTCGAGGTGCTCGAGGAGCGCGGGATCGTCGGGCGGGATCTCGCCCCGCTCGAGGGCACGCATCAGGACGATGCGGCCCCGCGGGCTGTCCGCCTCGTCGCCGGTCGCCAGGTAGGTGGGGCAGGCGGGCAGGCAGAAGCCGCAGTGGACGCAGGGGTCGAGTGCGCTGAACCCGCTCGCGGTCACGCTTCGCTCCCTTCCAGCGCGACGGCAAACCGGAGTCCCGGATCGAACGTCTCCCGGAGCTTCTGCACCAACTGACCGACGCCCTCGCGGTAGGCGCCGAAGTGCCCCACCGCGCGCCGGATGGGCCACGGGGCGCGCTCCACCGTGAGCGGGATCTCGCGGGCGGCCGCCACGTGCCGGACCGATCGGATGCGATCGGGACCGACCTCCCCGCTCCAGCGGACCATGCCGTTCCCCGCGCCGGCCGTGACGAGTCCTTCGCCCATCTGTTCGGTGACGAGGTCGATGGTCTCGTCCACGCCATCGACCAGCGTGCCGAGTCGCAGCGTCACCGGGGCGCCGAGCGCGGCGCGGCCGGCCATGGTCCAGAACGAGCCCGCGCGGTCGGCGGGCAGCTCCGTCCACGTCAGCTCGTTGGTCGAGGCGAACTGACGGACCTCGGCCGCCACGGCCTCCCGGGTGCCCACGAACCGCGCGGCGAGCACCCAGTCCGAATCGACGGCGACGGCCGGCGACAGCAGCTCGAGGGCCGCGGGCAGGGCGTTGGCGTCGCGCGCGTCGCGCCCCACAGCGGTGAGCTGATCGCGGCTGCCGCGGGCGATGAACGTGATGTCCGCGCGAGGCAGCGCGCGCAGCCTGAGGTGGAGTTCGCAGAGCACGCCGAAGGCCCCGAAGCCGCCCACCTGCAGCTTGGTGAGGTCGTACCCCGCGACGTTCTTGACCACGCGGCCACCCGGCGCGATCACCCGTCCCTCGCCGGTGACCACGGTACACCCGAGCACCTGGTCCCGCGCCGGCCCGAATCCGAGCCGGAGCGGCCCCGACGAGCCGGTGGCGACCACCGAACCCAGCGTGCGCTCGGCATGGCCCGGCGGATCGAGGGCGAGCCACATGCCGTGGTCGGCCAGCCGGCGGCGCACCAGTTCGAGCGGAGCGCCGGCCTGCACCGTGGCGACGAGATCCGCCGGATCCACGCGTACCACCTGGTCCATGCCGCGGGTGCTCACGGCGAGGTCGGCGGGCGCGTCGAGCGGCATCCAGGTGCCGCGGCCCTCGACGCGCACGCGCCAGTGCTCCTCGTGCGCCGTCCGGAGCACCAGCGCCAGCGCCTCCGTGCCGTCGGGGACGGCGCGCGGCAGGCCCTGCGGGTCGCGGGAGACGGCCACGGGGCCGAGCAGCGCCCGCAGCCGGTCGAGCACCGAGTTCTGCTTCATGAGACGCCTCCGGCGCGCCACTCGCGGCAGCACCTGAGCGGGAAGACCTTGCCCGGGTTGGCACGGCCCTGGGGATCGAACACGCTGCGCACGGCCAGCATCGCGCTCAGCGTCTCGCCGTCGAAGAGCCAGGGCATGTAGTCCATCTTGTCGGAGCCGACACCGTGCTCGCCGGTGATGCTGCCCCCGGCGTCCACGCAGGCCTGCATGATCTCGCGGCTCGCGTCGCGCACCCGCGCCGTGAGCGCCGGGTCGCGCCGGTCGAAGCTGATATTGGGGTGCAGATTCCCGTCGCCGGCGTGGAAGACGTTGCTGATGGTGAGGTCGTATCGCCGCCGGATGCCCTCGATGCGGTCGAGGATGTCCGGCAACGTCGACCGGGGGACGACGGCATCCTGCACGGCGAGGTCCGGGGCGATGCGGCCCATCGCCCCGAAGGCCTTCTTGCGCCCCTGCCAGAGCCGGGCGCGCTCGGCTTCGTCCGAGGCGGCCTGGACGCTCCGGGCCCCGTGGCGGTGCAGGAGCCCTTCCACCGCGGCCGACTCCGCGGCCACCGACTGGGCGCCGCCGTCGAGTTCCACCAGCAGCACCGCCGCGGCGTCCGTGGGGTAGCCTGCGGCATAGATGGACGCCTCGACCGCCTGCACGCAGAGGCGGTCCATCATCTCCAGCGCTGCCGGCACCACGCCGCTCGCGATGATGGCGCTGACGGCCTCGCTCGCCTCGCGCACGCTCATGAAGTCCGCGAGCATCGTCCGGACACTCGACGGGATCGGCTCCAGCCGCACCGTGATCTCGACGGCAATGCCGAACATCCCCTCGCTGCCGACGAACAGACCCACCAGGTCCGGCCCCCAGGCGTCGCCGTGGGGCGAGCCCAGGCGCACTTCGCTGCCGTCGGCGAGAAGCACCGTGAGCGCCACGATGTGGTTGGTGGTGACGCCGTACTTGAGGCAGTGGGGGCCGCCGGCGTTCTCGGCCACGTTACCGCCCACCGTGCAGGCGGTCTGGCTGCTGGGATCGGGGACGTACTGCAGGCCGTACGGCAAGACGGCCTCGGACAGACGGGCGTTGACCACGCCGGGCTCGACCACGGCGCGACGTGCCGCGGGATCGATCGCGAGCACCCGGTTCATCCGCGTGAGCGCGATCACTACCGCGTCGGGATCGGCGAGCGCGCCGCCGGAGAGGCCGGTGCCGGCGCCGCGGGCGACGAACGGCACGCCGCGCTGGTGGAGCAGACGCAGCACCCGCTGCACCTCGAGCGCGCTCGCGGGCAGCACCACCAGTCCGGGCAGCGACTCGTGCGTCGGCAGGCCGTCCGACGCGTACGTTACCAGCTCGGCCTTCCGGTGACGCACCCACCGCGGGCCGACGATGCCGGCGAGGTCCTGACCCAGGGCGGCGATCATTCGCCCGCGACGATCTCCCGATGGGAGCCGCCCTTGCCGTTGGTGCGGGCGCGTACATGCACCACCGCCCGCTCCTCGGCATCCGCCGTCAGCGGCACCAGCAGGTCGATGAGGAGCCGCACGCGCTCCGCCGTGGAACGCAGCGCGAGCAGACGCAGCTTGGTCTCGGCGCCACACTCCACCGCCGCCGCCACCTGGAGCGAGAAAGGTTCAGCCTCCTCGGCCCAGTCCAACGACGCGTCGCCGGCGTCGTTGAGGATGCGCACGGCCTCGAAGTACCGCTCGAACAGCGCGCGCAGCTCGTCGAGCAGGGCACGTGGCACCGGCGGCGCGGGGTCGTCGGAGAACTCCTCCACCATGCCGACGAGGTACTCCGTCTCCTCGGGGACGTAGCCCTGCAGCGTGAAGCGCGACTCGCCCACGACCACGATGTTGGACCGCCCGTCGGGCAGGGGCTGGCTCGCGCGGATGTGTCCGATGCAGCCGACGGTGCCCGGCGGCGGCGGCCCGCCGTGGTCGCCCGGCGGCAGCAGGCCGAACCGCCCATCGCCCGCCAGGCAGTCGGCCACCATCTGCCGGTAGCGGGGCTCGAAGATATGCAGCGGCAACGGGGCGCCGGGGAAGAGCACGACGTTGAGAGGGAACAGCGGCAGGCGATGGGCCATGGGGGAAAGCTAGACGGGACTACGGCAGCGTCGGTAGCAGCAACGACCGTTACACCATCATCTCCACCGCTCTGATGTCCGGCGAGGCGCGCAGCTTCTGGAACGCCCGTTCGCGGATCTGCCGCACGCGCTCCCGCGTGATGCCGAGTCGCTGGCCGATCTCCTCCAGCGTGAGGGGCTCGTTTTCGTCCAGGCCGTAGTACATCGTGAGGATGCGTTGCTCGCGGGCGGAGAGGTAGCGGCTGAAGAGGCGCTCGATGAACTCCCGCTGCAGGCGTGCGTCGACGTGGTCCTCGATTTCATGGCCCTCGGAGGCGGGGAAGCGCTCGCCGATGGTGCCCGCGTCGCGCTCGTGGCGTTCCACCGGCGCGTCGAGCGACATCTCGTTTACCGTGATGCGCCGGGAGGCCTGAATCACGTCCATCGGCTCGTCCAGCGCGAGCGCGATCTCCTGATCCGTGGCCTGACGGCCCAGGGCCTGGGAGAGGAACGCCTCGGTGCGGGCGAGTCGGATGAGATGCGTGTTCTGGTTGAGGGGGATGCGGACGCTGCGGGATTGTTCGGCCAGGGCCTTGAGGACGGCCTGGCGTACCCACCACACGGCGTACGAGATGAACTTGACCCCGTGCGCCGGATCGAACTTCTGCACGGCGCGGAGCAGACCCTCGTTGCCGATCGCGACCAGGTCTGCCAGATCGAGCCCGTGGCCCTGGAAACGCTTCACATAGCTGATGACGAACCGCAGGTTCGCGGTGACCAGCCGTTCCGCGGCGGCCCGGTCACCCTGTCGCGCGCGAACCGCCAGACGCCGCTCCTCTTCGGGGTCGGCAATCATCGGCAGCTTCTGGATGTCGAGGAGGTACTGGTCGAACGCGCTGGTGCGGGCGAAACGAACGGGAAGCGAGGCCCGAGGGGCTTTGAGCCGCGGCATGCTGCTCTCCGTGCTGTCGTCGAGAGGTCGCCCCGCGAGGACCGACCGTTGGGGGCAGGACAGCGAATATCGGGAAGTGCCTTCCGCGCGTCAAGCGAGCACGGACAGGGCCACGCGGATCGCGTGGTCCGGCGCGGTCACGGTCCAGGAACCGTTGCGCGCGCGCGTCACACCCAACCCCAAAGGAAGCGCGAAGCGCACGGCGCCGGCACGATTCTTCTTGTCCAGGCGCATGGCCGCGAGGAGCCGATCCGGGTCTACCGTCGGCGGCAGCCTGACCGGGAGCCCGAGCCGTGCGAGCAGCGCGGTGACTCGCGCGCGCGTGCCGGCGGGCGCGAGCCCCAGCACCTCGGCGAGGCCGCACTCCGCCACAAGCCCGAGGCTCACGGCCTCGCCGTGGAGCATGCCGTAGGCCGTCGCCTGTTCGATGGCATGAGCCACGGTGTGCCCGGCGTTGAGCGTGGCCCGCCGTCCCGTTTCATGCTCGTCCTCGCTGACCACCCGGGCCTTGATCGCCACACTCTCCGTCACGAGCCGGGTCACGGCCTCGGCGTCGCGGCTGAGGAGCGCATCGGCGTGGTGCTCGATCCACTCGAAGTAGGACAGGTCGGCAACGAGCCCGTGCTTCACCGCTTCGGCCAGTCCCGCGCGATATTCGCGCGCGTCCAGGGAGCCGAGCACCAGCGGATCGACGAGGACGCCGGCGGGGGGATGGAACGCGCCGATCAGGTTCTTGCCGTGCGGCGTGTCCACGCCGGTCTTGCCACCCACCGCGGCGTCGAGCATGGCGAGGAGCGTGGTGGGCACCTGGAGGAAGGGCACGCCGCGCGCGTAGGTGGCCGCGACGAATCCGGCCACGTCACCGACCACGCCGCCGCCGACGGCGATGATCGCGCTGTCGCGCCCGTAGCCCCGGTGCAGCAGCTCATCGGAGAGCGCGGCCCAGGTCTCGCGCGTCTTGTGCGTTTCGCCGGGGGGAAAGGAGAGGACGGTTTCCGGCCAGTCGGCCCGATGCAGCCACGCGGGGAACAGCGGGCGCACCGTGTCGTCCGTGATGGCAGCGAGCCGGCGCGATCCCAGCAGCTCGGAGGCGAGGTCGGGCAGGCGCCGCATGCCTCCCGGCTCGATGAGGACGCGGTAGGTGCCGGCTGCATGCGTCACGGCTACGGCAGGCATCGCCGGTTACGCCCCTACCACGTTGCGTCTCCGCGCCCGTCCCGATGGTTCGCCAGCCGCGCCAGCGTGAACAGCAGGTCCGACAGCCGGTTGAGGTAGACGAGAAAGAGCTCGGGCACCTGCTCCTTCATCGCGAGATGCACGACATGCCGCTCCGCCCGGCGGCACACGGTGCGCGCCTGGTGCAGGGCGGCGGCCTTGGGGCTGCCTGCCGGCAGCACGAAGGCACGCAGCGGCGGCAGCTCGGTGTCGGCCGCGTCGATCACCCGCTCGAACTCGGCCACGCGTTCGGCGGACAGGTGCGCCTTCTCGAGTGCCCTGGCCACCTTGTCGGGATCGGGAGTGGCCAGATGGCCGCCGATCGAAAAGAGGTCCCGCTGGATGGCTTCGAACAGCTCGTCGCAGAAGTCGGTCGGGGGGGTCGCGCGCACCACGCCGATGCCCGAGTTGAGCTCGTCCACGTCGCCGTACGCGGCGACCCGGGGATGGTCCTTGCTGACGCGCCCGCCGCCGAAGAGCGCGGTCTCGCCGGCGTCTCCGGTCTTGGTGTAGATCTTCATGGCCCTCCCCCTCGCCTCGGGCGCTTCAGGACACGCCGGCCCGCACGGCGTCGAGCATCTCGCTGATGCGGGTGAACTTCTCGCGCGGTGCCCCGCGCAGTCTGCCCCGTTCCTGCTCGAGCCGGTCGAGCCGCTTCCAGTCCGCGTAGGTGACTACCTGCGCCCCGCGCGACGCCAGCAGCTCGTCGATGGTGGACGCGCTGCCGGACGCGCCGATCCGGCCGGCCTTCGCGTCCTCCAGCAGATGCTCGACCGTCTCCACCGCGCAGGGCTTGTTGGTGCCGATGACGCCGACCGGGCCCCGCTTGATCCAGCCCACCGCATAGGTGCCGCGCAGCGTCTCCGCCGCGTCCGGCGCCACGAGGGCGCGGCCCTCCACGTTCGGGATGGTCCCCGTCCGCTCGTCGAACGGCAGACCGGGGACCGGCACGCCCTTGTAGCCGACCGAGCGGAAGACCAGTCCTACGGGGATCGTCTCGGTCTCGCCGGTGGGGACCGCCTTCACGCCGCCGCGCCCGTCGGGTTCGAGCCGGTTCTTCATCACGCGGATCGCCTCGACCCGGTCCGTGCCCAGAATCTCTACCGGTGACACCAGGAACCGGAGCACGATGCGACGCGGCTTGCCCGAGGGCCCCCGCGCGGCGAACGCCTCCAGGGTCCGCACGTTCTTCTCCGCCTCGCGGTTTTCGCCCGAGCCGAGCGCGGCGCGGCTGTGCTCGTCCAGGGCGAGGTCCTCCTGCCGCACCACGATGTCCGCGCTGGCCAGCTCGCCCAGTTCCTTGAGCTCGGGGTTGGTGAATGCCGCCTGCACCGGGCCCCGGCGCCCGAGGATGTAGATCGTCCGGACCCGGCTCTCCCGCAGCGCGTCGAGCGCATGGCCGCACACATCGGTCGTGCGGAGCTCGTCGCCCGCCTTGGCCAGCACGCGGGCGACGTCGATCGCCACGTTCCCGATGCCGATGACCGCCACCGCTTCGTGGGTGAGGTCGAACGAGAAGTCGCGGTAGTCCGGGTGACCGTTGTACCAGCCCACGAACTCCGTCGCCGCGTGGCTGCCCGGCAGATGCTCGCCGGGGATGCCCAGGGTACGGTCGGTCTGCGCGCCCACCGCGTAGATCACCGCGTCGTAGCGCTGGAGCAGCTCGTCGTGGGAGACGTCCTTGCCCACGGTGACGTTACCCAGAAACCGGAACGTCGGATGACTCGCCAGCCGGTCGTACACCCGGGTGACGGCCTTGATCTTCTGATGATCGGGGGCTACGCCGCCGCGCACCAGGCCGAAGGGTGTGGGCAGACGATCGAACATGTCGATCTCGACCGCGAGCCCCGCCTGCTTCTGGAGGTGTTCGACAGCGTAGAAGCCGGATGGACCCGAGCCGACGACGGCAACGCGCAGGGGGCGGGCGGGAGTTCCCAGGGGAGCAGACATAAGGGGAACAACGCTAAACGCTCAACGCCGAACCTTCAACGCCGCCTGCGCGGAGGATGAAGGCCGTTTCATCCTGGCCAGCCGCACGACCACCGAATCGATCGCCGCCAGCATCTCGCGGGACGGCGCCGTGTGGTGATTGACCATCACGGCGAAGGTGAGTGTGCGCTCGGGCAGCTCGATGTAGCCGGCCAGCGTATTCACGCCGTTGATGCTGCCGGTCTTCGCCCGCACCTTGCCCTCCAGCGGCGTGTCCACGAACCGCCGCCGCAGCGAGCCCACCTGACCGGAGCGGGGCAGCCCGGCCGCGAAGGTGTCGAACGACGGGTGCTGGCGCAGGTAGCGGAGCACGGTGACGAGGGCCAGCGGGGTCAGGAGATTCGACGTCGAGAGCCCGGAGCCGTCCGTCACTCTGAACTGGGTGGAGTCCACGCCCATCGAGTCGATCAGGAACCGCCGCTCGACGTCGATCCCGGCTTCCCACGACCCGGCGCCCGCGAATTGCCGGCCGAGCTGCTTGAGGAGCATCTCGGCGAACAGGTTCTGGCTGACGTTGAGGATGGGAAAGAGCCAGTCCCGGAGCGGACGTGACGTCACCTCGGCCAGCGGCGCGCGGGCGCGCGCGGCCTGCGTGGCCGTGGAATCCAGCGTGGAGCGCACCGCGCCGGTGACGACGATGCCGGAGTCCTCGAGCGCGGCACGCAGTGCCTGAGCGGCGAACAGGCTGGGGTCAGGATGGGCGAAGTACTCCGTCGGCGGCTGGCCCGTGGCGGGGCCCGCCGCCTTGCCCTCGGCCCAGAGCCGGAGCGTCCCGGGATAGCGGAAGAAGTCCAGGGTCTGCCGGGTGCCGGGCGGCGCGGTCTCGGTGCGGTTGTCGAGTGTGATGCCCGCGAAGGCCGGCTGGATGTCGATCGCCAGGGGGGCACCCACGGTCGGCCCGGGCCGCCACGAGATCTCGAGGCTGTTGTCGTTGAAGCCGAGGCCGGAGACCGGGGCCGCGTACCACCAGTTGAGGTCGTAGCTCTGCCACGTTCCCCGTATCCCGGTCGGCTCGAACCAGCTCCCGTCGCCCACCACGTCGCCCTCGATGCGGGTGATCCCGCGGGCCTTGAGCTGCGAGGCGAGCCGTCGGAAGCCGGACGACGGATCGCGCTCGCAGGCGCCGGGGGCGGTCGTGTCCACGGCAAAGCAGCGGCGGCTGAAGGTCGGATCGCCGCGGCCGTAGAGCACGAGGTCGCCCCGGATCGTACCGGCGTCCACCGGCCCGGCGGCATAGAGACTGGTCCGCACTGTCCAGTCGGCGGGGAGGCGCGCGGCGGCGACCGAGGTCACCAGCAGCTTGGTGACGCTCGCCGGCATGAAGAGCTTGTCGGCGTTCCTGGCGTACAGCACGCGGCCCCGCTCATCGACCAGCACGACGCCCCAGAGGGCACGGGAGAACGGCGGCCGAGCGAGGAGCGCGTCGATCTCCTGCGCGGCGAGCCGCCCCGATGCCGGGGTGAGGAGGCAGATCGCGATGGCCATCCTGAGCGCGGTCAGGAGCCGCCGTCGAGCGTCAGTCATAGGCTACCCTTGGATCGGCTTTTGCGTACAGCAGGTCGGTGAGGAGATTCACCAGCACGAACACCAGACTCAGGAACAGAATGCTCCCGGTGACGGCCGGGAGGTCGCGTTTGTCGATCGCGTTGAGCACGTAGCGCCCCACGCCCGGCCACGCGAAGATCGTCTCGGTGAGGATCGATCCGGTGAGGTAGCTGCCGAAATCCAGCCCGAGCACCGTGATCACCGGGAGCAGCGCGTTGCGGAGCGCGTGGGTCAGCACCACCGTGCCCTCCGGCAGGCCCTTGGCGCGTGCCGTCCGGATGAAGTCGCTCCGGAGGGCTTCGGTCATGGCGGTGCGGGTCATCCGCGCCACGATCGCCACCGAGCGCATGCCCAGCGTCACCGCCGGGAGGATGAGATACTCGAGGCCGCCGTAGCCCGAAGGCGGCAGCCACCTGAGCTGGACCGCGAAGACGAGGATCAGCAGCAGGCCCACCCAGTACACCGGGAACGAAACGCCCAGATACGCGCCGAGCGTCGCTACCCGGTCGCCGATCGAACCCGGTCGCCACGCGCCGTAGACGCCCAGGGCGATGCCGAGCACGGCGGCGAAGAGCATCGCCGCGCCCGCGAGCTCGAGCGTGGCGGGGAAGCGCTCGAGGAGGTCGCCGAGAATGGGACGGCGCGTGATATACGACGTGCCGAGATCGCCGCGCAGAATGCCGCCGGCATAGTGCGCGAATCGGGCGGCGAGCGGCTCGTCCAGCCTGAGTTCCGCCCGGAGGCGCGCGATGGTGGCGGAGTCGGCGCGCTCGCCCACCATGGCCTGCACCGGGTCGCCGGGCGCCACGTAGAGCAGCGCGAACGCCACGACCAGCACGCCCAGCAGCGTGGGCACGAGCAGCGCGAGGCGTACGACGAGGAAACGCTTCACGAGGTGTGGCGGACCCGGGTCCAGCGCTGGCCGGTGAAGATCGCCGGGATGCTCCAGCCCGTCACGCCGGGCCGCATGGCCCACAGGTCTACCGGGAACCAGCAGAACAGCCACGGCGCGAGGTCGAACACGCGCCGGTCGATGGTGCGGATCAGCGCCACCTTCTCCGCCTCGTCCATCGTCTGCCGGGCCCGCTCGATGAGCGCGTCGAGCGTGGGGTCGGAGAGGAAGGCCAGGTTGCCGCCCGGCCCGTGGTTCTTCGAATGGAACAGCGGGTAGGTGAAGTTCTCCGCGTCGGGGTAGTCGGCGTACCAGTCGGTGAGGAACATGTCGGCCTCGCCCTTGCGCGCCGCGGCCCGCGCGCTGGACGCGTCGCGCTCGATGATCTCCACGCGGATCCCCACGTCGCCGAGGTAGCGCTGGACCGCCTGCGCCACGCGGGCGTACTCCGGCCGCTGCGAGCGCCAGAGCTTGAGGTCGATGCCGTCGGGATACCCCGCCTGGGCCAGGAGCCGCCGCGCCTTCGCGGGGTCGAAGCGGTAGCGCGGGCGGCTCGAATCGTGCCCGGCCAGCCCGGGCGGCACCGCGCCGGCCGCGGGCACGCCGCGGTCGCCCATCATCGTGCGCAGGATGACCGGCACGTTCACCGCGTGGTTGATGGCCTGCCGCACCCGTACGTCCCGGAGCGGGCCCCGCGTGGTGTTGAGCGCCACATACATGGCGCGCAGCGACGGCCGGCGCTGCAGCTCGGGCTCGTGGGTCTGCTGCCACCGCAGCGTCTCGCCGAACGGGATCTCCACCACGCTCAAGTGCCCGGCCTCGTACTCCGCCGCCTGGGTCAGCGGCTCGGGGATGATGCGGATCCGGAGCGAGTCGGCCTCGGGCGGGCCGCCCCAGTAGTCCGGGTTGCGGACCAGCAGGATTTCGTCGTCGTGGGCCCACGAAACGAAGCGCCAGGGGCCGCTGCCCACCGGCTGCTGATCGAAGCCCTGGGGTGTGGGCGTGGGGACGATGGCCGCGACCGGCATCGCGAGCAGCTTGGGGAAGATGTTGAGCGGCTCCTCGAGCGTGAACTCGACCACCGTGTCGTTCACCACCCGGATACCGGGCACCTCGCGGGCGCGGCCATCCGCGTAGGCCCGTGCCCCCGCGATCGGATAGAGCGGCCAGGCGCGGCCGCCGCTCGCGCCGGGGCGGAGCGCCCGGAGGTAGGACGCGCGCACGTCCTCCGCCGTCAGGGCCCGCCCGTCGTGAAAGCGCGCACCGCGGACGAGATGAAAGGTCCAGCGGCGTCCCGTCGAGTCCGTCTCCCAGGTGCGCGCGAGGCCGGGGACGAGCTGGCCCGCGGCATCGAACTGGGTGAGGTTGTCGAAGAGCAGGGTGACGACCTCGCCGGTGGGCACGTCGGTGGAGAGCGCCGGATCGAGCGAGCGGGGATCGTAGCTGAAGTAGTAGTTCAGGGTATGCGACTCGGCCCGGGGCGCACAGGCCGCGGCGAGGAAACCCAGGGCCAGGGCGACGGCCAGGGCACGGAGCCCGGGCACCGGGTGCGGCCCGCTTGTCCTCGCGGGGCTCCCGCCCGGGCCATCGCCGATCAGCGGCCGGTGCCCCGGCCACGCGACTCGTTGACAGTGCGCCATAACACGGTCAAAATCCACAGCTTAGACGATGCGGTCAATTGCGTGCTGCGCTGACAGGTCCGGCCGCTTCAGGAGGCTGGGCGGCGGGCCCGGGATTCCCGTTTGAGGCGGGGTCGCGGGCGTCGCTGGGCGCTCGCGCTCATGCTCGCCGCGGCGCCGGCCGCGGTGGGCGCCCAGCAGGCGGGTGGGCTCGTGGTCCGCAAGCTTACCTTCGAGGGCAACCGGGCGATCGACGAGGCCACGCTCGCGGCCGCGATCTCCACCACCAGCTCGAGCTGGCTGGCCACGTCCGGCCTCGTGAAGTGGATCGGCCTGGGCCAGCGGCGCTACTTCAACGAGATCGAGTTCCAGCGGGACGTTCTCCGCCTCGCGTTGTTCTATCGGCAGAGCGGCTATCTTGACGTCAAGGTGGACACGCTCGTCCGCCGCACGCTTCAGGACGTGTATATCACCTTCCGGATCACCGAGGGCCTGCCCGTGGTGATCGACTCGCTCCGCATCAGCGGGCTCGACTCGCTGGCGCCGAAGCAGCAGAAGACCGTGCTCACCGACCTGCCGCTCCGTCCGGGCGACCCGTTCAACCGGTACCGCTTCCAGGCTCTCGCCGACACGGTCACGGGACGGCTCAGGAACCTGGGTTACCCCGACGCCGAGACGTTCCGCAGCTTCGAGATGGATCGCGTGCACCGCCGCGCGAGCCTCGGGCTCGAGGCGGTTCCGGGTCCCGCCGCCTGGGTGGGGCCGATCCGGGTGGAGGGTACCGAACGCACCGACTCGGGATTCGTCGCGCGGCTCCTGGCCACGCGGCCGGGGCGTCGCTATGCCCAGGATGATCTCTTCCGCAGCCAGCGCAACCTGTATCGGTCCGAGCTCTTCCGCTTCGCCTCGGTGGAGATCGACACCGCGCACCGCGCCCGGGGCGACACGCTGACGCCGCTGCTGGTGCGGGTGAACGAGTCGAGCCGCTACCGGGGCCGCGGACAACTGGGCTACGGCACCAACGACTGCTTCCGCGTGGGTCTCGGGTTCACCTATCGCGGCTTCCTCGGCGCCGGGCGGCTGTTCGATGTCTCCGCGCGGGCCTCCAAGATCGGCGTCGGCGAGCCGACCGACCTGGGGTTCGTCAACAATATCTGCCGCCAGCTCGCCGATGACTCCGTGGGCTCATCGCGGCTCAACTATGCGGTGCAGGCGGCGATCCGTCGCCCCGCCTTCCTCGGCTCGGCGAACATCCTTGCGTTCACCCTCTTCTCCGAGCGGCGGTCGGAGTTCCGGGTGTATCAGCGCGAAGAGGCTGGCGGCGCGGTGAGTCTGCAGCGGGAGACCGCTCGGCGCGTTCCCCTGGCACTGACGTACCGCCTTTCCTACGGCCGCACCCAGGCGACCGACGCCAATTTCTGCGCCGTCTTCAATGCCTGCACGCTGGACGACATCGCGCTGCTGAGCCAGCGCCGCTGGCTGGCGACGCTCTCCGCCACCGCCACCTGGCCGCGCGCCAACAATCCGCTCGACCCCACGCGCGGCTGGGTGGCCTCGGTCGAGGCGACGGCGAGCTCGAGGGTGCTGGGCTCGTCGCGGTTCCAGACGTTCACGCGCGGCGTGGTGGACATCGCCTGGTACCGGCCGCTCGGCACTTCCGGCGCCGTGCTGAGCTGGCGCCTGCGCGGCGGCATCATCTTCTCGCCGGAGGAGCGGGTCGGCACCCAGGCGGTCAACTTCATCCCGCCCGACCAGCGCTTCTACGCCGGCGGCCCCAACGACGTGCGCGGCTACCAGCGCAACGAGCTGGGGCCCGTGGTATACGTGGTGAGCAACGACTCGTTTCCGGCGGACTCGGCGCGCCAAGGCTTCATCCCGCCGGGCGACGTCCGCTACTCGGCCACGGGCGGCAACACCCTCGGCACCGCCAACATCGAACTCCGCGTGCCGGCCCCGTTCTGGGGCGAGCGACTGCGCTTCGCCTTCTTCGCGGATGCGGGCACGCTGTTCGAGCGCGGCGGGCCGCCGGGCCGCCGCGCCGCCCTCATCCGCGTCACTCCGGGCGCGGGCATCCGCTTCGCGACGCCACTGGGCCCCATCCGGCTGGACGCGGGCTACAACCCGTACGACCGGCCCCGGGGGGCACTCTATCTGCAGCGACGGGGCGAGCTGATTCTCGTCACCGATTCGTACGTGCAGCAGCGGTCGAGCAAGTGGACCCTCCACTTCTCGGTGGGTCAGGCGTTCTGATGGGCCGATTCCTCGGCTTCATCGCCCGCTTCCTCTATATCAGCATCGTGGGCGCGGTCGCCACCGGGCTGGGCGTGACGCTGGCCCTGCTCCGCCCGGAGCCCGGTCGCGCACTGGTGGCGCGGGCGGGATCGGCGCTGCTGAGCCGGGTGCTTCACGGCGACGTCCAGGTGGGGCACGTCGCCGGCTCGTTCCTGTTCGACCTCACGCTGCGCGATGTGACCGTGCGGGATACGGCCGGCGTGCTCCTCCTCAAGGCGCCCCGCATCGCCGTGCGCTACCAGTGGCCCGGCCTGCTGGCCGGCCGGATCGTGCTCGGCCGCCTGGAGGTGGACCGCCCGCTGATCAACCTCGTCAAGCGGCGCAACGGCCGCATGAACTACGAGGACGTGCTGGGCCTGGGGCAGGGCGGCCCGTCAGAGGGGCCGTCGCCGCTGATCGAGTTCCGCGACCTTCACGTCGACCAGGGCCAGCTCGTGCTCCACATGCCGTGGAATCCCGATGGCCGGCTCAGGACGAGCCGCCAGGTGGACTCGGCCCTGGCGGCGCAGCGCGCGCTGCCGGGCCGCATCATCGTCGAAGGCGCCGAGGGTCTCGAGAAGCTGCTGATCGCTACCGGGCTCGCTGCCCGCATCCCGCGGCTCACCATCAGCACGCCGGCCCGCGACGCGCTGTCGCTGCAGATCGATTCCCTGGCGGCCGACCTCAACGACCCCGGCGTGCGGCTGCGCCAGGCCCGCGGCACGGTGCGCGTGCCCGGCGACAGCGTGGTGTTCGACCTGACGGACGCAGCGCTCCCCAACACGCGCGGCCGCGCGCGCGGTGCCGTCACCTGGCCCCGCGACACGGTCCTCTTCGACTTCACGTTCGACGCGCCCCAGGCCGACCTCGCGGACCTGCGCTGGGTATCGCCCGAGTTTCCCGACCTGACCGGCCGCGCGACGCTGGTGGCGAAATCGGAGAGCGGCACGCTCACGGCCTACACCGTCGACCGCCTCCATCTCTCGGGTGACGGCGCCACGATCGACGGCAGGCTCACCGCGCTGGTGGATGTCTACCGCGGCCTCGGCGTGCGCAACCTCGACCTCCGGCTCGACAGCCTCGATCTCGACATGGTGCGCGGCTTCGTCGATACGCTCCCCTTCGATGGCCGCCTCAGCGGGACGGTCACCGCGTCGGGCTTCCTGTCCCGGCTCGACGTGAACCTCGCCTGGCACTTCCGCGACTATCGCGTCCCGGATCACCCGGTCACGTACGTGGCCGGCGCCGGCGTCGTCACGTTCGACCGGGACGGCCTGGGCTTCGATCCGTTCCGGGTCGACAGCTCCGACGTGGACCTCCGTACGGCGCGCCTGCTGGCGCCGGCGGTCATCCTCGATGGACGGCTCGGGGCGCGCGGTACGCTGCAGGGGCCCCTGCTCGACGTCACGTTCACCGGCCGCGCCGTGCACCGGGATGGGGATCGCCCGCCGAGCGTGGCCGACGGGCGGCTCACGCTCGACACGCGCAAGACACCCGTCGTGCTGACCGGGGACTTCATGCTCGACTCGCTCAGCTTCGACGGCATCCGCCCGGCGTTCCCCGGGTTCACCGCGCGGGGCTCCTTGCGCGGGCACGTCACGCTGGACGGGCCGATCGACCGGATGGCGCTGGACGCGGATGTGTCGGGCGAGATCGGCCGGGTGCAGGCGCACGGCACGGTGACGGTCACCCCGCCCCGATGGGGCGCCGATGGACTGCGGCTGACGTTCAGCCAGCTCGATCTCGCCGCGCTCGATTCCACGAATCCGGTCACCCGGCTCGCGGGCGAGCTGCACGCCACCGGCGTCATCGACTCGGCGGTGGCGCCCGTGGGCACACTGGAGCTCAACCTCGGCGCCAGCAGCGTGCGGGAGCTGGTGCTCGACACGCTGTGGGCGCGGCTCGCGGCGAAGGACAGCATGATCCAGGTGGACACGGCCGCGCTCGGCGCCGGGGGGATCGAGGTGGCCGGCAGCGGGCAACTGGGCTGGGTGCGGCCACACCGGGGCGAGCTGCGACTGGAACTGCGCGCGGACAGCCTCGCCGCGCTGGACTCGCTCATGTACGGCCTCACCGGGGCCGCGCGGGATCCGATGCCGGGCGCG
>JBMOPM010000226.1:19918-35869 GCA_049323575.1 Gemmatimonadota bacterium | reverse complement strand
GCGCCATCGGGGGACCACTCGGGCGCGAAACTTCCACCGGTCACGCCGAAATCGAACGGCGCGAGCAACTCCTGGTCGGTGCCGTCCGCGTCCATCACGTACACCTGGGGCGGGCCCGCGCGCGTGGAAATATAAGCAATCCGGCGGCCGTCCGGCGAGAATGTGGGGGAGAGGTTATCCGCGAATTTCCCCACGGTCAAGCGCTGCACGCAACATTGCTCCGCGACGTTGGCCGTGTAGAGGTCCGTGCCGCTCTCGTCAGCGCGCGCGAAGGCGAGCGTACGGCCGTCGGGCGCGAAGGCCGCGGCAAAGTTGAGCCCGCTGCCGGTGGACGGCACCTGGACCGTGGCGCCGGTCGCGAGATTCCGCACCAGGATCGACCCGCGGCCGTTGGCGAGCACCGTGTAGGCGATGCGCGTGCCGTCGGGCGCCCATGTGGGCGACATCGCCTGCTGGCCTTCCGGCGTGACCGGTGCGAGGTCAGCACCGTCGCTGTCCACCCGCCAGACGCGGCCGCCGGCCAGAAAGAGGAGACGGGTCGCCGCGATGCCGGGCGTCCCGGTGCCCCAGCGTACCACCTCGTCCGAGACGCGGTGGAGCGCCATGCGCCAGCCCGGCGCACCCACGGCGGGCACCGCGAACGTCTGGTCGTTGCGCAGACGGTTCGCGGCGACGTCGAACAGGCGGGCCCGCACGCCCCCTTCGACCGGCGTGAGCTCGAGCGCGAGCGCGGCGCCCAGCTTGGCGTAGAGCGCGAGGTTGGGCTCGGCGGCCCGGGCCCCGCGGGCCGGGGGCTCCGCGACCGGGCCCGCGGGCAGGACAGTCACCTCGAACCGGTCGCTGTAGTCCAGGTCCCGCGCGATGATGGCGCGCGCGGAATCGAGTCCGCGCGCCGGCAGCACGACGAGACCCGGGCGCACGCCCGGCGTATACTGGATGCCCACCCGCACGCCCTGATCGGCGCGGACGGTCGTGTCCTGCGCTGTGAGCACAGTGCAGGGCGCCGCCACGAGCATGAGCAGGGCGGCGGTACGGCGAATAGCGATCATGGGCTCGTTCGCGGCGTGAAGAAGAAGCTGACGGGAAGCACGTCGGCCGGATATCCGTCAGGCAGGGGTCCGAAAGCCCGGCTGCGCCCGGCCGCCTCGATGGCGCCCTGGGCGCTGAGGTCGAAGGAGAAGCTGCCGCTCCGCGTGAGGAAGCGGATGTCCTTCACCGAACCGTCGCGCAGAATGAGAAAACTGATCTCCGCCTTGAGCGCCGCCCCCCCCAGGGGTCGATCCCACCGGCGATAGACCTCCGCCACGATGTTGCGGAGATACTCCGGATAGGGAAACTCGAGCCCCGGCGTCCTGATGTTGGCCACGTCGCTTCCGGTGCTCGGCGTCTCACCGGGCGCCGGAGCGACCGTGGACCTGGTGCGAGGGGTGGGCTCGGTGCGCGCGTCGGCCCTGGCCCTGGGCGCGGGGGCCTTCTTGATCGGCACGGTCTTCTTCGCCGGCACGGCCGGTGCGGGCGGCGTGACGGGGCGCTCGACGGCCTCGCGGGCCAGCCGCTTCTCCGGCGTGGGCAGCGGGGCAGCCACGAGTTCCACGGCATACACCGGCGGGCCCGGGCGCTCGGGACGGACGGCGATCGCGACGGCCGCCAGGACCAGCGCATGGACCAGCACCGTCGCCGTCAACCCCGCGCCCACACCGTGCGGCGCGGCGTCGGTCCGGCTCTGCCTCACGGCTGCTCCTCATCCTCCGCGACGAGGCCCACGTTCTGCACGCCCGCCTGCCGGATCACGGCCAGCACCCGGACCACGTCGCCGTAGGCCACGCGGCTGTCGGCCCTGAGATAGACGCCGGAGGGCTTCCGCGTCTTCACCAGGCTGCCGAAGGTCAGCCGGAAGTCGTCGTAGCTCACGGCGGTCTGATCGATGAAGATCCGGCCCTGCCGATTGACGGTCACCACCAGCCCGTCCTTGGCGGAGAGCGGCCGCGCCTCGGCCCTGGGCAGCTCGACGTCCACCCCGCCCTGCATCATCGGCGCGGTGATCATGAAGATGATGAGCAGCACGAAGGCCACGTCCACCAGCGACGTAACGTTGATGTCCGCGGCCAGCGGCAGCCCGCCGCGTCCGCTGCCGCCGCCCAGGCCCAGTCCACCCGCCATCTCAGGCCAGCCCGTCTCGCACGAGGGACCCGATGAGTTCGTTGGCGAAGCCCTCGAGTTCGCCGGTGATGAGCGACACGCGGGCCGCGAAGATGTTGTAGGCGATGACGGCGGGGATCGCCACGCCGAGGCCGGCCACCGTCGTCACCAGCGCCTCGGCAACGCCAGGCGCCACGGCCGCGATGTTGCCCGAGCCTTTGGCCGCGATCCCGATGAAGGCGTCCATCACGCCGAGCACCGTACCGAGGAGCCCGAGGAGCGGCCCCACCGAGCCGATCGTGGCCAGCCAGGGAACGAACTGCGCCAGCCGGTCCCGCTCTTCGCCCACGACCTTGGCCAGCATCATCTTGAGCGCCTCGAGCTGCGTCACCGACATGTGGTCGGCCGGGCCGCCCTCGGGGCCGGTCTCGCCTGCCCGGAGATCGGCGCAGAAGGACATCCCCTCGCGGAAGATACGGCTGTAGGGCGAGGGAGGCAGCTTGTTCACCTTGGTGTACGCGTCGGTCACGCGCTTGCTCCGCTCGAGCTCGCCGAAGAACCGCCTGCCCTGACGGCGCATGGCGCGGAACTGCCACCACTTGAGCCCGATGAGAAACCACGACACCAGCGAGAAGACCGCGGTGATCCCGAGCACGACCTTGGTCTCGACGCTGGAACCGGCCACGAGCTCCCAGGAAGAACTCGGGACGGCGCCACCCGGCTGCAGCATCACGACGCCTCCGTCCGGAACCACTCCACCAGCTCGGCCAGCCCGTCCTGGAACTCGTACTGCGGCTGCCAGCCCAGACCCGCGCGGGCCTTGCTGATGTCGAGCGCGTTGCGCAACAGCTCGCCCGGGCGCGGCGGATCGAACTGGATCACCGGCGTCTTTCCGATCACCCGGCCCACCATCTCGGCCAGCTCACGCACGCTGCGCTGCTGCGACGTGGCGATGTTGAACGCCCGCTGGTCGAGCGTATCGTCGGGCCCCAGCGCGACGGTGCTGGCCAGCACGTTCGCGCGCGCCACGTCCTTCACGAACACGTAGTCGCGGGTCTGGTGGCCGTCACCGAAGATGATGAGCGGCTGCCCGGCCAGCAGGCGGGAGACGAAGATCGACACGACGCCGGCCTCCGACTTCGGGTCCTGGCGCGGGCCGAAGACGTTGCTGTAGCGGAGAGCCACCGTCTCGAACCCGTTGAGGCGGCCCAGCACGCGGAGCAGGTGCTCGCTCGACAGCTTGCTCACGCCGTAGGGCGAGATCGGCAGCTTGGGCGCGGTCTCCGGCGTGGGGATGACCTCCGGGTCGCCGTAGACCACGCCGCCGCTCGAGGCGAACACCACGCGCTTCACCTTCCCCAGCGCGGCCCCTTCCAGCACGTTGGCCAGGCCCACCAGGTTGATCGACACGTCGTGCGCCGGTTCCACCACCGAAACGCGCACGTCGATCTGCGCGGCGTGGTGGTTCACCACATCGAACCCGCCCGTGGCGATCGCCTCGCGGGCCTCCGGCGAGCGGATGTCGGCGCGGATGAATCTGGCGCCCACGGGCACGTTCGATGCCTTGCCGCGGGACAGGTCGTCCAGGACGGTGACGTCCCACCCCTCGGCCAGGTAGGTCTCGGCGATGTGCGAGCCGATGAAACCGGCTCCACCGGTGATCAGTACGCGTGGGCTCATGTCAGGTGGACTGGGGGTTGGAGAAACGAATCGGGCGGCCAGCGGACAGCGGATGCGCACGGCGACGGACGCGGACGGTGGGCGCGCGCCGCCGCCCGCTCCGAACCCCTCCCGTCGGCTGCACCGGTCCCGGCACGCCGCGTCAGGAGGGCAGCTTGGCGATCTGGATCACGGGCGTGCCCACGGGGATGTCGGGTGAGAGCACCTTGAGGAGCCGGAGGGTAGCCGTGCGCTCCCGGACATGCACCACCTGGCCGACGGCCATGCGCTCGCTGACCGACGGGATCTCGCCCGGCGGATTCGCCGCGCGGCGGCGCACTTCGAACAGATCGCCGCGCGCCACCCCGTCCTTCGAGCCGACGTCAATGAACAGCACGCTGAGTTCGTTGAACAGCTCGCGACGGTGATCGCTCCCGAGGATCCGGCCCGTGACGCCGTTCTGGACCGCGACCGGCGCGATGTTCACGCCGGGCGATGAGAACTTCTCCAGCGGCAGCACCTTCTGGTCGCGCACCACCTGGCCGAAGAGCGCGACGATCGTGGCGATCGCCGCCGGCCCCCGCGTGCCGGTCACGCGGACGATCCCCGTGGGCTGGACCACGTGGCCATAGCCGGGGATGAACTCCCCGAGACGGACCACGAGCAGCGAATCGCCGGGCTGGTACGTCGCGCCCTTGGGCGGCTCGATCGCGATGGTGCCGTGCAGGAGCGGCAGCGGCCGCTGCCAGCGGGCCCGGATCTGGGAAGGCTCGACGTTGCCCAGCACCAGCCCGAACGGCAGCGCCCGCTCTTCGGTCAGGAAGCCGGAAGAGTAGAACTCGCCGGCCTTGAGCGGCTTGAGCGGCAAGGTGCGCTGGGCCACGGCGGGGGTCGGCTGCGCGAGCGCCGAGAACAGCAGGCCGAGAGCGGCGAACCGGGCGATGTCGCGGGTCATGTCCGAGGCCTAACCGTAGGAGATACCATAACATAGCGACGGCGGCCCCACGGGGGTAGCGATCTCGGCCGATTGGCCCTACTGTGCCCTCGGACCGCGGATGGTCGGCGGACTCCGCTTACGGCGGGGCTCAACCACCTCTGGAGGGACGCCCTTCGCGACGCGACCGACCCGCGCTCATCATCATCTCGGCAGCGCGATATGTCGCGCAGGCATCACGAAACGTCGCACGAGCGGAGACGTAACGGCGATCGCCCCGCTCACCGATGGGCGGATGGTCGTGGCCTCCGTTCGCGCCGACCCGGCCGGGGCCGGATATCCGCTGTTCCTCGTCGACGCACAGGGCGCGGTCGTGCGGGCGTTCGGATCCGATGGCTACTACGACGCCCGCAACCGCAACGCGTTGGAACGTTTCGTGGCCGTCCTGCCCGACGGACATCTCGCCGTCGTTCACCGGCGCCAATGGGTCGTGGAAGTGTTCGACACGGCAGGCAAGCAGCTTCGACGCTGGGCGGCCACACGCCCGTGGTTTGCCAACGCCGAAATATCCGACAAGCGCCTGGCGGACTACCGCCCTGCGCCGTTGCTCTGGCAGGTATCGCCGATGACGACCACCCGGGTCCTGACCCTGGGTTGGGCGCCGGATCGGCGCTGGGAATCGGCCCTCCGCCGCGAGGCGGATCGCGTAAGGATCGCCGACCGCACGCGATACACGGACAGCGTGCTCGAGGTCGTGGACCTTTCGACCGGGGCAGTGCTCGCGAGCCGGCGGTTTGACATTCCGTTTGCAGGCTTCATCCGGCCCGGCCTGCTGTGGTCTCCCCACGAGCAACCCGACGGCGAACTGGAACTGCTGTTCTGGCGAGTCTCGATTCAGTCATGTCAATGAGAGCACGCGGCACCGCCCTCGATGCGCTCGGCCAATGAAAAAGGAGAACCCTTGGGAGTCATGACGATGGCTCCCAAGGGAGAGCAGACGATCAGGAGGAGACGTGGCGTTCTAGAACGGCAGATCGTCGTCCTCGCCGTCCAGCGCCTCGGGGAAGTCCTCGAACGATTCGTCCTTGGCCTTCGTCCCGCCTGACGCGGAGGCCGCGGCCACCCGGGGTGCCGGAGCCGCATCCGGCCCGCCGCTCCGGCCCGAGAGCATGATCATCTCGTTGGCCCGGATCTCGGTGGTGTAACGGGTCTGGCCCTCGCGATCCTGCCACGAGCGGTACTCGATGCTCCCCTCGATGTAGAGCTTGTCGCCCTTCTTGCAGTACTTCTCGGCGATGTCCGCCAGCTTGGAGTAGTTGGTGTTCCACAGGACGACCCGATGCCACTCGGTCTTCTCCTGCATGTTGCCATCCTGCCCTTTCCACTGACGGCTCGTGGCGAGCGACAGCGTGGCGACACGGCCGCCGTTCTGCGTGCTGCGAACCTCCGGATCAGCGCCGAGATTGCCGATCAGGATCACCTTGTTCAGACTGCGGCTCACGGGGAACCTCCGAGCTTGGGTAACGACCTGGGTCTCTGACGACTGGCCCTCAATATACGGCCGCGCCCCGGGCTCCCGATGCCGGAAGCACTCCGGGGCGGCGCAAAATCACGCACGGCGCGCGGCGAGATCGAGCCGGAGTACCAGCGCATCCTCGGTGGGCTTGCGGTAGTACCGCCGCCGCTGGCCGGCCACGTGGAAGCCGTTGCGGCGGTACAGTTCCTGGGCCGCGGCGTTCGACTCCCGCACTTCCAGGAACACCTCCTCCACCTCGCGCCGCACCAGCTCGGCCAGGAGCTCGTCGAGGAGAGCCTGACCAAGTCCCCGCCGCCGGTGCGTCGGGATCACGGCAATGTTGAGCAACTCGGCCGAACCCGCCACGACCAGCACCATGGCGTAGGCGACGATGCCCTCGGCATCGGTCTCCATCACGCGCGCCACGATGGTCGGCTGCTCGAGCAGCTCCACGAAGCCCTGCTCGCTCCACGGGTCGCTGAAGCACTCGCGCTCGCGCCGCGCGAGCGCCGGCGCGTCAGCGAGGACGGCCGGTCGGATGCGGCAGGGCGCGTCCATGCGCCGCCTCCCATCGCGCCTGCGCCTCGGCCGGCCGGCCGTAGGTCGGCTCCCACTCGCCAGGGCGCACCGGCACCGCGCCACCGGACACGCCGATGAGCCGGAGCAGGTGCCGCGCGTGCGGCGAGCCCTCCGGTGGGCCAATCACCGCGCGGCCCGACCACGCCGTGAACCGATCTTGGAGCGCGGCCGGCACATCGCCCACGACCGTGACCGGCGGCTCCACCGCGGCCATCAGGGCCTCGGGCGACCAGGTCTGCGCCGGCACCGTCGTCTCCACCGAGTCCGGTCCGAAGCGATATACGCCCGCGTAGATCTCGCCACGGAGCGCGTCCGCCACGGCGACGATCGGCCGGGCATCATCCCCCGCCACGCCGCGGGCCCGCACCATGAGCGACGGCGCCACGTGCAGCGGGATCCCCAGCGCGCGCACCAGACCGAAGGCGGCAGCGGCCCCCACGCGGAGCCCGGTGAAGCTGCCGGGCCCGTCGCTCAGCACCACACCAGCGAGCCGGGCCGGTACCAGCCCCGCCTCGCCGAGGACGGTGTGCAGCATCGGCAGCAGCATGGAGGCGTGCCGGCGGGCGCCGCCGACCTCGGCCGCGGCCAGCACCCGGTCCGGGGTGCCGATCGCCACGCTCGCGAGGTCGCTGGCGGTGTCGATCGCGAGCCAGACGCTCATGGCAGCGGGCCCTCCACCAGGCGCAACGCTTCGTCTTCCACGTGTGCCAGCCGGAACGCGTGCGTCGCCGGCGGGACCCACGCCCCGGCGTGCTCGGGCCACTCGACGAGGAGTACGTCGGCCTCGGCGATGAGACCATCCCAGTCGAGGTCGGCCGCCTCCTCCTCGGAGCGCAGGCGGAAACAGTCGAGATGGAAGACGGGGCCGCGCCGGCCCTCGTACCGGTGGACCAGCGCATACGTGGGACTCGACGCCGGCGCCGTGGCGCCGAGCCCGCGGACGATCGCCTTGACCAGCGTGGTCTTGCCCGCGCCGAGATCGCCCGTGAGCGTAACGACGGCACCGCGGGGCAGCGCCGCGCCAAGGCGCTCGCCCGCGGCGATCAACTCCGCTTCGGTGAACAGCGGCATTCAGGCCCGGCGGCGCCTGGCAGGACCATGGTGGTGGCCGGCGGCATGGCCGGCGCCGGCCCGCTGCACGTCCGGCGCGGACAGGGCTCTGAGCTCATTGAGCTGGTCCCGCAGCATCGCGGCCACCTCGAACTCGAGGTTGGCAGCAGCCTCGCGCATCTGCCGCTCGAGCGCCGCGATCGCGGCGGCGCGCTTGGCCGGATCGCGCAGGTCCTCGCGCAGCGGGTCCCTCTCCTTGCCCCTGGGGCCGACGCGCTCCGTGCGCGCATCGGCCACGTGGGTGGAGAGCTTCACCTGCTCCAGCGACTTGACGATGGAGGTGGGCGTGATGCCATGCTTGGCGTTGTGCGCCTGCTGCAGCTTCCGCCGGCGGTCCATCTCGTCGAGGGCGCGCCGCATCGAGCCGGTGATCCGGTCGGCGTAGAGAATGGCGCGGCCGTTGACGTGCCGCGCGGCGCGCCCCACCGTCTGGATCAGCGAGCGGTCCGAGCGGAGGAAGCCCTCCTGGTCGGCGTCGAGGATGGCGACGAGCGAGACTTCAGGCAGATCGAGCCCTTCCCGCAGCAGGTTGATGCCGACGAGCACGTCGAAGTCGCCCAGGCGGAGCCCGCGCAGGATCTCCATCCGCTCGATCGCGTCGATGTCGGAATGGAGGTACCGCACGCGGACGCCGGTCTGCTGCAGGTAGTCCGTGAGGTCCTCGGCCATGCGCTTGGTGAGCGTGGTCACCAGCACGCGCTCGCGCTTCTTCACCCGATCGCGGATCTCGCCCAGCAGATCGTCCACCTGGCCCTTGACCGGGCGGACCTCCACCTCCGGGTCCACCAGGCCGGTGGGCCGGATGATCTGCTCCACCACCGCGCCCTGCGACAGGTTCACCTCGAATTCACCGGGCGTGGCGGAGATGCAGATCATCCGCGGTACCAGCGCCATGAACTCGTCGAACGTGAGCGGCCGATTGTCCAGCGCCGACGGCAGGCGGAAGCCGTACTCCACGAGCGTGAGCTTGCGGGCGCGATCGCCATTGTACATCCCGCCGAGCTGCGGCAGGGTGACATGCGACTCGTCGACCACCACGAGGAAATCCTCGGGGAAGTAGTCGAAGAGGCAGGCCGGCCGCTCGCCGGGCAGGCGCCCGGTGAGATGGCGGGAATAGTTCTCGATCCCGGCGCACGTGCCGACCTCGAGCAGCATCTCGATGTCGAACATCGTCCGGCTCTCGAGCCGCTGCGCCTCGAGCAGCTTGTTGGCCCGGCGCAGCTCCGCGAGCCGCTCGGCCAGCTCCTCCTTGATGGCGCACACGGCCCGCTCGATCGTGGGGCGCTGGGTGACGAAATGGGTGGCCGGGTAGACCGCGCACTGCTCCAGCTGCTGGATCGTGTCGCCGGTGAGCGGGTTGATCTTGGTGATGCGCTCGACCTCGTCGCCCCAGAGTTCGATGCGCACCGCCTGCTCGTCGTAGGCCGGGAAGATCTCCACCGTGTCGCCCCGGACCCGGAACGTGCCCTGCTCGAACGAGACGTCGTTCCGGTTGTACTGGATCCGCACCAGATCGGCGAGGATGTCGTCCCGCCCGCGCCGCTCCCCGGCCTTGACGGTAAGCATCAGGCTCCGGTAGGTGGCCGGGTCGCCCAGGCCGTAGATCGCGCTCACCGTCGCCACGATGACCACGTCCTCCCGTTCCATGAGCGACGACGTGGCCCGCAGCCTCAGGCTCTCGATGTCCTCGTTGATCGACGCGTCCTTCTCGATGTAGACGTCGGTCGCGGGGACGTACGCCTCGGGCTGGTAATAGTCGTAGTAGGAGACGAAGTACTCGACCGCGTTCTTCGGCAGGAATTGCTTGAGCTCGCCGTAGAGCTGTGCTGCCAGGGTCTTGTTGTGCGACAGGACGAGCGTGGGCCGGCCGTACTCGGCGATGGTATGCGCGATCGTCATTGTCTTGCCGGAGCCCGTCACGCCGAGGAGCGTCTGGTACCGGTCGCCCCGGCGCAATCCGGCCGTCAGCTCGGCGATGGCCTTGGGCTGGTCACCGGCGGGCTGGAACGGTGCAACGACCTCGAACCGAGGGGACGGCATGCCCCCAAAGATACACCAAAGGGTGGAGGAGAGGAAATCGATGATTGGCGGGGCGACTCGAGCCTGCCGCGTGCCGCTCAGGGCGCCTTCATCCCCGCCATCGCCAGCAGCCGGTTCCACTGGGCGGGCGTCACCGGCATGACGGACAGCCGCGCCTGCCGCACCAGCGCGAAGTCCTTGAACGCGGGATCGGCCTTGATGTCGGCGAGGGGGACCGGCCTGGCCAGGCGCCGGTCTGCGGCCAGGTCTACGACCAGCAACCTGGGGTCCTTGGCCTTGGGATCCGGATACGGATCACTCGTTATCCTGGCCAGCCCGACGATTGCCTTGCCCTCGTTGGAGTGATAGACCAGCGCCATGTCGCCGGCCTTCATCTGACCGATGTAGCCCAGGGCCTGGGGGTTCTTGACCCCGTCCCATACGGTCTTCCCGTCGCGGACGAGGTCGTCGAAGCCATACGTCTCGGGGTCGGACTTGAGGAGCCAGTGCATGCAGGAGGTGCCAGGTCGCAGTGATCAGGTGGTCAGGCGATGCCGCAAGATGACATCGTCGCGTGCTTCGGGGCACCCTTCGGCCCCGGCTCCATCGTCGTCCGCGACCTACCCAGTCCCCACCGGCACCTCTCTCCGCTCCACCTCGGTGACGCCCTTCACCCGCCGCACGGCCTTCAGCACCTTGGCCAGGTGGGGGAGATTGTCCACCTCCACGAAGATCGTCCCGAAGACCGTTCCATCCTTGGTGTGGAGGTCGGCGCCGCGGATGTTGGTGCCGGTCTGGCTGATTGCTTCCATGATGTCGGCGTAGAGACCGCGCCGATCCTCCGCGCTCACCACGAGCCGCACGGCGAACGCCTCGCCCTCGGCCTGCTCCCAGTCGATCTCGACGCGCCGCTCCGACGCCGAGAGCGTGAGCAGGTTGGGACAGTCGGCGCGGTGAATCGAGATGCCGCGGCCCTGCGTGACGTAGCCCACCACCTGGTCGCCCGGGACGGGCTGGCAGCATTGGGCATAGCGCACCATGAGGCCGTCCACGCCCTGGATCTTGATCCCGCGGCCCAGGCGGATCCGGTCGAGCACCCGGCCGAAGACCGTGGGCTTGGGTTCGGCGGTCTCGTCGCCCGGCAGGTCGGGGTAGAGCGCCCGGATCACCTGTCCGATCGGCACGTCGCCGCGGCCCACAGCCACCTCGAGCCCGGCTCCGTCCGCCAGCGAGAGCCCGAGCGCGGCGCGGTGCAGCCGGTTCCCATCCGGCGGCTCCAGCCGGCGACGCTTGAGCTCGCGCGCCAGGATCTCGCGGCCCAACTGGAGGCTGACCTTCTCCTCCTCGTGGCGGATCCACTGCTTGATCTTGTGCCGGGCGCGGGCGGTGCGGACGTGGCTCAGCCAGTCCCGGCTCGGCCGGGCCGACGGGCTGGTGAGGATCTCCACCGTGTCGCCGTTCTTGAGCTCGCGGTGCAGCGGAGCGATGCGGCCATTGATCTTCGCGCCCTGGCACTTGAGTCCGACCTCGGTGTGCACGTGGAACGCGAAGTCGATCGGCGTCGACCCCTTGGGCAGTCGCTTCACGTCGCCTTGCGGCGTGAAGATGAAGATCTCGTCCTGGTAGAGGTCGATCTTGAGGAACTCGAGGAACTCCTCGGGCGTATGCGCGTCCTGCTGCAGCTCGATGAGCTGGCGGAACCAGCTCAGCTGGTGATCGATGTCCTCGCCGCCGCCCATATCGCTCTTGTACAGCCAGTGCGCCGCGATACCGTACTCGGCGGTGCGGTGCATCTCCTGGGTGCGAATCTGCACCTCGAAGAGCTGGCCGCCGGGTCCGAAGATCGTGGTGTGCAGCGACTGGTAGCCGTTCGACTTGGGTGACGCGATGTAGTCCTTGATCCGTTCCTGGAGCGGCGTCCAGTTGTGATGGATGATACCCAGCACGTGGTAACACTCGGGCACGGACGGGACGATCACCCGGATCGCCATCAGGTCGTAGATCTCGTCGAACGGCTTGTTCCGCTTGCGCATCTTCTGGTAGATCGACCAGAGATGCTTGGGGCGTCCGGTCACGTCGAACTGGGCGATCCCCGCACGCCGCAGCTCGAATTCGAGCGGCGTCTTGAGCTTGAGGATCAGCTGCTCGCGCGCGGCCCGCTTGGCGGCCACCTGCTGGGCCAGGGCCTGGTACTCTTCCGGCTCCAGAAACTTGAAGGCGAGGTCTTCCAGCTCCGCCTTGACCCCCGCCATGCCGAAGCGATGGGCGAGCGGGGCGTAGATCTCGCGCGTCTCGAGGGCGATGCGCTGGCGCCGCGTCGCGCCGAGGTGCTCGAGCGTCCGCATGTTGTGCAGGCGGTCGGCGAGCTTGATGATGATGACGCGCGCGTCCTTGGCGATCGAGAGCAGCAGCTTGCGGTAGTTCTCGACCTGCTCCTCGGCCGAAGAGCGGAAGGTGAGCGACGAGATCTTGGTGAGGCCATCCACCAGGTTCGCCACCTCGGTCCCGAATTCGCGGGCGATATCCTCCACGCGGACGTCCGAGTCCTCCACCACGTCGTGCAGCAATGCCGCCGCAATGGACGTGGTGTCCAGCAGCATGTCGATCAGGATCATCGCGACCGCGATGCTGTGGTCGACGAAGTCCTCGCCCGACATCCGCTTCTGGCCATGGTGCGCCGCCGCGCTGAACCGGAGCGCCCGATCGATCAGGTCCAGATCCAGCCGGTCCCCGTGCCGCGCAACCGCCGCGCGGAACTCCGCCGCCCGGTCAGGCAGCGCCTTGTCCGGCTTGAGAGCGGTGGGAACGGGGGTTGTCTTCATACGTACAGGATGGCGACGCGGCCGGTGTTCCGTCAACAAAGACCGGCAGGAGCCTTCGGTCGGCGGCCGCCATGCGGCTGGGCCGCCGGCCCTATTTCCGGTCGGCCGTGACGATCGCGATCTCGCGGATGGTGCAGGCCGATGCGCCGTCGTGGCTGACGCTGACCCCGATGGCATAACGGCCGCGTTGGAGCTTCCCCAGGTCGAGGATGAACGACCGGGCCCGGCCCCGCGGGCCCGCCTCGGCGGGCTCGTCGAACCGGAGCGCGATCGGCGTTTCACCTGGCGGGGCACACTCGGACCGGCCGATCGGCGCGGGGGGCGCCTTGTCGTCCTTGAGGCGGACCACCCGCACCTGCACCGTCGCCGCGCCGGTGGCGCCGGGCACCGTGGCCTCCCAGTACAGACCCACCTTGGCGCCTTCGGTCAGGATCGGCGAGTGGAGGGCCCGGGGCGCCGCATCGGCCAGGCGTTCCGGCAGTTCCTCGACCGGCTCGAACAGCAGCACGTCGGAGATGCCCAGCCGCCCGGCCTCCGCCATCGGCGAGAGTCCGGCGCGCAACCGGGCCACCCGGCGGCCGACGCTGTCCACCGCCTCGAGGCTCAGTATCCGCGCCCGCCACGGCGTGGCCACCATCACGACGCCGGCGCGGGCCGGCGGAAGCGCGGTGCTGGCGATCGGCGTGAACGGGTCCTGGCCGGCGGCGAGTGCCACCACCGGCGGCCGCTCGCGGAAGGTGGTGTCGCCCTCGAGGTCGAAGGCGGCGACGCTGACGAGCGAGTCGCCGCGGGGAAAGCGCGCCACCTGCGCCCGCGCGATGGTGGTGAACGCCTGGCCGTATGCGGGCGCGTAGCGCATCCGCGGCCGGGGGCGATCGAGCTCCCAGCGCACCCGGCTCAGGTCCGCCGACTGGTGCCCCGCGAGCGCCGGCCGCGGGAAGAACCAGTAGCTGGGCACCGGCTCGTGGCCGATGACCGATGTGCCCCCGGCGATGAGCGGGCCATCCTGCTTGCTCCACCCGCGCGGATAACCGAAGCGGACCAGCAGTTCCTCGTTGTCCCAGTTCCACGAGAGACCGTGGGGATCGGACGCGCGCTCGAGCAGCGCCACGAGGACGCGCCGGCTGTAGTGTTCGGTGCGCAGATCGTTGCCGGGGCGGGTGAGCAGCGGCTGGGACAGCCACCAGATCCACGCGTTGAGCGACTCGCGCTCCACGCAGCCCCAGGTCAGGTAGGCCTGCCCGTCGTCGATGAACCTGGAGAGATCGGTCCAGATGCATCGGTCGGCCAACGGCATCGCGCGCAGCGTGCGTGCGAACGCGCTGTCGGCCGCGAGGTACTGTCCGGCCGAGTGCAGCGCGAAGGCTTCGAGGGCGGTGCACCACCAGCCGCGGACCCTGCAGGCGCGGGCTGCGGCGAGGGCCGAATCCGTCTGGCCGGCCTCCACCATGTAGCGGACGCGCTGGCCGGCGATCCAGGCGTCGCCCGGCAGGCGGTCCGCCGCGGCGCCGAGCTTGGCGATGAGACGCAGCCGCTCCTGCGTCACGTACGGTGGCTCGGGCCTGGATTCACCGGCCCTGGGATCGTACCAGTAGCAGAACCGGCCGATCACGTTGTCGCACGCCTGGCGCCCGCCGCCGCCCTTGTCGTTCGGCAGCAGCGCGCGGCGCACGCTCTCGAAGTCTCGCTGGGACTTGTAGGCCTGCCGGTTGATGGCAAGGGAGTCCACCCACGCCGGGCGCACGCCGCTGTCCCCTTCCGGGGTCGTCTGAGCCGCGAGCAGCCTGGGAGCGAGCAGGAGGAGGATCGGGAAGCGGCGGTACACTCAGGAAATATAGTGTAGCCACCGGGGCTCCCGTCGTCTCGATCGATGCCGCAGCACCCGCCGTTCACATGAGCCCAGCCGCCGAAAAGCTGGTGAACCGGTCCCCGGCAATGATGACGTGATCGTACACGGGGAGGTCGAGGAGCTGGCCCGCCGCCACCAACTGGCGAGTGACCGCGCGGTCCTCGCCGGAGGGAGTCGGATCGCCGCTCGGATGGTTATGGACCAGGATGACCCCCGCGGCGGCCTCGGCGATCGCGGGCCGGAAGACCTCGCGCGCGTGCACCAGCGAGCTGTTGAGAAGCCCCCGGGTGACCAGCACGTCCCGGATCACCCGGCTCTGGCTGTCGAGCGCGAGGACGTGGAACTCCTCCACCGCGAGATCGCGCATGCGGTCGGCAAGCAGCTCGACGACATCCTCCGGATCCTGGATGCGCGGCAGCAAGGGTCGGGTCTCCCGGGCCAGGCGTGTGCCAAGTTCGAAGGCGGCGAGGAGCCGGGCGGCCTTGGCCTGCCCGACGCCCGCGGTCCGGAGCAGCTCGGCCGGCGGCCGGGCCACCAGCCGCCGCAGCGATCCGTCGCTCACATCGAGCAGGCCGGCTGCCACGGCCAGCACGTTTCGCCCGGCGCCCCCGGTCCCGAGCACGATGGCCAGCAGCTCCACGGTGGTCAGCGCGCCGGGGCCCAGCGTCCAGAGCCGTTCGCGCGGCTGGTCGGCTGATGGCAGACTGTTGAGGCACGTGGCCATGGCCAGAGATATAGGGCGAGCCGGCAGGAGCGCGGGGAACCGGAAAGCGCGCGGAGAGGTACGAAAAGGCGGTAGCGGCCTCCATGACGGAACGGCAGGTGATTCCGAAATGGAGCGACCCTCCGAGGCGAGTGCCCGGAGGGTCGATGGCCTGGAGCGCGCCGTTACCGCCGTTACCGGCGCCTACCTCCCTGCCCCATGACACTTCTTGTACTTCTTCCCCGAGCCGCACGGGCAGGGATCGTTGCGCCCCACCTCGGGCACCACGCTGGTCGCCGTGCCACCCAGCCGGCCCAGCGAGCTCGCAAAAGAGGCCGCGGCCGGGGCGGCGGGTATCGTGCGAGCCGCTCCCCCGAGCATGTCGTCGGCCACCGAGCGCGGCTCGGGTGGCGGCAGAGGGCGAGGCGGCGGGGGCGGCGCGGGCTCGGCCATCACCTGTACCTTGAGGAAGCGCTCTGTGAAGGTCGCCTGGATATCGCGCATGAGATCCTCGAACATCTCATACGCTTCCTTCTTGTACTCGACCAGCGGGTCCCTCTGCCCGTAGGCGCGGTACTGGATGGCGTTGCGGAGCTGGTCGAGGTCGTAGAGGTGGTCCTT
>JBMOPM010000226.1:4196-19908 GCA_049323575.1 Gemmatimonadota bacterium | reverse complement strand
CACGCTGAGCATCACCTGCGACAGCACCTCCATATCCACGTCGGGCCGGCCGATCTGCTTTCCGAACTCGGCCAGGTACGCGAACTTGCGCTGCAGGGTGGCCTGCCCCTCGGCCCGGACCGCGGCCAGCACGTCGTCGAGCGAGGCGGTCGCCTTGGGATCATCCAGCGCCTGCACGGCGACCAGGTACTGCATGACCAGCGCCTGCTTGAGGCCCGCCCGGTCATAGTCCTCGGACCGCTCCGTGGTGCCGAGGAATTCCCGCACCATGCGCTCGAGGGCAAACTCCACCATCCGTTGCGCTTCGGCCCGGAGCTCCTCGCCCCGCTCGAGCGCGAACAGCCGCAGCGAGTACACCACCTCGCGCTGCTGGTTCATCACGTCGTCGTACTCGAGGAGTCGCTTGCGGGCCTGGAAGTTCTGCAGCTCGACCCGCTTCTGGGCCTGCTCGATGGCGCGCGTGAGCAGCCCGCCCGTCATCACCTCGCCTTCCTCGGCCCCGCTCTTGTCCATCCACCGGGCGATGCGGTCCGACCCGAACAGCCGCATCAGGTCGTCCTCGAGCGAGAGGAAGAAGATCGACGCCCCCGGGTCGCCCTGGCGGCCGGCACGCCCGCGCAACTGGCGGTCGATGCGGCGCGACTCGTGGCGCTCGGTGCCGATGATCTGCAGACCCGCCTCGGGCGCCGTCAGGTCCAGATCCTTGCCGAGTTTGATGTCGGTACCGCGGCCGGCCATGTTCGTCGCGATCGTGATCGCGCCGGGCTGGCCCGCCTGCGCAATGATCTCGGCCTCGCGCTGGTGGTTCTTCGCGTTCAGCACCTCGTGCTTGAGGCCCCGCCGCTTGAGCTGCCGCGACAGCGTCTCCGACACCTCCACGTTTACCGTGCCGATGAGGACCGGCAGGCCCAGCTTGTGGAGACGCTCCACCTCGTCCAGCGCCGCGTTGTACTTCTCGCGCCGCGTGCGGTAGACCCGGTCTGGCCGGTCGATGCGCCGGACCGGCTTGTTGGTGGGGATGACCGCCACCTCGAGCCGGTAGATCTGGTAGAACTCCTGCTCTTCCGTCTCCGCTGTGCCGGTCATGCCGGCCAGCTTGTCGTACATGCGGAAGTAGTTCTGGATCGTGATCGTCGCGAAGGTCTGGGTCTCACCCTTGACCTGGACGTTCTCCTTCGCCTCCACCGCCTGGTGCAGCCCGTCCGCCCAGCGGCGGCCCGGCATCACGCGGCCGGTGAACTCGTCGACGATGAGCACCTGGCCGTCCTGCACCAGGTAGTCCACGTCCTTCTCGTACAGCACGTGGGCCTGCAGGAGCTTGTGGATGACGTGGAGCTTCTCGCTCTTCGCCGCGTACGCGGCCTCCACCTCGCGCCGCCGCGTCACGCGCTCGGCCGGGGTGAGCGTCTCATCCCGCTCGATTTCGTGGATCGCCTCGGAGATGTCCGGTACCAGAAACAGCTGCGGATCGTTGGGCGAGAGGGCCGCGGCACCCCGGTCGGTCAGGTGCACCGAGTGACCCTTCTCGTCCATCACGAAGTACAGGGCCTCCTCGAGGCTCCGCATGCGCTGCTGCTTGGCCGGCAGCTTGCGGTCGGCGATGTAGTCGAGTTCCGCCCGCTGCACCAGTTGCTTGACGCCAGGCTCGTTGAGCAGCTTGAGCAGCTTCTTGTTCTTCGGCATGCCCAGCTGCGCCTGGAACAGCTTCACCGCGGCCTCGGCTCTGGTCTTCTCGTTCTCGAGGAGCGGTTCCGCCTCGGCCAGGAGGGTGTTCACCACGGCCGTCTGCTTCCGCACCAGCTCGGCCACCTGGCGGTTGAACTGCTGGTAGGTATCGTCGTCCTCGTGCCCCACGGGCCCCGAGATGATGAGCGGGGTCCGCGCCTCGTCGATGAGGATCGAGTCCACCTCGTCGATGATCGCAAACGCGTGCTCCCGCTGCACCCGCTGATCCAGCGAGAACACCATGTTGTCGCGCAGATAGTCGAAGCCGAACTCGTTGTTCGTGCCGTACGTGATGTCGGCGAGGTAGGCCGCCCGGCGCTCCGGCGTGTGCGGCTCCGTGTCGTCCAGGCAGCCGACCGTGAGGCCGAGGTACTTGAACAGGTGGCCCATCCACTGGGAGTCGCGACGGGCCAGGTAGTTGTTGACCGTGACGAGGTGCACGCCGCGGCCGGCCAGGGCATTGAGATAGAGGGGCAGCGTGGCGACCAGCGTCTTGCCCTCGCCCGTGGCCATCTCGGCGATCTTGCCCTGGTGCAGCACGATACCGCCGATCAGCTGCACGTCGTACGGGACCATGTCCCACGTGAGCTCGTGCCCCGTGACCATCACCTTGGTGCCGACCAGCCGGCGGCATGCCTCGCGCACGGTGGCGTAGGCTTCGGGGAGGAGTTCGTCGAGCGTCTTCGCGATCGCCCGCTTGTACTCCTCTTCCTTCTGGTGCAGCCGTTCGTTGAGCTGGTCCAGCTCGGCCGGATCGGAGCAGCCGCGCTTCGCCGCCTTGAGGGCGGCCACCTCGTCGGCGAGCGCCTGGGTGGCCTCGCGGATACGGGTCTTGAACCTGTCGGTCTGGGCCTTGAGCTCCTCCTCGCTCAAATGCTTGAGCTGCTCCTCGGCCTGGTGGATCTGGTCGAGGATCGGGCGGAGGCGCTTCACTTCCCGGTCATGCCGCGTTCCGAAGACCGCGGTCATCAGTGTCTTGATCATAACCCGGTGAAATATAGTCGGTTGGCGGCGATGTACTCCGCGACCGCATCGGGCACCCAGTACCGGATGGGGCGCCCGGCCGCCACTCGCTCCCGGATCGCCGTGGCCGAGATCTGGACGAGGGGAACGTCCACGATCCGCCAGACGTGAGACAGACCTTCGGGCCGAGGCTCGCCCGGGCGGGCGAAAGCCGCAACGCGGGCGAGCTGCGGAATCACGGCGCCCTCCCGCCACGTGGGCATCTCGCGCGCCGCATCGGCCCCGACCAGCAGTACGAACTCCCGGCCCGGTTCACGCTCACGCAGCAGCCGGAGCGTCTCCACGGTGTAGGACGGTCCCTCCCGCTCCACCTCGCACCGCTCCACGGCGAGCCCGGGTGAGCCGGCGATCGCCCGGGCCACCATCTCCACCCGCGCCAGCGCCGTGGCGCCGTGACGGCCGCGCTTGAACGGCTGCTCTCCGGCTACCACGAACCGCACTTCGCTGAGCTCCAGTGTCTCCGCCGCCACCTGGGCTGCAATCAGGTGACCGTGATGCACGGGGTCGAACGAGCCGCCGAAAAGGCCGATCATCGGGGGAGGGTGGTTGGAGGGTGGCGGCTAACCGCTATCCCCCGCGGATAATGGCAGGCAATCGCGGATGGAGGATAGCGCACGCCCCTCACCGCTTCGTCGTATCCGCAGCGACCGGTTCCCCCGCAGGGCACAGCTCGTCTGCACCCGGGGCCTGGGGGTAATAGCGCCGGATGTAGCCGCAGGTCTCGTTGACGTCTTCCTTGTAGCCCAGGATCTGATACGCCTTCACCAGGCGGACGAGGGTCTCGGGCACGATGGCCGCACGCGGATAGGTGGCGACCAGGTCCCGGAAGTAGAGGATCGCGGAGTCGTACGCCTTGAGCCGGAAGTAGAAGAGCCCGGCGCGGTACTGCTTGTAGGCGAACCTGTTCTGGAGGTCCTGGATCCTCGCCTGAGCCCGCTGCGCCGCCGAGGTGCCCGGATAGCGGTTGAGCAGCTCCTGGTAGGTGGCGAGTGCCGTGTGCCCATAGGTGGGGTCCAGCTCGGGCCGGCGCCAGAGATCGGCGTAGGCATCGCCGGCGCGGAGCAGCGCCTCCGACGCGATCGAGGCGTCGGGCGTTTCGTCCGACACCCGGCGGAACTCGCGCACCGCCTGCAGGTGGCTGTTGGTCGCGAAGTAGCACTCGGCAAGGAAGAAGTGCGCCTGGGGCAGCCGCTCATCGCCCGGCTGCGCCACGGCGATCATGCGCTCGAAGGACTCCTGCGCCCGTTGCCACTTGCCGTGATTGAAGAACTCGCGGCCCCCGGCCCACAGGGAGTCCACCTGCTGGGGCGTGCCCACGGTGGCCAGCGCGCCGCCCAGCTCGGGCCTGGGAACGGCATCGACCTGACCGCGGTGGCAGGCAGCGAGGGCGGCGACGAGGGCAAAGACGAACAGGCTGCGAATGGTCATGGCTTCCGTATGGAATCTGATGCGCCGGCGTTCCCCAGGTCGCGGAGGCGCGCGGCGGCGGCGCGGCCGATCGAATCGTTGGCGTTCTGGGCGATGATCTTCTCGAACGTGATGGCGGCGCCCAGGAGATCGCCCTGGCCCAGCTTGGCCTCCGCCACGCCCATGAGCGCGCGCCGGGAGCGCTCGGACGCCGAGTCTCCAATGATGGCCGCACGGAAGGCCTGCTCCGCCGCCTCGGGCCGTTTTGCCGTCAAGGCATCGAGCCCGAGTTGCAGTGAGCAGAGCGCCAGCCCCTCGGCGGCGCGGCGGCGCAGACGCGGATCGCGCGAGCGGCGGAGCACGGCGCGATAGGCGCTGCTCGCCTCGTCGCACGCGGTCGTCTGCTGCAGGGCCGCGCCCCACGCGTACACCAGGGAGTCGGTGGTGCCCGCGTCGGGCGAGGCGGCGATCGCATAGGGCAGCAGCGCAACGGCCTCCGCGGGACCCAGGGTCTCTCCCCGCGTGAGGCTCAGCGCGAGCCGGCCGACGCCCCGCGTGGGCGCCACGGCGCGCAGCGCCACGAGCGCGGCCCGCACCCCGCGCTGATCGCCGGCGCTCACCGCCGCGCGCGCCGCCCGTTCGAGCCCGTCCGCCGCCTCCGTGGCCCGGGAGGGCTCGGCCGCGGCCAGCTTGCGGTACGCCTCGGCGGCCGCCGTGTAGTTGCCGGCTGCGGTCGCGGCGGCGCCAAGCTTGGCCCAGATCCGCGCCGAGGCGCCCGCCGTCGCCGCGGCGCGGTATTCGTTGAGCGCCAAGTCGTAACGGCCCTCATCGTACCGGCGGTCGCCCAGGCGCTCGTGGTCGGCGGCGGAGCCGCCGCAGGCAACCGTGGCCGCCGCGAGCACCGCCACGCCGAGGTGCGCCACGATCCTCATCGATTCACGCGGTCGAGCATCGCCAGATAGGCCCGAATGCGGGGGTCGCCCGGCTCCTGCTCGGCGCAGGCGGTCCAGGCCGCGCGTGCCGCGATCGCGTCGCCCGCGAGGAAGCAGGCCAGGCCGAGCGTGGCGCGGGCGTCCAGCATGCCGGGCTTGGCCGCCACCGTGCGCTCCAGCTCCTCGCGCGCTTCGAGCGTGTGCCCCGCGGCGAGCAGCAGGCGGGCCAGCCGGTAGCGGATGTCATGGAAGTCGGGGCCGAGCTGAATGGCCTGCCGGTACTGCTCGATGGCGCGATCGAGCGCCCCGGCGTCGGCGTAGGCGTCACCCAGAACCGCATGCTGATTGGCGAGCCGCGCGGCCACATGCGCCGGGAGACCGGCCACCGGCGTCTGCTGATACGATGCGGCCCGGCGGAACGCCTCCTGGGCCTCGGCCAGCCGACCCAGTTCATTGAGCACGATGCCGCGGTGGATGTGCGCCTCGAGGTAGCGCGGATTGAGCTCGAGCGCGCGGTCGAACTCGGCGAGCGCCCGCTCCCGCTGGCCCAGCATCGAGAACGCGAGGCCCAGCGTGTGGTGCACGTCGGCGTAACTCTGCTCGCTCGCAAGGACCTCCTCGAGCAGCAGCACGGCCCCGAAGTAGTCCTGCAGCGCGAAGCGCTCGCGCGCGCGGGCCACGATGGCCCTGGGGTTACCGTTCATGGGTCTCGTTGAACCACTCCACGAATCGGGCGATCCCGTCGGCGAAGGCGACGCGCGGCTCGTAACCCAGCACCGCGCGCGAGCGCGAGAGGTCGGCGCAGGTCATTCGCACATCCCCGGGCGCGGGCGGTGCGTACACGACCGTGGGTCTGGTGCCGAGCGCCGAGGCCAGCGTGTCCACCAGATCGCGGAGCGGGATGGCGCGATTGCTGCCCAGGTTGAACGTCATGACGCCCACCGGCGCCGTGCGGGTCCAGTCGATGGCCGCCAGGACGCCGGCGACGATGTCATCACAATAGGTATAGTCCCGCCCTCCCGCGACATCGCCAAAGAGCGTGATCGGCTCGCCGGCCGCCATCCGCCTGGCGAACGTGTGGATCGCCAGATCGGGCCGTTGGCGCGGGCCGTACACCGTGAAGAACCGGAGCGCCGCCGCGCGGAAGCCCCAGAGCGGCGCGAGCGCCTGCAGCAGCAGCTCGCCGGCCCGCTTGGTGGCGGCGTAGGGCGACACCGGATCGACGGCCGCGGCGTCTTCGCGAAACGGGACCGGCGTCGCGTCGCCATACACCGAGGACGACGAGCCGAACACCACGCGCGTGATCCCGGCCCGCTGCGCCGCAGCGAGCACCGAAGCGGTACCGGCCACGTTGGTCTCCGCATAGCCCGCCGGATCCTGGATCGACGGCCGCACTCCCGCCTTTGCCGCCAGGTGGACCAGCACCTCGCATCCCTCCGCGGCGCGGGCCACCACGCCGGTGTCGAGGATGTTCGCGTCGTGCAGGCGGAACCGGCCGCTGGCCCTGAGCGCATGCAGATTCCGCTCCTTCACCGCGCGCGGGTAGAACGGGTCGAAGTTGTCGATCCCCTCCACCTCATCTCCCCGGGCGACCAGCGCCTCGGCCAGATGCGAGCCGATGAACCCCGCGGCGCCGGTCACCAGCAGGCGCGTCATGTCCCCAGCTTGGTCCGGAAGTAGGCGATGGTCTTCGCGAGACCTTCCTCGAGCGACACCTTGGGCTCCCAGCCCAGCGCCGTGCGTGCGTTCGTGATGTCGGGCTGGCGGACCTTCGGATCGTCGACCGGCAGCGGGAGATACCTGATTTCGGAGCGGGAGCCCGTGAGCCGCAGCACGATCTCCGCGAGCTGGCGCATGTTGAACTCGCCAGGATTGCCGATGTTGGTCGGTTCGGTCCGGTCACTCAGGAAGAGCCGGTAGATCCCCTCGATCAGGTCCGCGCAGTAGCAGAAGGACCGGGTCTGCGAGCCGTCGCCGTAGATCGTGATCGGCTCGCCCCTGAGCGCCTGCACGATGAAGTTGGACACCACGCGCCCATCGCTCGCACGCATGCGGGGCCCGTAGGTGTTGAAGATGCGGACGATGCGGGTGTCCACGCCGTGATGGCGGTGGTAGGCCATCGTCATCGCCTCGGCGAAACGCTTGGCCTCGTCGTACACCCCGCGGGGTCCCACCGGGTTCACGTTGCCCCAGTAGCTCTCGGGCTGCGGATGGACCAGGGGGTCACCATAGACCTCGCTGGTGGAGGCGAGGAAGTAGCGCGCCTTCTTGGCCTTGGCGAGCCCCAGCGTCTTGTGCGTACCCAGCGACCCCACTTTGAGCGTCTGGATCGGCAGCTCGAGGTAGTCGACCGGACTCGCGGGCGAGGCGAAGTGCAGCACGCCGTCCAGTGGTCCATCCACGTAGATGAAGTTGGTCACGTCGTGATGGATGAACCGGAACTTCGGGTTGCCGATCAGGTGGGCGATGTTGTCCGGCGACCCGGTCACCAGGTTGTCCATCCCGATGACCTCGTGCCCGTCGGCGAGGAAGCGATCCGTCAGGTGCGACCCCAGAAAGCCGGCCGCGCCGGTGATCAGGACCCTCACGGCGCCCTCCGACCGATGCCGTGATATTCGAACCCCATCTCGGCCATCCGGGCCGGATCGTACAGATTGCGCCCGTCGATCACGAGCGGGCGCGCCAGCCGCTCCTTCATCCGGTCGAAGTTGGGGTTGCGGTACATCAGCCACTCGGTGACCACGATCAGCGCGTGCCCGCCGTCCAGGGCCTCGTAGGGATCCCTGGCGTACGTGATCCGGTCGCCGAAGATCTGCTGCGCCGACTCCATCGCCTGCGGGTCGTGCGCCCGCACGGTGGCCCCGGCCGCGAGCAGCCCTTCCACCAGCGGGATCGACGGGCTCTCGCGCATGTCGTCGGTCTCGGCCTTGAAGGCGAGCCCCCACACCCCGATGGCCTTCCCCGCGAGGTCGCCGAGGAAGCGGCGCGCCTTGCCGAGAAGGGCGAGTTTCTGCCGCGCGTTGACCGCCTCGACCGCCTCGAGCAGGTCGAAGTCGAGACCCACTTCCTTGCCCGACCGGATCAGCGCCTTGACGTCCTTGGGGAAGCACGAACCGCCGTAGCCCGGCCCCGGAAAGAGGAAGGCGGGCCCGATGCGCCGGTCGGAGCCGATGCCCTGCCGCACGTTGGCGACGTCTGCCCCCACCAGCTCGCAGAAGGCCGCGATCTGATTCATGAACGAGATGCGCGTCGCGAGCATGGCGTTGGCGGCGTACTTCGTCACCTCGGCCGAGGGGATGTCCATGAACAGCATCGGATTGCCGGTGCGGACGAACGGCGCGTACAGCTCCTGCATCGCCCAGCGCGCTTCCGGGCTGTCCACGCCCACCACCACGCGGTCCGGCTTCATGAAGTCGTCGACCGCGGCGCCTTCCTTGAGGAACTCCGGGTTGGAGCACATGTAGAAGGGACAGGCGGTCTCGGCCCGGATCGCGGCACGCACCTTCTCCGCCGTCCCCACGGGCACGGTGGACTTGGTGACCACCACTTTGGGCTCCGTCATGTGACGCCCGATGGTCGTCGCAACCTGGAGCACGTGCTGCAGGTCGGCCGAGCCGTCTTCACCGGGCGGCGTGCCGACCGCGATGAACACGATGTACGACTGCCGGATCGCGCCCCCCACGTCCGTGGTGAACCGGAGCCGCCCCTCGGCCTGATTCCGCTCCACCAGCCGGTCGAGTCCCGGCTCGTAGATCGGCAACTCGTTGCGCTGGAGCCGCTCGATCTTCCGCGCATCCACATCCGCGCAGATCACATCGTTGCCCGTCTCCGCCAGGCACGAGCCCGTCACCAGCCCTACGTAGCCCGTTCCGATGACGGCGACACGCACTCAGCGCCCCCGGCGCATGGCGTTGCGGGTATCGACCAGAATCTTCGCGTGCCGACCGACCAGGTCATAGTCGATGACGCTGTGATCCGTCACGATCATCACCAGGTCGGCCGCCGCGAGGGTCTCCTTCGACAGCTCGACGCTGTGCCGCTCGACGCCCTCGTCGTGGAAGGTGGGCACGTACGGATCATGATAGTCCACCTGCGCCCCCTGTCCTTCCAGCAGCCGGATGATGTCATGCGCCGGGCTCTCGCGAACGTCATCGATATCCTTCTTGTACGCGACGCCCAGCACCAGCACCTTCGAGCCCCGCACCGCCCGGCCCGCCTGGTTGAGCGCGTCGGCCGCCTTGCGCACCCAGAACACCGGCATCTCCGTATTCACCTCGCCGGCCAGGTCGATGAAGCGCGTCTTGTAGTTGAGGCCGCGCATCTTCCACGCGAGATAGTGCGGGTCGATCGGAATGCAGTGCCCGCCCAGGCCCGGGCCCGGCAGGAACTTCATGAACCCGAACGGCTTAGTCGCCGCGGCTTCGATCACCTCCCATACGTCCACGCCCAGCTTGTCGCAGACGATCGCCATCTCGTTCGCCAGACCGATGTTGACGCTGCGGAAGGTGTTCTCCAGCAGCTTCACCAGTTCGGCCGCCTCGGTGCTCGACACCTCCACCAGCGTGTCGATGGCCGGGCGATAGAGGGCGACCGTCACCCGGGTGCAGTCCGGCGTGATGCCGCCCACCACCTTGGGCGTGTTCTTCGTCTGCCAGACCGGATTGCCCGGATCGACGCGCTCGGGGCTGAAGGCCAGGAAGATGTCCTCCCCCACCTTGAGCCCGCTGGACTCCAGCGACGGCAGCATGATCTCGCGGGTGGTGCCCGGATACGTGGTGCTCTCCAGGATCACCGCCTGGCCCCGGCGGAGCGCCGCGCGCACCGACTCCGTTGCCGCAACGATGTAGCTGACGTCCGGATCCTTGAATTTCGACAGCGGCGTCGGCACGCAGATGGAGATCGCGTCCGGCTCACGGAGCCGGGCCATGTCGGTCGTCGCCGAGAACTTGCCCGCTGCGATCACCGCCTGAAGGCGCTCGTCCGAGACGTCCTTCACGTGTGACCTGCCGACGTTGAGCCCGTTGACCACGGGCGCGCTCACGTCGAAGCCCAGCACGGTATAGCCGGCGTTGGCCAGTTCGACCGCGAGCGGCAGACCCACATAGCCCAGGCCCACGATGCCGAACAGCACCTCGCGGCGGCCGGCTTTCGCGATCAGTTCATCAGCGATACGCATAGGGTTCCTTCGGATCGATTCGTTCACGCGCTGCTGGTGCGGCGCCGCGAGGGTCCCCGGGTCCGGGTCGGGGGATGTGGCGCCGGGAACCGCTCACAGCGATACCGGTGCCCCGTCGCGCGCCAGCGACTGACTGGCGGCCTCGAGCACCCGCACCACCCGCACGCCGTCGGCCGCGTCCGCCCGGGGCGTCTCCTCGCCCCGCACCACGCGCACGAAATGCGCGAGCTGTGCGGCGAGCGGCTCGGTGCCCGCGACCCGCGGGATGAAGATGTCGCCCTCGCGGATGGCGAGGCTTTCCCCGTACGATCGGTACTCCGGGGGACGGTCGACCCCCTTGTCATAGATCCGCAGTTTCTCGCGGGGAGCCATGTCGTCGAAGACGGCCATCTGCCGCGAGCCCACGACCGTCAGTCGCCGTTCCTTGTGGGGGTCGAGCCATGACATCTGCGCGTGCGCGACGATACCGCTGCCGAAGGTCATCGTCAGGAAGACGACGTCCTCGATCCCCCGCTGCAGGTACGAGTGTCCCTGGGCGGCCACACGCACCGGGCCTTCGCCAAGCAGGAAGAGTGCCACCGACACGTCGTGGGGCCCGAAGCTCCACAAAGCGTTCTCGTCCGGCCGGACCTGGCCCAGGTTCACCCGCTGGGAATAGAGGTAGTAGATCTCCCCCAGCGTCCGTTCCGCCACCATCTGCCGCAGCCGCTCCACCACGGGGTGGTACTCGAGCAGGTGTCCCACGAGGAGGGGAACGCCCTTCGCCTGGGCCCGCTCCGCCAGCTTCTCGGCGTCGGCAACGCTCAGCGCAAACGGCTTCTCGATGAGGGCGGGCACGCCGGCCTCGATGGCCATGAGGCCGTGGGGGGCGTGGTGCACCGCGGGTGAAGCGACCACCACCGCATCCACCCGCGCCAGCAGGTCGGCCGCGGAGTCGGTCAGGTACAGCCCGGGATACTGCCTGGCCAGTCGGGCCAGGGTGTCCGGGTTGCTGTCGCAGACACCCACCAGCTCGGCGCCCGACAGTGTGACGAGGGTCCGGACGTGGTTTTTCCCCCAGGTACCGGCGCCGATCACGCCGACCCGGACTCGGCTCACCCGTAGAACTCCCGGATCGCGGCCACGACCGTGTCCTGCTGCGCCTCCGTCAGCTCGGGATAGACGGGCAGCGAGAGCACCTCGGCCATCGCCGCCTCGGTCACCGGCAGGCTCCCCCGCGTGTATCCCAGGTGCGCAAAGCAGGGCTGCAGGTGAAGGGCCAGCGGATAGTAGACAGCGTTGCCGATGCCACGCGCCTTGAGGTGGGCCTGCAGCGCATCGCGCCGCTCGGCGCGGATGGTGTACTGGTGGAAGATGTGCTCGTTGGCCGAGTCCGTGACCGGTGGCCGGACGCCCGCGACGCTGCTCAGCAACTGGTTGTAACGCGCGGCATGCCGGCGCCGTGCCTCGCTCCAGCCGGCCAGGAACGGCAGCTTGGCCAGGAGAATCGCCGCCTGCAGCGTGTCGAGCCGGCTGTTGGTCCCGACTTCCTCGTGATGATACTGCTTGGCGCCGCCGTGCAGCCGGAGCTTCCTGAGCCGGGCGGCCAGGGCGTCGTCCTGGGTGACGATCATCCCGCCGTCGCCCCAGGCGCCGAGGTTCTTGCTCGGGAAGAAGGAAAACGTGCCGGCCGTGCCCAGTTCCCCCGCCATCCGCCAGGTCCCGTCCACCCGCCGGCGCGCGCCGATTGCCTGGGCCCCGTCCTCGATCAGCGCGAGCCCATGCTTCGCCGCCAGGGGGAGGATCCGCTCCATCGGCGCCATCTGACCGAAGAGGTGGACCACGACGATCGCCCGGGTACGCGGCGTGATGGCCGCCTCGATGGCGTCGGGCGAGATGTTGAACGTGTCGGCGTCGATATCCACGAACACCGGCCGCCCACCCGCGTTGTGGATCGTCCCCGCGGTGGCGAAGAACGTGAACGCCGTGGTGATCACCTCGTCATCCGGCCTGAGATTCAGCGCCTTGAGCGGCAGGAGAAGGGCGTCCGTCCCGCTGGCGCAGGCGATGCCATGCTTCGCGTGCGACAGCTCGGCCACCCGCTGCTCCAGCTGCTCCACCTCCGGCCCCATGATGAACTGCTGGCGCTCGATGACCGACTGCATGGCCGGGAGCACCGCGTCCTTGATGGCGTGGTACTGCGCGACGAGGTCCAACAGCGGTACGTTCACGGCGGTCTTCCAATCAGGGAAGCGATGATCTGACAACACGTTAGCAAAGCGCGAAAGGTATCCGGCCGCCGGCGCGGGGTCAAATGACGTGACCGGTCACCCGGCGCCGAGCGCCTATGCCAGCCGCAACTGCCCGGCCTCCTCCCGGTATTGCGTCCCGCAGGCACCGCACCTCGCCGAGCCACCCTGCACGGTGAGCCGCACACCGCAGCGGCACATCCACCCGATCTGGCGCGCGGGCACGCCCACCATGAGTGCGAACGGCTTCACGTCCCCCGTCACCACGGCGCCAGCTCCGATGAAGCTGTACTCGCCCAGGGTGGCGCCGCAGACGATCGTGGCGTTGGCGCCGATGGTGGCGCCGCGCCGCACCAGCGTCCGCTGGTACTCCGACTTCCGCGACACGTGGGACCGGGGGTTGATCACGTTGGTGAACACGCAGCTCGGCCCGCAGAATACGTCGTCCTCCAGCTCCACGCCCTCATAGATCGAGACGTTGTTCTGGATCTTGACGTTGTTGCCGATCCGGGTGCCCGGCATCACCACCACGTTCTGACCCAGGTTGCACCGCTCGCCGATCACCGCCCCGGGCATCACGTGGCAGAAATGCCAGATCTTCGTGCCGTTGCCGATCACGGCGCCGTCGTCGACGTAGGCGGATTCGTGCTTGAAGTAGTCGGTCACTGGAGTCTCGTCAGTGTCACTGTCTCGCGGTCCTCGATGCCTCTTGGCCGGCGCGATGGTCCGTCGGCCGCCGAGCTACGGCGATACGTACCGTCCGTCCGTGCCGATCACCTTCACTTCCGTCTCCAACTCCACGCCGAACCGCGTCCGCACTTCCGTCCGCGCCAGGTCGATCAGCCGCCGCACATCGCCGGCGGTGGCGCCACCCGTGTTGACGAAGTAGTTGGCGTGCATCGGCGACACCTCCGCCCCGCCCTCGCGCCGGCCTTTGAGTCCGGCCGCCTCGATGAGCTGGCCCGCCGTTCTGGGGCCGCCCGGGTTCTTGAACACGCTGCCGCAGCAGGGCTGGTTGAAGGGCGTCCCCTGCTGGCGCCAGCGGAAGAGGGCCGCCACCTCCGCCCGGAGCCGGTCGGGATCATCCTCCTCGAGGTCCACTTCCACCTCCAGCACCACCCGGCGGTCGAGCCCGCTGCGGCGATAGGTGAACGGGATGTCGCGCGCCTCGATGGTCCACACCTCGCCGTCAGCCTCGGCCACGGTGACCCGGCGCGTCACATCGGACCACTGCGCCCCGTGGCATCCCGCATTCATGTAGACGCCGCCGCCCACCGAACCCGGCACGCCGACCATCTTGTGCAGCCCGCCGAAGCCCGCCTCCGCGGTGCGGCGCGCCGCGAGCGGCGCCGGAAGGCCGGCGCCGATCCACCACCGGGGGCCATCGCTCCGGATGGCATCCAGCCCTTTGCCCACGCGGATCACGACCGCGTCGAGGCCCTCGTCCGGCAGCAGCACGTTGGAACCGAGGCCCAGCGCGAGCCACGGGATGCCCCGCTCCGTCGCGAACGCGAGCGCTTTGCTCACGTCCTCCACGCCCACGGGAATGAACACCGTGGCCGGCCCACCGATGCGGTAGGTCGAGTAGCGGCTGAGCGGCTCCGCCTCGCGCACCTCCCCGCGCACCTCTGCGCGGAGGGCCGCGGCCACCGCCGGGTCGCGGGCTCCGCTCATCCGGCCGTGTCCTGCCCCATCCGGTGCCACTCCTGCACCGAGCGCACCTCGCGGACCCGGCTGCGCAGCGCGACGATGGCATCGCACGCCGCAGCCGCGGCCGACATCGTCGTGGTGTACGGCACGCGATGCTGCAGGGCCGAGCGGCGCATGAGATAATCGTCCTGCTGGGTGAGCTTGCCGAGCGGCGTGTTGATGAGGAGGGAGACCTCGCCCGAGACGATGAGGTCGATGGCGTTCGGCCGCCCCTCGTGCACCTTGAGCACCGTCCGGGCGGGAATCCCGCGCGCGCGGAGATAGCGGCTCGTCCCCTCGGTGGCGACGATGGTGAACCCGAGGTCCACGAAGCGCTGGACGATCGGCGTGACCGTCGGCTTGTCGTGGTCGTTCACGGTGACGAACACCGTGCCCTCGAGCGGGAGCGATCCGTCCGCCGCGGCCTGCGCCTTGGCGAACGCCATCCCGAAGCTGTGGTCGATCCCCATCACTTCGCCGGTGGAGCGCATCTCGGGGCCGAGGATCAGATCCACGCCGGGGAGCTTGGTGAAGGGGAAGACCGCTTCCTTCACCGCGATGTACGGCCGGAGACGCTCGTCCTGCACGCCCAGCTCGTCGAGCGTCTTGCCCACCATCACGGCGGCCGCCAGGCTCGCCAGCGGCACGCCGGTCGTCTTCGACACGAACGGGACCGTGCGGGAAGCCCGGGGATTCACCTCGAGCACGTAGACCACGCCGTCCTTGATCGCGTACTGCACGTTGATGAGGCCCACCACGCCCAGCCGCTCGGCAAACGCCCGGGTGTAGCAACGCATCTGCTCCACCTGCTCCGCCGTGATCAGGTACGGCGGCAGTACGCAGGCCGAGTCGCCGGAGTGGATGCCGGCGTCCTCGATGTGCTGCATCACCCCGCCGATCACGCAGCGCTTCCCGTCGCCCAGCGCATCCACGTCGGCCTCGAAGGCGTCCTCGAGGAAGCGGTCGATCAGCACCGGATGCTCCGGAGCCACGCGCACGGCGCGGAGGAAGTAATTCCGGAGCGACGGCGTATCGTAGACGATCTCCATCGCCCGACCGCCCAGCACGTAGCTCGGCCGCACCAGCACCGGGTAGCCCACCCGCTCGGCCACCTTCTCCGCTTCCTCCACCGAGAACGCCACCCCGCTCGGCGGCTGCGCCACGCCCAGCTCCCGCGCCAGCGCCTCGAACCGCCCGCGATCCTCCGCGGCATCGATGGCGTCCGGCGACGTGCCCAGCAGCTTGACCCCGGCCTGCTCCAGCCCCCGCGCCAGCCGGAGCGGCGTCTGCCCGCCCAGCTGCACCACCACGCCGATCGGCCGCTCCAGCTCGACGATCTCCAGCACGTCCTCGAGCGTGAGCGGCTCGAAGTACAGCGTGTCCGACATGTCGAAGTCGGTGGACACCGTCTCGGGATTCGAGTTCACCATCACCGTGCGGTAGCCCATCTCGCGGAAGGCGAGGCAGGCGCGGACGCAGCAGTAGTCGAACTCGACTCCCTGCCCGATCCGGTTGGGCCCGCTGCCCAGGAT
>JBMOPM010000226.1:0-4186 GCA_049323575.1 Gemmatimonadota bacterium | reverse complement strand
GCCCCGATGGGCCGGCTTCGTTCTCTTCATCGTACGACGAGTAGAGGTATGGCGTGGACGACGGGAACTCGCCCGCGCACGTGTCCACGGTCTTGTAGGCCGGCCGGATGCCCAGCCGATGGCGCGTGGCGCGGACCTCCGCCTCGGGGAGGCCGATCAGCTGCGAGAGCTGCCGGTCGGAGAAGCCCATCTGCTTCATCTCCCGCAGCCGGCGGCGGTCGTCCTCGTCGTTCCCGGTGAAGCCGGTGGCGGCCCACGCCTGCTCGGCTTCGAGCAGCTCCAGCATCTGGTCGAGGAACCAGGGATCGATCCCGGTGGCGGAGGCGACCTCCTGCACCGTGAGACCCAGCAGGAAGGCGCGCTTGATCTGATAGATCCGCTCGGGCGTGGGGCGGCGGAGCGCGGCCCGCACTTCCTCGCGATCACCGGCTTCGAGCCGGTCGTCGGCGGGCGTGGCGCCGATCACCCAGCCGGGCCGATCGATCTCGAGACCGCGGATGCCCTTCTGGAACGCTTCCTTGAACGTCCGGCCGATCGCCATCACCTCACCCACCGACTTCATCTGCGTGGTCAGGTGCGGGTCGGCGGTCGGGAACTTCTCGAAGGCAAAGCGCGGGATCTTCACGACCACGTAATCGAGCACGGGCTCGAACGACGCGGGCGTGGTCCGGGTGATGTCGTTGGGGAGCTCGTCCAGCCGGTAGCCCACGGCGAGCTTGGTGCCGATCCGGGCGATGGGGAAGCCGGTGGCCTTGGACGCCAGCGCGGAGGAGCGCGACACCCGGGGGTTCATCTCGATCACCAGCTGCTCGCCGGTCTCGGGATTCACCGCAAACTGGATGTTGCAGCCGCCCGCCGCGACGCCCACCTCCCGGATGATGGCGATGGCGGCGTCCCGCATCCGCTGGTACTCGCGGTCGGTCAGCGTCATCGCTGGCGCCACGGTAATGGAGTCGCCGGTGTGGACGCCCATCGGGTCCAGGTTCTCGATGGAGCACACGATGACGACGTTGTCCGCCCCGTCCCGCATCACCTCGAGCTCGAACTCCTTCCACCCGATGACGCTCCGCTCCACCAGCACCGAGCCCACCGGCGACAGCTCGAGGCCCCGGGCGACCAGATCCTGGAACTCCGCCAGGTTGTAGGCGATCCCGCCCCCGGTGCCGCCCAGCGTAAACGACGGGCGGATGATCGCCGGATAGCCGGTCTGTTCCACCACCGCCATCGCCTCGTCCAGGTTCCGGATGGTGCGCCCCTGGGGCGTCGCGAGCCCGAGCCGCACCATCGCCGCGGCGAACTCCTCGCGGTCCTCGGCGATGCTGATGGCGCGGGCGTCGGCCCCGATCAGCTCCACGCCGAACTTCTCCAGCGTGCCATCCTTCACCAGCGCCATCGCCACGTTGAGGGCCGTCTGGCCGCCCATCGTGGGCAGGAGGGCATCGGGACGCTCGCGCTCGATCACCCGGGCCACCCACTCGGGCGTTACCGGCTCGATGTAGGTCGCATCGGCCAGCTCGGGATCGGTCATGATCGTGGCCGGGTTCGAATTCACCAGCACCACGCGGTACCCCTCTTCCTTGAGGGCCCGCACCGCCTGGGTGCCGGAATAGTCGAACTCGGCGCCCTGGCCGATCACGATCGGGCCGGAGCCGATGAGCAGGATGGTTTCGAGATCAGTGCGCCTGGGCATGCATCAAGTCAGTCAGAGTCTGCTGCAGCGAAATCGCCGGCGCCCACCCGGTGGCGCGCCGAAGCCTGGTCGAGTCGCCGACAAGATAGAACAGATCCCCTCGCCGCATGAGGCCCGGCTCGGGCGAGGGCGTCACGGGGTGGCCGGCGATCTGCGCCAGCCGCTCGAAAAGAGCGCGCAGCGAGTGGCCTTCGCCGCTCGCCACGTTGTAGATGCCGGGCTCGGCCCGATCCACGAGCGCGAGATAGGCGGCCGCGACGTCGCGGACATCGAGGTAGTCTCGCACCGGATCAAGATTGCCCGTCGGGACCATCCGCGCCCCGGAGGCCGCCGCGGCCCGAATCCGCTCCGCGAACGACGGCAGCGCATAGGGCCCGGTGTGCCCGGGGCCGGTGTGCGGGAACGAGCGGGCCACGATCACCCGCAGCCCGCTCCGCCTGGCCTCCGCCAGCGCGGCCGTCTCCGCCCCCAGCTTGCTCGCCGCGTACGGCGACACCGGCTCGACCGGGTCGGTCTCGACGCTCGGCCGGCCGACCCCGCGCCCGTACACCTCGCCGGTCGACACCACGAGGAGCAGCGGATCGCCCCACGCACGCTCCTTGAGCCGGCCCAGCGCCGCGGCGAGACGCGCGGTGCCGGCGGCATTCACCACCCAGGCGTGGCCGGGGTCGCGCCGGGCCTCGAGCCCCGACGCGACGGCCGCGAGGTGAATCACGGCGTCCACCGGCTGGGGGAAGAGGGCCTCCACCGAGGCCCCGTCGGTCAGATCCACCGGCCGCCAGGTCAGCCGCTCCCGTTCCGTGGGCGCGGTGCGCCCCGGCAGCAGCGTGCCCATCACCTCATCGCCGCGGGTCAGAAGAGCGTCGACGACGAACCGGCCGACGAAGCCGTCCGCGCCGGTCACGAGCACTTTCACCGGGTCTGGCCGAGCCGTTCGAGGTCGGCGTCCACCATCATGGTCACGAGCTGTTCGAAGCTCACCTTGGGCGCCCAGCCCAGCTCGCGCTTCGCCTTCGCCGGGTCGGCCTGCAGGACGTCCACCTCGGCTGGACGATAGTACTTCGGGTCGACGACGACATACTGCCGCCAATCGAGCCCCACGTGCCCGAAGGCGATCTCCACCAGCTCGCGCACGCTGTGGGTCTCGCCGGTGCCGACCACGTAGTCCGACGGCGAGGGCTGCTGCAGCATGCGCCACATCGCGTCGACGTAATCCCCGGCGTAGCCCCAGTCGCGGCGGGCGTCGAGGTTGCCGAGCCTGAGCTCCTTCTGGAGTCCCGCCTTGATCCGCGCCACGCCGTCGGTCACCTTGCGGGTGACGAACTCGATGCCGCGCCGGGGCGATTCATGGTTGAACAGGATCCCGCTCACGGCATACAGGCCGTACGACTCCCGGTAGTTCACCGTGATCCAGTGCCCATACACCTTGGCCACGCCATAGGGTGAGCGCGGATAGAACGGCGTGGTCTCGCGCTGGGGCGTCTCCACCACCTTGCCGAACATCTCCGAGCTCGAGGCCTGGTAGAAGCGCGCCCTGGGCGCCACGAGCCGCATCGCTTCGAGCAGCCGGGTGACGCCCAGCGCCGTGAACTCGCCCGTCAGCACGGGCTGGCTCCACGACGTGGGGACGAACGACTGCGCCGCGAGGTTGTAGATCTCGTCGGGCTCGGTCTCCTGGAGGACCACGGTCAGCGAGTGCTGGTCGAGGAGGTCGGCCGGCACGACGGTGATCCGGTCGAGCAGGTGGTCGATCCGCTCGTAGGAGTGGTGGCTGGTCCGGCGGACCACGCCCACCACTTCGTACCCCTTGGCCAGCAGGTGCTCTGCCAGATAGGACCCGTCCTGGCCGGTGATCCCGGTGATCAGCGCACGGGGCATGGGCCCTCCAGCGATTGCGGCCCGAGGGCCGATCCCTTATTCTTCAAGGCTTTTGTAGTCACTGGCTTTCGGACCAACGCGTAAGGATGGTGGCCATGGCACGGGTCTGCACGGTGTGCGGCAAGGGACCGGCGACGGGCAACAACGTCAGCCACGCAAACAACCGCACCAAGCGCCGCTGGTATCCGAACCTGCAGACGGTGCGCATCCAGGTGGATGGCGCCCCCAAGCGGGTCCGGGTCTGCACCAAGTGCATCAAGAGCGACCGGATCAAGAAGGCTTCCTGAGCCGATCGCCGGCGCCAGGAGCCGGGCATACCGCGCTCCTGCCCTGAAAAAAGGGGACCCGAGGGTCCCCTTTTTCGTTGCCGTCCGCTGCCGGTCGTTGTCGCGGGTCACTCGGAGAGCAGCTCGATCCGCGCGATGTCCGCGCCGTCGCCGGGTCGATGGCCCAGCTTGAGGATCCGGGTGTAGCCGCCCGGGCGGGCCGCGAACCGGGGCCCGATCTCCGCGAACAGCCGCGTGAGGACCTCGCGCTCCTTGATCTTCCGCGCCGCGAGCCGGCGGGCATGCAGGTCGCCGCGGCGGGCGAGGGTGATGAGCCGCTCGGCGTAGGGCC
>JBMOPM010000225.1:0-2877 GCA_049323575.1 Gemmatimonadota bacterium | reverse complement strand
GTCTGGGCCGCCAGTGGAGCGGCCGTCCCCGCGAGGGCGAGGACGGCCAGGAGACTCCGGATCTCGAACGGGACGCTCACGGCTTCTCGGGCGGGGGCGTCTGGCCGCCCGCGGGCGGCGTGGCCGGCTGGCCACCGGGCACGGGCGGCCCGCCGGGCGCCGGTTGCAGCGCGTCGGGACGGGGCCTCGAGGAGTCGGCCTTGGCGCGCTCGACCTGCGCCAGTTCCAGCGCCTTGGCGATGCCGGCCGGGTTGAGACGGGCCCTGGTCTGCTCCCGCAGCATCGCCATCATGGTGGCGGGCAGCGGGCGCAGGCGCGCCTGACCCGCCACCAGCCGGTCGAAGTAGGCGTTCATCTTGTCGCCCGCGGCTTCGGGCGTGAGGCCGGTGCCGATGAGGCCCATGTCCGCCTTCACGCTGTCGATGGTGCTCAGCAGGTTCTGGGTCAGCAGCTTCCACTGCGCGGGATCGACCTTGATGCCGGCCGAATCGGCCTGCTGCAGCATCAGGACGTTCTGGGCGAGCAGCCGCGCGAACTGCTTGAGCTGCGTGGTGTCCGCCGCCTGGAGCTGAGCCACGAACTGGGGCGGCAGCGCGTCGATCCAGCGGAGCACCTCACCCACGGTCAGGGCGCCGCTGGCGTAGGTGACCACCCGCTTGGTGGATTTCTTCTGCCCCTGCGGATCGCCCAGCGCGGTCTTGATCGCGGCCGCCGCGTCCGGCGCCACCTCGACCTTCTTCGTCTTGAGCAGGCTGTCGACATAGATCGAGTCGATCTGCCGCACCTGCCCTTGCGTGAGGTAGCGGGTGAGCATCGGCTGCACTTCGCTCAGCGTGGGCCGCCGGATGATGTGGAAGCCGAACGGGCTCTCCACCACGCCGCTCACCGCGCCGGGCGCCAGGGCCCACCCGGCCTTCTCGAACGCGGGGACGAAGGCGCCCTTGCCCGACGGCGGGAGCATCCCGCCCTGCGCGGCGCTGCCCGGATCCTCGGAGACCTGGCTCGCCACCTGGGCGAAGTCGGCGCCGGCCCTGACCACCTTGAGCACCGAGTCGGCCTTGGTCCGGGCCTGGGCCTTGGCGGCCGCGTCGTTCCCCTGCGGCCGCACGAGGATGTGCTGGAGCGTGCGGGTGTCGGTCTTGTTGTAGAGGCTGTCGAGCTGAGCCGGCGAGACCTTGGCGCGGCGCGTGATCACCGTGTCGTGCCACGCGCTGCCCTTGAGCTCCGCGAGCTGGGGCCAGAGGACCTGCGCCACCGTGGCGGAGTCGGTCTTGAGGGCGCCGGTCGCCACGGCCTGGGCGAAGGCGGCGTAGTCGAGCCAGACGTTGGCGACGAACTGCGCCGATTCCTTGGTCACCGGCAGCCCGGGCGCCTTCGCGATGATCTGCGCGAGTCGCTCCGCGGTCAGCCTCTGGCGCCCCACCTCGGCGACCACGTTGGGCCGCGCGGAAAAGAGGTCTCTGGCCTGGGAGCACCCGGCCACGGACAGCCCCACCACTCCCGCGATCATCACCACTCGGCGCATCTGATCTCCTGAATCGGGTCATGCCAAGCGCGCCACGGCCTCAAGGGCGCGCACCAGCGAGGGTACGAGGGCCTCGCCTCCCAGCCGCACGAGCCGAAGCGACAGCGGCACGGTCCGGCGCACCTCGGCCAGCAGTTGCACGTCGCCCAGCGCCTGCGTGAGACCGGCCAGCCGCGGGGTGGCCCCGGGCCGGAAGGTCAGCCGGGCTTCGTCGCCGCGAACCAGCACGTGCTGCACGTGCAGGATCGCCCCGAGCACCCGGAGGCGGCTCAAATCCAGTAGCGCGAGCGCCTCGGGCGGGAGCGGTCCGAACCGCTCCCGCAATTCGGCGCGAAGCTGTTCAATGTCGCCAGATGAGGCGGCCCGCGCCAGTCGGCGGTACAGATCGAGCTTGGCGTCGTCGTCCGGGACGTAGGTATCCGGCAGGTGCGCCGGCCGGTCGAGGACCACGTCCGGCGGCACCGGCTGCTCCACCGTCCCCCTGCCGCGCAGCGCCGACACGGTCTCCTCGAGCCAGCGGAGATAGAGGTCGAATCCCACGGCCTGCGCGTGCCCCGACTGCTCGGCGCCGAGCAGATTACCCGCGCCGCGGATCTCGAGGTCCTTCATCGCGATCCGGTAGCCGGCGCCCAGCTCGGTATGGTGCTCGAGGACCCGGAGCCGGTCCTCTGCCGCCGGGTCGATGGTGTCGGGCACCAGCAGATAGCAATAGGCCCGGCGGTGGCTCCGCCCCACCCGGCCGCGGAGCTGGTAGAGCTGGGCCAGGCCGAAGCGGTGGGCGTCGTGCACCACCATGGTGTTGGCGTTGGGGACGTCGAGGCCGGATTCGACGATCATCGTGGTCACCAGAATGTCCACGTCGCCGGCGACGAAGTCCCGCATCACCGTCTCGAGATCGTCCGCGGGCAGCTGGCCGTGGGCCACGCCCACCCGCGCCCGCGGCGCCAGGGACCGCACCTTGGCCGCGATCGTCTCGATGGTCTCGATGCGGTTGTGGACCACGAACACCTGGCCCCCGCGATCCAGCTCGCGCGCGAAAGCCTCGTCGAGCAGCGCGTCGTCCCAGGGCTCCACGAAGGTGAGGATGGGCGAACGGTCCCGCGGCGGCGTTTCGATGAGGGTGAGATCCCGGAGCCCCGACAGCGAAAGGTGCAGCGTGCGGGGAATCGGCGTCGCCGTGAGCGTGAGCACGTCCACGGCCAGCCGGAGCGCCTTGAGCCGCTCCTTGTGCTTGACGCCGAAGCGGTGCTCCTCGTCCACGATGAGCAGCCCGAGGTCCCTGAAGTTCACGTCGGGCGAGAGCAGCCGGTGGGTGCCGATGACGATGTCGGTCTCGCCCGAGGCGAGGCGCG
>JBMOPM010000224.1:0-2900 GCA_049323575.1 Gemmatimonadota bacterium | reverse complement strand
GATGCCGCGTCGCCGCTCTTCCGCGAGCCGATCCATGGGTCGGCCGGTGAGCGCGGTGACCAGCGAGGATTTGCCATGGTCGATGTGACCGGCGGTGCCGATGATCATCGGGTCGCGACCGCCTCCCAGGGCCGGTCCTGCCAGAAGGCCAGCGCGGGCAACTCGGCCCCGTCGGCGAGATGGTAGCGGATGAACCGCACGAGGAGCCGGCGATGCGCTGCGAGATGGGGACCGTCGAGATCGGGCAGTTCGGCGGCGGGATCGAGCAGGGCTTCGAGCTGGACGCGCGCCTCCCCGGGCAGCCGAGTGGCGCCGTGCTCCACCGCGCAGCGCTCGCACAGCGCGCCGCCGTCGCTGGTGCTGAAGGCGATCGGCCCGGTCTCGGCCAGCGCGCCGCCGTCCCGGACGCATTCGGTGAGGGCCGGCTCGAAGCCGAGCACCGAGACCAGCCGCCAGATGGTGCGCAGGGCGAACGGCTCCACCGCGATGGCCGGGAGCGCTTCCAGCATGTCCAGCCCGTGTTCCAGTTCGTCGAATGCCTCCGGATGCGAATCGGTGGATGCAAACCGGAGCATCACCTCCGCCGCGGCCGACGCCGCCGCGTAGCGATCCAGCCGGGAGGCCAGCCCGGCGCGAAGACGGGTGAGGTCGAACGCGCCGAGCGTGTGCAGATCGCTGTGCTCGCTCAGGTAGAGCTGCGCCACCCCGCCGCTCAGGAGCTGCAGGGCGGCGCCGAACCGGCTCCGCGGCCGGAGCGCGCCCTTGGCGATGGCGCTGCGCACGCCGAAGTCGCGGGTGGCGAGCCGGACGATCTTGGACGTCTCGCCGTAGCGCAGCGTGCTCAGGATGATGGCAGGCGTGGCGACAGGAGGCACGGGAGAAACGTAGCATCCCGCCGCCGCGCCCGGGACGACGCGTTACCCTCCGATCTTCGTCACCGCCGTGCCGAACGAGCACTCACCCAGCGGAACAGAGCGGATCTCGTTCAGGCTGGTGTCGAAGATGCGCGCCCGCCCCGGGTTGCCGCCCTGACACGGCCCGCTTTCGATCAGATAGATCCGCCCCTGACTGTCCACATCCACCGCGCTGTTGCCTCGTGCCGGGATCCCCTGCCCCGCGCCGCGCACGACCTGCCGCGTGCGGGTGTCGAACACCATCAGTCCCTCGCTGAACGAGCTGACGAACAGCCGCTCGCCGGAAATCGCAATCCGCCCGGGCGCGTTGCCGAAGCCGGCGAAGCTCGCCACCTCCTGTCGCGCCACCGGATCCACGATCGAGAGCCGCCCCTCGCCGGTGCCGTACGATCCGGTGTTCATCACGTACAGCAGCCCGTCGCCGCCGACCGCAGCGAACTGGGCATTGCCGGGCCCGGCCAGCGGAATGGAGTCGCGATCACCCAGCCGCCGGTTCGTGATCGGATCGATCACCGTGAGCCAGCTCGGCCCCATGAGGCAGAGATAGTTCGGCGGCGGGCATGACGCGAAATTCCCGTTCAGCACGAAGAGCCTGCCGCGGGTGAAGACCAGCCCCTGCGGGTACTGGCCTGCCGCGGTCGTGGCGGTGTCGCCCCGCAGGATGTTGATCCGGGTCACCGAGTTCAGGTTGGGATTGGCGATGTAGGCGATCGAGTCGTTAACGAAGGCCGCCCCCGTCGCGCCGGACCCCGGCGGCAGCGGAATCCGCCGCACCACGGTCCCCGCGGCGAGGTCCACCACGGCGACGGCGTTGTCCAGGCCGAGCGGCACGAGTGCCAGGGAGCCCCGCGCCACCACGCCGACCGGCGTCGGCGATGTGCCACCCAACTGGATCTTCTGGCTCCGGGAGGGATTGGCCACGGGCACGACACTGAGCGTCGCCTCCGTCGAGTTCACGACCAGCAGCACCTCCTCGGCGGGCGGAGGCGGTGCCATGGTTTCGGCGCAGGCGGAAAGGGCCAGGGCGGCCAGAGCGATGAAGATGAAGGAGACTCGACGCATGGTTCAGGGTCCTTGCACGGAGAAAGTGACAGCCAAGGTGCGGCCGGGCGTGGGAAACCCGGCGATGAATTCGGCGCGGCGATCGAACAGGTCGCGCAGGTCGGCGCGGAGAGAAACGCGGCGCCCGATCCGCCGTTCGAGCCCGAGGTCCACCAGCGAGAAGGCGGGCAGCGCGTTGGTGCCGCCGCTGTTGGGGAAGCGGGAGCCGACGAGATGCCAGCGGAGGTCCAGCCGCCAGGGCTCGGGAAGCCAGGCCAGTGCGGCCCCGGCCGTGAGGCGCGGGCGATAGATCACCTGGTCCCCGCCCTCGCGGTCGTAGGTGACGGCAGCCCAGGTGACGTTGCCGTCCACCCGAAGCGACCGCCGGGGCGCCAGGGCCAGCGCGAGTTCCCCGCCCCGCCGAAGCACGTCGATGTTCCGCGGGCTCCAGATGAACCGGAAGTCCGGCGACCAGACGATCATCCCGTCCACCCGGCCATAGAAGCCGCGGGCGGCGACCGTCGCCTCGCCTGGACCGATCGGCACCACCTGCCGCACGCCGGCCTCGACTTCCCACGTCACCCGCTCGGGGCCCAGGTCCGGGTTGAGCCGCACGCCGACCCCTTCGCGGAAGAAGAGATCCCCCAGCGCAGGCGGCGCCACGGCGCTCCCCACGCCGAGCGTGACGCCGGTGCGGCCGCGCTGCCACCCGGCGTCCAGCCGGCCGCTCATGATCGCCGCCGAGCGTCCTCGCCAGAGATCGAGCCGGACCACTGGCGTGAGCGACCAGCTGGTCTGCTCGCCTCGCCGGAGCGACGCGTCCAGCCGCAGTGCTCCGCGATAGAATTCGGCACCCGCGCTCACCGCGTCACCGGTGAAGCGATCGTAGCGGGCGTCGATGGCAATGCCCGCATCGCCCTGCCAGCCGCCCAGCACCACGGCGCG
>JBMOPM010000223.1:0-2929 GCA_049323575.1 Gemmatimonadota bacterium | reverse complement strand
GGATTTTGCCCGGGACGTGATCTTCAAGGGGCTCACCATCTATGGCGTCACCGGTCGGCGCATGTACGAGGACTGGCACCAGATGCGGCGCTTCCTGCAGTCGGGCCGGTTCGATCCCCGCCCGGTGATCACTCATCGCTTCCCCCTGGATCGCATCGCCGATGCGATCGCCGTCATCAAGGACGGCCAGGCGGGCAAGGTCATTCTGGAGATCGGTGCATGACGACGCTGTACTCGTCGCTCGAGACTCGGATCGCGTCCGAGCTGGAGCGCTTCAAGACCGACGGGGTCTACAAGCGGCTCAACTACCTCCAGGGCCCGCAGGCCGCGCGGGTGCACATGGAAGGCCGGGGCGAGGTCATCATCCTGTCGTCCAACAATTACCTGGGCCTGTCCGCGCACCCCGAGGTGGTGGAGGCGGGCAAGCGGGGGCTCGACCGCTTCGGCGCCGGCACCGGCTCCGTCCGGTTCATCTGCGGCACCTTCACCATCCACCGCGACCTCGAACGGGCCTGCGCGCGCCTGGTGGGCACCGAGGACGCGTTGAGCTTCGTGAGTTGCTGGAACGCCAACGAGGCGGTGCCCGGCACCCTGCTCACCGAGGACGACATCGTCCTGAGCGATCAGCTCAACCACGCCTCGATCATCGACGGCATCCGCCTCGCGAAGGCCATCACCAGGTGCCAGACCGGCGTCTACCAGCACGCCAACCTTGCCGACCTCGACGCCAAGCTCGCCGCGGCGTCCGATCGCAAGGTCAAGATGGTCATCAGCGACGGCGTGTTCTCGATGGAAGGCGCCATCGCGGATCTGCCGGGCCTGGTCGACGTGTGCCGCAAGCACGGCGCGGTGCTGGTCATCGACGACTCCCACGCCACCGGCGTGCTCGGCGCGACCGGCCGCGGGACGGCCGAACACTTCGGCATGGTGGGTGAGATCGACATCATCACGTCGACCCTGGGCAAGGCGCTGGGCGGCGCCGCCGGCGGTTTCGTCGCGGGGTCGCACGCCGTGTGCGACTACCTGACCCAGCGCGCCCGGCCGCAGCTCTTCTCCAACGCGCTGCCGCCGACCGTGGCCGCGAGCGCGCTGGCCAGCATCGAGGTGCTGGAGCGCGAGCCCGAGCGCGTGACCAGGCTCCGGGCCAACGCCGCCTACTTCCGGGACCAGCTCCTCGGGCTCGGTTTCAGACCCCTCCCCGGAGAAACCCCGATCGTCCCCGTCATCCTGGGGGAGACGGCCGCCGCGATCCGCATGAGCGATATGCTGCTGGACGAGGGGGTCTTCGTCACCGGGTTCGGCTATCCGGTCGTGCCGCAGGGCCAGGCCAGGGTGCGCTGTCAGATCTCCGCGGCGCACACCCGGGAGGATCTGGACCAGGCCCTGGCTGCTTTCGCCAAAGTGGGCAGGAAGTTGCATCTCATTTGACGCACCTCACCTATTTTCGCACGTGAGGTGGGCAAGTCTCTTGCACCGCAAGGGATACGTCATGACCGGGCCGGTTTTCACTCTCGCATTTTCGGGGTGCCGGTCGTAATTTGCGGCAGACCGCCGTCGCCGGTCCCTTCATCACTCAGCCGGGAGATGCAATCGATGGAGCAGCGCCTAGCCCGCGGTGCCACCCTCGTACTGACGGCGCTCGTTGCCGCGACCACCGCCGCGGCCCAGGAAGTCCGCCCGAACTACGCGTTCTATTTTGGCGGTCAGGGCGGGACCACGATCTTCAAGACGGCCTCCCAGACGCGTGGCGCGGTCCCGGCCTTCGGCGGTCACGTCCTTGCCATGGCCAAGCGCGCCGGCCTGATGGTCTCGGTGGAAGAGGCGGTGGGCTCGAATGAGCGCGCCGCGCTCAGCGACCCCCAGGGCGCCGGCGGCCGGCGGGAATTCCTGTTCAACGACGTCCGCACCTATTCGTTCGTGCTGATGGCGTTCCCGATCCGGACCCGTCTGCAGCCCTACGTCGGTGTGGGTGCCGGCATGATCGAGGCGGTGAACCCGCGGCCACTGCCCCCGTTCGCCGACCCCAACGATCAGGCGCGCATCGAGGAGGCAGGCAGCGAGCTTGGTTCGAGCGGCTTCGCCACGTTCGTGGCCGGCGCGCAATACGCCGTGAGCATCGTGGATATCTTCGCGCAGTACCAGATCACGTCGAGTTCGCCCAACGGCTCGTTCGATCGCTTCCGCGGCAGCCTGATCCGGGGCCCCACGCACAAGGTGATGGCGGGACTCCGCATCCGCCTCGCCAGCGGCCGCGATCGCGGGTACGGCACGAAGACCGAGTTCTAGCGGGAAGGCGTCGCGTCCGATCGCCCCGGGCGCGACGCCCACTTCGAATCCTCCAGCACGAAGCGAAGCGGCCAATCGGCCGCTTTCGTTATTCCGATCCTGGGCGTCACGACGATCCCCGCGCGGGTGCGGCGCGCGGGGTATTCGATCGTCACCGGCCCTGCTCCGTCGAGCACGCCATCGAGGTCGCGGGTGATGCCGAGCGCCTGGCAGAGGCGGCCGGGCCCGGCGCAGAGCAACCGCGCGTCGGCGACGCCACGGCGTTCCCGCATGACGTCCAGTCCTTCCAGCGGCTCCAGTGCGCGGAGCAGGACCGCAGCGCCGAGGCCGTGCGGTCCGCACACCAGGTTGGCGCACCAGTGCATGCCGTACGACCGGTACACGTACCACGTGCCCGGCGGACCGTAGAGTGACGCGTTGTGCGCGTTGCGACGCCCGCCGAAGGCGTGCGAGGCGGGATCGTCGCGGCCGAGGTAGGCCTCGGTCTCCACGATGCGCCCCGCGGTGAGCACACCGCCCACGCGCGAAACGACCACCGCCCCGACCAGCTCGCGGGCGACGAGCTCGACGGGGCGGTCGTACGGGCGCCGACCGTGGCGCCCGTACTCCGGGCGCGTGCGTACGCGCCCGCCTGTTCCGGTCA
>JBMOPM010000222.1:0-2963 GCA_049323575.1 Gemmatimonadota bacterium | reverse complement strand
GCGATCACGTCGGCGCACAACCTGCTCTCCGCGATGCTGGACAACCACCTGCATCACGGCAACGCGCTGGGCATCGATCCGCGGCGCATCACCTGGCCGCGCACCATGGACATGAACGACCGGGCCCTCCGGTCCATCGTGGTGAGCCTGGGCGGGATCAACGCGGGCCCCGTGCGCGAGGATCGGTTCGTCATCGTGCCGGGCAGCGAGATCATGGCGATCCTCTGCCTCGCCAGCGACCTGCAGGATCTCGAGGCCCGCATCAGCCGCGTCATCGTGGGCTACACCCGCGACCGGAAGCCGGTCACCGCCGGCGAGCTCAAGGCCGCGGGGGCCATGACGCTGCTGCTCAAGGAGGCCATCCTGCCCAACCTGGTGCAGACGCTCGAGGGCGGGCCCGCCCTGGTGCACGGCGGGCCGTTCGGCAACATCGCCCACGGGTGCAACTCGGTGGCCGCCACGAGGCTCGCGCTCTCCCTCGGCGACATCGTGCTCACCGAGGCGGGGTTCGGCGCCGATCTCGGCGCGGAGAAGTTCTTCGACATCAAGTGCCGTTTCGCCGGGCTCAAGCCCGAGGCCGCGATCGTCGTGGCGACCGTGCGGGCGCTCAAGATGCACGGCGGCGTGAAGAAAGCAGACCTTGGCACGCCGGACGTGGCCGCGCTCGAGCGGGGGCTGGTGAACCTCGAGGCGCACGTCAGGAACATCCGGAAGTTCGGCGTGCCGCCAGTCGTGGCGCTCAATCGCTTCCTGTCGGACAGTGACGAGGAAATCCGGACCGTGCTGGACGCCGCGAAGGACTGGGGCGCCCGGGCCGCGGTGAGCGATGTATGGGCGAGGGGCGGCGAGGGCGGCATCGCGGTGGCCGAGGAGGTGCTCGCCGTGCTCGGCGAGGGCACGGCGGATTTCAGACCGCTCTATGAGGTCGATCTCCCCATCCGGGAGAAGATCGAGATCATCGCCCGCGAGATCTATGGCGCGGACGGCGTGGACTTCCTGCCGCCGGCCAGCCGGGCGATCGAGCAGATCGAGGCGATCGGCTACGGCAATACGCCCGTATGCATGGCCAAAACGCAATATTCGTTCTCGGATGACCCCACGAAGCTCGGTCGGCCGTCGGGCTTCCGTCTGACCGTCCGCGACGCGTACGTGTCCGCCGGCGCCGGGTTCGTCGTGGCGCTCGCCGGCGACATCATGACCATGCCCGGCCTGTCGAAGACGCCGGCGGCGGAATCCATCCGCGTCCTGCCGGATGGGACGATAGAAGGATTGTTCTAGCAGCGGGTTGCACCTCGCGAGTCACGCATCGCAAGGCACAGGAGACTGCATGAAGTTCGTGGCGACGGATAAGGCCCCCAAGGCGATCGGGCCCTACAGCCAGGCGACGATCGCTGGCGGTTTCGTCTTCACCGCGGGGCAGATTGCGCTCGAGCCCGAGAGCATGGTGGTGGTGGAGGGCGGCATCGTGGAGCAGACCGAACAGGTCTTCCGCAACCTGGCGGCGATTCTCGAGGCCGCGGGCTCGGGGCTCGATCAGGTGGTCAAGACCACGGTGTTCCTCACCGACATGGCCGACTTCGCCGCGATGAACGAGGTCTACCAGCGCCACTTCGGCGATCATCGCCCGGCGCGTTCGACCGTCGCCGTCGCGGCATTGCCCCGCGGCGTGCGGGTGGAGATCGAGGTGGTGGCCACCTGCTAGCCGGTTGCCATCACGGGCCCGCGCGGCCGGAGGAGCGCACGGCGATGGTGTGAAGCGGGTCGGCGCGCCCTGACCCGGGGGCTCGCGACGGGGAAGCCGCGCGGATCACCGTGCTCTATGCTGCGTTCGGCGGCGCGCCTCACCTCCGCCAGGACTGGGGATTTGCGGCGCTCATCGGTATCGGGGCCGGCGGATTCTCTTCGACGCGGGCGACAGCGCCGGGATCTTTGCCCGCAACGTAGGGTGGGCTCCAATGGGTCACCGAGCCGGACAGTACCATCGCCCGCTTGACGGCGGCCCTGCACGACCACTGGCGCGTGCGCCAGATCGGCCTGGGGCACTGGACGGGGGGAGCCGGGTTTCGCCGCGCTCCGGGCGCGCTTCGGCAGGGACTATCTATATGCCGGGCTCGGGACGGCGCTCGAGCGGCCGGCGGCGGACTCGGCACGGTGGGGTCGACGCCCGACGCCGGTGCCGGATCAGCGCTGATGGCCAGGCGAGCGTCGGCCGCGTCTCGACATGCGGATAGACTTGTTTCGCAAGCATTCGCAGGTGCAGGAAGCCGATCTCGTCGAGCGATCCGGAAGCTCGTGTCACTGCTACCTTCGCTGACAGCGAGACAGGCAGCACCTGGAGCACTGATCGTGTCGGCGCGGGTCAGGGCATTACCGGCAAAGGCATCTGGCAGGTGCTGGCGGAGACGCTCGCGCGTCGCACGACACGCCCGACCGACCCTATATTTGCCGGCCGCCATCGGCGAATACGAGCTCGCTGCGTACGAGTTCGAGATGACCTGCGTGCTGGCGAGCTTGCATGAGGATGGTCGCGCCCATTCGTGAGCCTGGCGCGGGCGCCGCCTGAGTACTGCGAGGGAGCGGATCTGGCCTGGTGGCTGGGCCGGTCTTCAAAACCGCGATGGAGTCGCCCAGCGCGGCTCCGGTGGGTTCGATTCCCACACGCTCCCGCCACCTCCTCCTCACCGCACCGCGATGGGTCCGGCCGGGGCCGTGCGTGGGGCCATCACCCCTCGTTTCCCTGGCCGCCGTTTTCCCTGCCGTCGGGGTTCTCATCTCCCCGGGGGCGGAAAAATGTGATAATGTCATATGCTCACCAAACAGCGCATGACCGGCATGACCCCGTGGCATCGGACGTGCTGTACCGAGCCCGGGAGGGTGCCGCCCTGTTCTGCTCGTTTTGTCGCGTCTTAGGCACGATCGGTCGCGTGGCACACCCCAGGAGGTCAGGCGCCGTTGAATCCCCT
>JBMOPM010000221.1:0-37326 GCA_049323575.1 Gemmatimonadota bacterium | reverse complement strand
CACGCTCGCGGACCGGCTCCGCCAGCTCGCGTTCCTCAACCAGGGCGTGACGATCACGCTCACCGACGAGCGCGAGACCCCGCCGCGCTCGGAGACCTTCTTCGCCAAGGGCGGCCTGGTGCAGTTCGTGGAGTGGCTCAACCGGAACAAGAAGCCGCTCCACCCGAAGCCGATCGCCTTCCACGCCGTCAAGGACGACGTCGAGGTGGACCTCGCCCTCCAGTACGAGGACGGCTACAACGAGAACACGTTCACCTTCGTGAACAACATCAATACGCACGAAGGCGGCACCCACCTCACCGGCTTCAAGGCGGCCCTCACGCGCACCATCAACGAGTGGGCCAAGAAGTCCAACGCGCTCAAGAAGGAAGGCTTCACGCTGAGCGGCGAGGACGTGCGCGAGGGCCTCACCTGCGTCCTGCACGTCAAGGTCCGCGAGCCCCAGTTCGAGGGCCAGACCAAGACCAAGCTCGGCAACAGCGAGGTGGAGGGCATCGTCAAGCAGGTGGTGAACGAGCACCTCGGCACCTGGCTGGAGGAGCACCCGCCGGTCGCACGGATCATCGTCGAGAAAGCCGTGGGCGCGGCGCGCGCCCGCGAGGCCGCCCGCAAGGCCCGCGAGCTGGTGCGCAAGAAGTCGGGGCTGGAGAGCGGCGTGCTGCCCGGCAAGCTGGCAGACTGCTCGCTCGACGACCCCTCGATGTGCGAGATCTACCTGGTCGAGGGCGACTCGGCCGGCGGCAGCGCCAAGCAGGGCCGCGACCGCTCCTTCCAGGCGATCCTCCCGCTCCGGGGCAAGATCCTCAATGTGGAGAAGGCCCGCATCGACCGGATCCTGGGCAACGAGGAGATCCGCGCGATCATCACGGCCATCGGGACCGGGGTCCGCGAGGACTTCAGGCTCGAGGACGCGCGGTACCACAAGATCATCCTGATGACCGACGCCGACGTCGACGGCGCGCACATCCGGACCCTGCTGCTCACCTTCTTCTTCCGGCAGATGCAGGAGCTGATCGAGGCGGGCTACGTGTATATCGCGCAGCCGCCGCTCTACCGCGTGGCCAGGGGCAAGGAGGAGTTCTACGCCTACACCGAGGCCGAGCGCGACGAGTTCATCCGGCGGCTCTCCGACGGCAGCGGCCGCGGTTCGGTCAACGTCCAGCGCTACAAGGGTCTGGGCGAGATGAACCCGGATCAGCTCTGGAAGACCACCATGGATCCGGCCACCCGCACCATCCTCCGCGTGACCATGGAGGATGCGGCCACCGCGTCCAAGCTCTTCGATGAACTGATGGGCGACGAGGTCGAGCCGCGCCGGCAGTTCATCGAGAAGAACGCGAAGTACGTGAGCGTGCTGGACGTGTAGGCGGGAGGCGGTGTCGGGGCGAGCAATGGAGAAAGCTGTGCAGTTGTTCTGGTTTCGATAGCTGACCAGTCGGAATGACAGAACGGCCACGCGAACGACGGGGCGACTATCCAGGTGGGTGGTCGCCCCGAGCATTTGGTGGCCGCGGTCCCAGGTGGCGATCGCTACGGTGTGGCCTGCTGCGGCGCACGGCGGACGGCCTTCTCGAGCGGGTCGGCCGAGGAGAGGCACCCTTGACATGGGGTGGTGGCGCTCAACCAGGCCCCGGCATAATTTCCCCGCCTCCCCCCTACATCGATCATCGAGACTGCCATGGACGACTCCCCAGCGCCGCTGGCTGGCGTGGAGCCCGACGAGGGTCTTCGGTCGACCCCGGACGTGCATCTGCCGACTCCGGCCGCGTCATCCGGCTCGGACGGAGAGGCGCACGTGACAGGGCGACTGACGACCGCCTTCGGGACCTGGCGCGGCCGCCTCATCGATCTTACCAAACGCAATCAGGCGTTGAACTACCGGCCGAGGAAGGTGGCCACGTTGGCCATTGTCGACGAGAAGCCTGCGGAGATCTACCGCCTGCTCGTCGGAGAGCAGCAGCCCCTCACCTTCGTGGCCACCCTGCCCTCGAAGAAGGGGAAGGCCGATGACGAGACCGCAGCCGCTCCCGGTGCGCCACGGCCTCTGGGCAATGGGGCAACGCCCACTGCGAGCCGGGTAGCCGCGATCGGCGGCACGCCGGGCAGCGATGAGGAAGACGACACGTCCGCCTCCGACTTGCTGACCCTGCAGCCCTTCGCGCCATACGAGCGCGAGGACCTGGCCGACCACCATACGGACACCGTCCTTCAGTGCCGAGCAACGCCCGAGGGCCTGGACACCAGTCTCCGGCGGCTCGCGGAGCTGCAGCGGACCAGTCTCGAGGAACAGGGCGTCAACACGCTCTACCTCGCGCTCGGCTTCCTGCATTACAAGGAGGCGCCTCAGGCTGAGACCTTCCTCCGGGCCCCACTCGTCCTGGTGCCCGTAATTCTCGAGCGTCAGAGCGCGCGCGCAGGGTACCACCTTGTCCTCGGCGACGATGAGCCGGTGGTGAATCCCTCACTCATGGAATACCTGCGGCGGGTACACCACATCACAACCATGCCCACCCTGCCCGAGCCGGCGGACGACCCCGCCTCCTGTGATCTCCGACCGTTCTTTGGCACGTGGTCGAAGGACATCGCGGATCCGCACGGATGGAAGGTCACCGAAGAGATCGTGCTTGCGACCTTCGCGTTCCAGAAGCTCGTCATCTTCAAGGATCTCGAAGAGAACGAGGAGCAGTTCCGGAAACATCCTCTCGTCCGCCGTGTCGTGCTGAAGGAGGGCGAACCGGCGCATGATCTGCCACCTGAGATTCGCGATCTCCAGCTCGACCAGGACTATCCGCCCGAAGCCACCCACCAAGTGCTCGACGCCGACAGCTCGCAGCTGCGGGCGATCGCCGCGGTCGCCAAGGGCCACGATATCGTGATCCATGGCCCGCCCGGAACGGGCAAGAGCCAGACGATCACGAACCTGATCGCTGACGCGCTCGGCACCGGCAAGCGCGTTCTTTTCGTATCGGAGAAGATGGCGGCGCTCGAAGTGGTCCACCGCCGGCTCACGGAGGCCACGCTCGGCGAGTTCTGCCTCGAGCTGCATTCGACGAAGGTGAACAAGAACGAGGTGATCGAGGGCCTCAAGCTCGCCCTGCACGCGCACGGCAATCCGGCCCCCGGTGCGGCCGGCACCGCGGAGGCGCTGGCCAAGACGCGGAAGCACTTGAATACCTACGCGAGCGAGCTGCACCAGCCGCGGACCTCGCTCGGCTGCACGGCGTACTGCGCCCTCGGCGAGTACGCCGCGACCTTCACGGCACCGCGTTTCCCGTACCCGGCCGATCCGACCGCCATGACGCCGGAAGTGCGGAGCGATCTGCTCGACCGGCTGCACCAGGCCGAGACCCTCGGCAGTGAGGTTGCACCGGTCGCCGAGAACGGCTGGCGCGATGCGCGCCTCGATCAGTACTCCCAGGACATTGCGGACCGGATCGGCACCGCCCTCGAGGAGGCTCGGCGATTGGCCGGCGCGCTCCTGAGCGAGGCGTCCGAGCTCGCCTCCACGTTCGGCGTACCGGAGCCGGAGACACTCGCTCGAGCCAATGCACTCACCCGGGTCGCGGACCACCTTGCTGCGGCAACCGGCATGCCGGCCGCAGTGTTGCGGGACAGCCGCTGGGCCACGCGCCCCCCGGAGGTGGCCGACCTGCTGGCGCTCGGCCAGCAGTACGCCGCGCTCGAACACCGTCTGACCAGCCGCTACCGCCGGGAGGCACTCGAGACGTTAGATCCCGACGAGATCCGGTACGTCGAGCACAAGTTGAGCGGCGCGTTCGCGTTCCTCGCCGTGCTCGATGGCCGCTACCGCGCCATCCGCCGCCGCTGGCAGGTCATGCGCCTCGCGGCCGATGAACTTTCCATGCTCGATCAGGCGGCCGACCTCAAGAAGGTTGCGAAGTGGCAGCGAGACAAGCAGGCGCTCGCCACCCATGCGGAGGCTGGGGCCTGGTTCGGGGCGGCCTGGCGGGGTCCGGCGAGCGACTGGAAGGATCTCGATGCCCGTGTCGCGTGGGTCGAGCAGTTCCACCGGATGGTCGCGGCCGAAGGACCCTTCGAGGAGAAGGCCTATCGCTTGGCTGAGGAAGGTGGCCGCACGCACCCGCTGCCGCAGCAGGTGCGGGGGACGGTGGCCGAGCTCGAACGAGCTCTGCAGCGGCTGCGTCAGTTCCTGGGCTGGCCCGAGGGATACCTGGCCGACCGTCCGGTTGCCGCCATCCTGGCGCGTCTCGACGAACTCCGCCGTGACCTGAAGCGCGGCCCAGCGTGGGTGAATTTCGTCCGCGCCATGAAGGCACTTGCCGGGACGCCAGCCGAAGAGATAGGCGAGGCAGCCTTCGCGGGGCGCATCCCGGTATCAGAGCTCCAACGCGCATTCCGTCGGTCCCTGTACGCGGCCTGGCTGGAGCGCGTGATTCCCTCCGCCCCGTCGCTCGCGGACTTCAGCACCGCCTGGCACGAAGAGATACGCCGCACGTTCCACGAGCTCGATACCAGGCTGCTGTCGGCGACCCAGGCCAGGCTCGTCACGCGGCTCCGCGAGATGGGCGCGAGCCGATACGCCAGCAGCCCGTCCGCCCAACGGACCTTCCTGCAGAAGGAGTTCGCCAAGCAGAAGCGCCATCGACCGCTTCGCGTGACCCTGCGTGAGGCAGGCGAGGCCGTTCTGGCGCTCAAGCCCTGCTTCCTCATGAGCCCGATGAGCGTGTCGCAGTTCCTGGCGCCGGACATGGTGTTCGACCTGGTCGTCTTCGACGAGGCGAGTCAGCTTCCGACCGAGGACGCGATCGCAGCGATCTGCCGCGGCAAGCAGCTCGTCGTGGTAGGCGATCCGAAGCAGCTCCCGCCGACGAACTTCTTCACCGTCCAGATCGGGGCCACCAACCCAGCGGTCGACGAGAACGGTGATCCCGTGCTGGAAGAGACGGAGAGCGTGCTGGAGGAGTTCCAGGCCGCCGGACTTCACCAGGCGCATCTGGAATGGCACTACCGTAGCGCGCACGAGGCGCTGATCCAGTTTTCCAACGAACGCTTCTACGACAATCGGCTCGTCGTGTTTCCGGCCGCCGTGGCGGAGGGCCCGGAGTTCGGGCTGCGGTTCGAGTACATCCCCGAGGGCCGGTATGAAGGGGCTGGGGTCAACCCGATCGAGGCTCAGCGGGTGGCGGCCGCCGTGATCAAGCACTTGCGGACCCGTCCCCACGAGACACTGGGCGTCGGCACGTTCAACCAGCGCCAGCAGTTGGCGATCCTTGACGAACTGGAGCGGTACCGGCGCGAGGATCCATCCCTGGAGCCCTTCTTCGACCGCGCGGCGCACGAACCCTTCTTCGTGAAGAACCTGGAGAACATCCAGGGTGACGAGCGGGACGTCATCTTCCTGAGCATCACGTACGCACGACAGGCCGACGGGCGTCTCCGGTACAATTTCGGTCCGCTGAACAAGCAGGAGGGCTGGCGACGCCTGAACGTGCTCGTCAGCCGCGCGCGCCGACGGATGCAGATCTTCAGCTCCCTGAAGGCCACCGACATCAACCCGACCGCGGCAGCCTCGCAGGGGCCGGCGCTCCTCCGCGACTTCCTGCAGTTCGCCGAAACCGGGAGGATGCAGGTCACCTCACGGTCCTCGGCGGCGGCGGCGGAGAGTCTGTTCGAGCTGGAAGTCGGTGAAGTGCTGCAGAGCATGGGCTACTTGGTCGACCGCCAGGTTGGCGTCGGGTCCTACCGACTCGACCTGGCCGTCCGGGTCCCCGAGCGGCCGGGTCGCTACCTGGCGGGCGTCGAATGCGACGGCGCGACCTACCATGCCGCCCCCTGTGCGCGCGACCGCGACCGGCTCCGCCAGCAGGTGCTGGAGCGCCGCGGGTGGACGATCCTGCGCGTGTGGTCGACCGATTGGTTCAAGGACCGCACGGGCACCCTGGAGCGCCTGCAGCGCGCGCTCGAGGAGCTGCGGGCGCGCTTGCCGGAGGAAGACGCCAAGGCAGCGCAGGCAGCGCCGCCTGCACCTGAGGCCCCCGTGCTGATCGAGGTTCCGGACACCGCCCCCGTCAATATCGGTCCGCGGCCCTATGTGCGGCCGGAGCTGCCCAACTATACGATGGCCGCGCGGATGCAGCCGGTCAGAGAGTCCCTGGCGGACGCGCCCACCGGCATGGTCGCTCGGCACGTCGGGCACATCGTCGACCAGGAGGGGCCGATCCATGCAGACGAGTTGGTGTCGCGCCTGCTCTACTTCTGGAACCACGCGCGTCGGGGCTCTCGCCTCGTGGCGGCTGCGGAGGGCGGCATCAAGGCCGCGATCGAGCTCAACCTCATCACGCGCCGGGGCGATTTCCTGTACCCTGCCACCGATCGGCGGATCCGGCCGCGCAGCCGCGCCGGGATGTCGATCGGGGCGGAATGGGTGGCTTCCGAAGAGCTGATGGCGGCCGCACGTGTGGCGCTCGGCGTCGCGGACCACCTCCAGGAAGACGAGCTGGTCACAGAGATCCGAGAAATGCTCGGTCTGAAACGCACACTGGAGGAGACCGCTCGCATTCGGGACGCAATCCAGTGCCTCATCCAGCAGGGTACCGTGATCTACGGGGTGGCCGGCCTCCGGCTGAAGCCGGCTGCGGTGGACACGACCTGATCAGGGCGCAGCCCGCGGCCATGCCGGGCCGCCGCCGCGCTGTTCGACGGCAGAACCATGGCGCAGGCGAGGCTGCGCCGAGCCTCGACTTCTCTTCGATGAGGCATGCATGGGACTGTATCTCCGAAAGAGCGTCCGAGTCGGACCGCTGCGGTTCAACTTCTCGAAATCCGGCATTGGAGTGTCGACCGGGATTCCCGGCTTCCGTATCGGGACCGGACCGCGCGGCGCTTACGTCCACATGGGGTCCGGCGGTCTCTATTACCGGCAATCGCTCCGCGGCAGCGCCAGAACGGTGCCGCGGCCGTCCCCGACGGTACCGAGCCCGGAGGTCCCGTCAGACTCGGTCGGCCCCATGCAAGAGATCGAGAGCGCCTCGGTGCTCGAAATGACCGATGGCTCGGCGGCCTCACTCCTCGAGGAGATCCAGCGACGGCAAGCACTGCCGCGGCTCGCCCCCTGGGTCGCGGGCGGAGCATGCCTCGCCCTGGTGCTGGCAACGACGGCGGGCCTCGGTGGAACCGTCGTCCTGACGGCCCTGGCCGCCGGTGCTGGGGCGTTCTGGTGGGCGACGGTGCACGATGCCATGCGCCGCACCGTCGTCATCGCGTACGACCTGGAGCCGGAAGCAGCCGCCCGCTACGAGGCGCTGATCGACAGCCTGAAGGCCCTCGGGGGCGCCGGGGGCCTCTGGCATGTCCACGCCAAGGCCCAGGTACGCGACCAGAAGTACCACGCCGGCGCTTCGAGCGTAATCAAGCGGGACTCCACGCGTCCCCGGGTCGGATCCCCGCCGATCATCAGGACCAACATCGACGTGCCCTCACTGAAGGTGGGACGTCAGGAGCTGTTCTTTTTTCCCGACCGGCTCCTGGTGTTCGACGGCTCGCATGTCGGCGCGGTGAGCTATCAAGGGCTACAGGTGGAGCTGGGCACGATCCAGTTCATCGAGGACGGTAGCCCACCTCGAGATGCACAAGTCATCGGCACGACCTGGCGATATGTGAACAAGAATGGCGGCCCTGACAGGCGGTTCAAGGACAATCGGGAACTGCCAATCTTGCTCTACGAGACGATCCACTTCCGGTCGGTTACCGGGCTCAACGAGCTCCTGCACGTCTCACGGCAAGGGCTCGGCGCGGCCGTGCTCCACGCCTGCTCTGGTATGGCGCAGATAACCCGCCAACTGGCTGACGCGGCGAGCTGATCCACAGGGCAACCGCCGCCGGGGCTATCTTCGTCGATCGGCGACCTGGTGGGCTGCCGGATGCCTTGCAAGTCTGGCGCTCCGAAACCCCGAATCCCGCCGCGTACCCTGCCCTGACTCCAGATCGCTACCGACACACCTCGACGGGATGGATTTCACTTGCTCCGCGACGTGCCCGGCCCGAGGTCATCCTCGAGGTCGCCCTCGGGCCGGGCGTCGATCCCGAGGTCCTTGATCTCTCGCTCGGCCGCCTCGAGTTCCGCGTGATCGATCTCGCCGCCCTGATCCCAGGGCTCACGCGCACGGGCCGGCCGGCCGGTGAAGAACCAGAGCAGAGCCGCGACCAGTGCCGCGGCGGCGAGGAGTCCCATCACCCGGCCAGTACCTCGACGCCGGCGGCGGTGACGCGATGGGAAACGAGCGGCCGCGGGGCGGCCCCGTTGCCGATGACGATGGCCTCCGCCAGCGCGGCGAGCCCCAGCGCGAGGCCGGCCTCGTCGCGGGCATGCACCGTGGCGAGCGGCTGCCCGCGTGCGACCGTGTCGCCGGGCTTCGCCGTGATGACGAAGCCCACCGCGGGGTCGATCCGGTCGTCCACCCGCTGGCGACCGCCGCCCAGCTGGACGATGGCCTTGCCGATGCGGCGTGGCTCGACCGCCGCGACGACGCCATCCGTGGGCGCCTGGTACACCCGGGTGAACGGCGCGCGCGGGAGACGCGACGGGTCGTCCACCGCATGGGGATCGCCGCCCTGGGCGATGACGAGGTCCCGGAACCGCTCGAGCGCCTGGCCCGAGCGCACGCTGTCCGCAAGCCGGCGCCGCGCGGCCGCCGCCGTGTCCGCGACGCCACCGACCACCAGCATCTCGGCGGCGAGGCTGAAGGTCACCTCCATCAGGTCGGCGGGGCCGTCGCCCCGCAGGCATTTGATGCACTCCACCACCTCGAGCGCATTCCCGCACGCGTACCCCAGCGGGCGATCCATCGCGGTGAGCAGCGCCACCGTGCGGCACCCGCGCGCCTCGCCCAGGCCGATCATCGTCTGCGCCAGCTCGAGGGACTGCTCGAGGCGCGTGAGGAAGGCGCCGGAGCCGGTCTTCACGTCCAGCACGAGGCCCGTGAGCCCCTCGGCGAGCTTCTTGGACATGATGCTCGCCGCAATGAGCGGGATGGACTCGACGGTGCCGGTCACGTCGCGCAGCGCATACAACTTGCGATCGGCCGGGGCGATCTCTTCGGTCTGCCCCAGCATGGCGACCAGCAGCCGGCGGACCTGTGCCTCCGCCTCGCGGAGGGAAAGCCGGGTGCGGAAGCCGGGGATCGATTCGAGTTTGTCGAGCGTGCCGCCGGTGTGCCCCAGCCCGCGCCCGGACATCATCGGCACCGCCACGCCGCAGGCGGCCACCATCGGCGCCAGGATGAGCGAGGTCTTGTCGCCCACACCCCCCGTGGAGTGCTTGTCCACCCGCGGGACCGGCCAGTCGTCGAAGCGGAGGCGATCGCCGGAGTCGATCATGGCGTCGGTGAGGGCAGCCAGCTCGCCGGGTTCGAGGCCGCGGAACACTACGGCCATGGCCAGGGCCGCCATCTGGTAATCCGGCAACGAACCGGCCGCATACGCCTGAATGAGACCGCGCCACTCGTCGCCCGTGAGGGCGCCGCCGTCTCGCTTGCGTTCGATGAGCGATGGAACGAGCATTCCGTCCCCAGGCAGAGGGTGTGGGTGCATCGATGCGTGGATTCTACGGGTGAAGGCCCTGGCGGGTTGCAGTGGTCTGCCCGCGCGGCGCGCAAGCGCCACCACCCGTGCCCCGCACCCGGCAATTGGCAGCCCGTAACCCCGGATCCCAGCCGCGCATGAAGTTCGCCACACCGGCCTTGATCGTCACCCTCACCGCCGGGCTCGCCGGCGCCTCGCCCGCCCAGGACGTGGCGCGGCTGATCGCCGAGGGTGCCGCCGTGCAGCGAGGGGATCCGGCACAGGGCCTCCGGTTGTTCGAGCAGGTGCTCGCCATCGACTCGATGAACTACGACGCGAACTGGCGCGGCGCGCTGGCCCTGATCGACCTCGCGAAGCAGACGCCGGACAGCGTGAAGAGCCCCGAGCGCGACTCGCTCTGCGCCCGGGCGGAGCGCTGGGCCCGGCGGGCGGTCGAGGCCAGGCCCGCGGGCGCCGACGGCCACTACATTCTGGCCCGCGCGATCGGAAGCGCGGCGCTCACCCGGAGCCCGAAGGAACGGGTGAAGCTGGCCGCGACGATCCGGGCCGAGGCGTTGCGGGCCATCGAGCTGGACCCGGGCAACGACGGCGCGTACCACGTCCTGGGCCGCTGGCACGCCGAGATCATGCGTCTCTCCGGTTTCACCCGGTTCTTCGCCCGGACCTGGCTCGGCGCCAGGATCGTCAGCGAGGCGTCGTGGGACGCAGCCATCGCGAACCTGGAGCGGGCCGTCGCGCTCAAGCCCGATGCGATCTACCACCGGCTGGACCTGGCGGAGGTGTACATCGACCGGGAGCAATACGACGCCGCACGCGCGCAGCTCGAGGCGATCGAGCACCTGCCCGTGTACGACGCGATGGATCCCGCGTACAAGGCTACCGCGCGCGGTCTGCTCCGCAAGATCGCCCCCAGGCGGGACCGTACCTGACCCCTAGCGCATGACCGTTCCCGACGACGCTGCCGCCCGCGCGGCCGACCTCAGGGCCCGGATCGACCGGGCCAACTACGCCTACTACGTGCTCGATGCGCCGGAGATCTCCGACGCCGAATACGATCTGCTCTTCCGGGAACTCCAGACGCTCGAGGAGCGATATCCCGACCTGCGGACGCCGGACAGTCCCACGCTGCGCGTGGGTGCCGCGCCCGCCGCGTCGCTCGCCAAGCACACCCATCTGCGCCCGATGTTCTCCCTCGCGAACGCGTTCACGCCGGAGGAACTCACCGCGTGGGAGGAGCGCAACGCGCGCATCGCGCCGGACGTGCGCACGGCGGGCTACACCACGGAGATCAAGATCGACGGCACGGCGGTCAGCCTCACCTATCGCCACGGTCGGCTCGAGGCCGGCGCTACCCGGGGCAGCGGCGTGGTCGGCGAGACGGTGACGGCCAACCTGCGCACGATTCCGGATGTCCCGCTCGTGCTCCGCGGCAAGGATCATCCGCCGCTCATGGAAATCCGGGGCGAGGTGTACTTCCCGATCAGCAACTTCGAACGGCTCAACGCCGAACGAGCGAAGGAAGGTGAGCCCCTGTTCGCCAACCCGAGGAACGCAGCCGCCGGCAGCCTCAGGCAACTGGACCCGTCGGTGACCCGCCGGCGCCGGCTGCGCATGTTCGCCTTCCACGTGGAACCGGTGGAGGGCGAGCTGGGGGTGCAAACGCAGTGGGAGGTGCTGGAGCTCCTGGCCGCGTGGGGCTTCCAGGTGGAGCCGCACCGCCGGCTCTGCCGCGACCTGGCGGAGGTGCAGGCGCAAGTGGGAGAATACGCGCGGATCATCCCCACGCTGCCGTTCCAGGCGGACGGCGTCGTGGTGAAGGTCAACTCGCTGGCCCTGCACGAGGATCTGGGCATCGTCGGCGGGCGCGAGCCGCGGTGGGCCATCGCGCGGAAGTTCGCCCCCGAGGTGGGCGTGACGCGCCTGCTCGACATCAGGCTCAACGTGGGCCGCACAGGCGCCATCAACCCCTGGGCGGTCCTGGAGCCGTTCGAACTGGGCGGCGTGACGGTCTCCAGTGCCACGCTGCACAACGAGGAGCAGATCGCCCAGAAGGATCTGCGGATCGGCGACTGGGTGGAGGTGGTCCGCGCGGGTGAGGTGATTCCCCAGGTGCTGGGGCCCCTCCCCGAGCGGCGGACCGGCGCCGAGCGGGTCTTCGTCATGCAGGACACCTGCCCGCGGTGCGGCACGCCCCTCGAGCGCCCGGCCGACGAGGTGATGCGCTACTGCCCCAACGTCTCGTGTCCCGGGCGCGTGCTCGAGGGCATCGTGCATTTCGCTTCGCGCGAAGCCATGGACATTCGCGGTCTGGGGTACGAGCGCGTGAAGCAGCTCATCGACAGCGGGCTCATCGCGAACGTGGCCGACCTCTACGAGCTGACCCCGGAACGGCTGGTGAAGCTGGAGCGCTTCGGGGACCAGTCGGCCGCACAGCTGGTGCAGGCGATCGAAAACTCCAGGCGACAGCCGCTGTCGCTGCTCCTGTTCGGCCTGGGCATCCGCCACGTGGGGAAGACGGTGGCGCAGCGCCTGGCACGGCGGTTCGGCACGCTCGAGGCCCTGATGCACGCCCCCGAGGAGGAGATCGGCGCGGTGCCAGGCGTGGGACCGGCGATTGCGGAGGCCGTGACGTCGTTCTTCCACGATGCGAGCAACCGGCGCCTCGTGGAACGCCTGATCGCCGCGGGCCTCAACACCGCCGAACCCGAGGCCGCGCAGGCGGGCGGCGCGCTGGCCGGCAAGACCCTGGTGATCACGGGCACGCTGCCCACCCTGAGCCGGGCCGAGGCCACGGCCCTCATCGAACGGGCCGGCGGCCGCGTGGCCGCCGCGGTGAGCCGGAAGACCGACTACGTGGTGGCAGGCGACGAGGCGGGCAGCAAGCTCGAGAAGGCCCGAGAACTCGGTATCGAGGTGCTGGACGAGGTCGAACTCTTGCGCCGCATCGGCGGGGGCCCGTAGACTGGACGCGTGGTTGGGGGAATGACCAACCACCCCATCACCAACCACCAATGGCCGACTGCCCATGACCACCCCTTCCCTGCTCCACGCCCATGGCTGCGTCGGCGTGAGCCGCCGCGCGTTCCACCAGCTCCGCGACGCCATCGAAGCGGCCGCGCCCGGCCAGTCGCCCGCGGTGCTCCAGCAGGCCGGCTTCGCCGGCGGCGCCGAGCTGGCCTTTGCCTTCGAGGACTGGACCTCGACCCGCTATGGTGCGGCACCGCCCGACCTCGACGTGGCCTACCTGGGCGAGGCCCTGAGCGGCTTTCTCACGGAAACGGGCTGGGGCGCGGTCACCATGGAGCCGCTCGGGCCGGGCGTGCTGGCCCTCGACTCCACGAACTGGGCGGAAAGCGAGCGCATCGACCCGCCGGCGCCGTGGCCGAGCTGCCACTTCAGCGCCGGGTTGCTGAGCGAGCTGGTGAGCCGGGCGTCGGGCGCGCAGGTCGCCGTGCTGCAGGTGGAGTGCGTAAGCTCGGGGCAGGAGCGGTGTCGTTTCCTGCTGGGCGCGCCCGAGACGCTCGCGGCGATCTACGATCGGGTGGTCGCGGGGCAGCCGTACCTGGAGACCGTGGGGGGCGCCGCGTGAGGCCATGCCACCCAACCTGCTGCCCCTGCTGCGCGCCGCGCTGGAGGGTCGCTATCGGGTAGACCAGGAGATCGGCCGCGGTGCCGCGGCGCGGATCTTCGCCGCGCACGACCCCACCGGCCGCGCGGTGGCCCTGAAGGTGCTCCGGCCGGAGCTCCGGGCCGGCATCATGGCGCACCGGTTCCTCCGCGAGATCAGGCTGCTCTCCCGCCTCGAACATCCCCACATCGCGCCGATCGTCGACGCCGGCGAGCAGGACCAGCTGATCTACTACGTGATGCCGCTGCTCGACGGCCCCGATCTCCGTGCGGTGCTGGACCGGGAGCGCCGGCTGTCGACCGAGGACGGCGTGCGCATGACCCGGGACGTGCTCGCCGCGCTGGACCACGCCCACGCCCTCGGCATCATGCACCGGGACGTGAAGCCGGACAACATCCTGATCACGCCGGCCGGCGCGGTGCTGGTCGACTTCGGCATCGCGCGAGCCATCGAGGTGGCGGCATCGGAGGCGGTGACGCGCACCGGCATCACGGTGGGGACGGCGGCGTACATGAGTCCGGAACAGATCGCCGCCGATCCGGCGACCGACGCGCGCACCGATCTGTACAGTCTGGGATGCGTGCTCTTCGAGGCGCTGGCGGGCCGGCCGCCGTTCGCCAGCCGCCACGACGCGGTCGTGCTCCGGCTGCACCAGATGGCGACACCGCCCGATCTCCAGCACCTCAGGCCCGATGTCCCCCGGCCGCTCGCCGATGCGGTGGCAGTGGCGCTCGCCAAGCGGCCGGAGGATCGCTGGTCCAGCGCCCGCGCGATGGCCGGGGCGCTGGACGCGCTGGGCTAGGCGCGCTTCGGCGGCTCGTCGGCGGCGAGCCGTTCGCGGATGCGGGCGAAGGCGGACTTGAGCTCGTCGCGCACGACGGTCCACTTCTCCTGGAGGTCCTCCTTCACCTCACCGCTCCCGGCGCCGAACTTCGCGCGGAGCGCGTCGATCCTGCCGTCCAGTTCCTTCCACTCGTCGCGCAGCTCGGCCTTGCCCAGCGCCACCTTCACGCGCAGCTCGTCGCGCTCCTGCTCCACTTCCTGGAGCAGCTCCTGCCACTTGGCTTTCCAGTCGATCGCCATCGGGGTCTCCTCTCAGCTCTTCCTTGACAGCCACGCCGCATAGTCGGGCCGCGGCACCAGTTCGCCGTTCTGGATCACCTCGCGGTCCCAGGGCAGGATGATGAGGCTGGTGGTTTCGAAGGCGTGATAATCGGTGGCGTACTCGCCGGTCCTGAACGAGACGGCGGTGCGAACCTCGGCCGGCCGGAGCGCCCGCACTTCGTTGAGCGCGATCTTCATCGTGGCGCCGGTATCACAGGTCTCATCGACGATGAGCACCTTGCGCTGTCTGATGGTAGCTGGCGGACCGGCGACGAGCTCCGGCATCTGGCCGGCATCGCGGCGGGTGAGGGCCATCGAGGCGAACTCGCACTGCAGAATGGAAGCGACCACCACACCGGGGATCACGCCCGCCTTGGCGATGCCCAGCACGACGTCGGGCTGGTAGCCGTCGCGGGCGATACGCAGGGCCAGCGCGCGACACAGCTCGCCGAAGAAGGACCAATCGATCTCGAGCACCCCTCGGGGCCCGGAGGCGGAACCGCGGCGCATGGACGACTCCGATGGAAAGGCGCGGGGCGGACGGGAGAAGCTATCTTCCGAACCCGCCCCGGGCAACCGCGTTGCAGGGCGCGGCGGCGGCGGGTATCTTATGGCCCAACTGTGACTTGCATCTCCTCCATCACCGGCGTGGCCGGGCTGTCGGTCGCGTGAGCATCTGGCGGCGTCTGCTCGGGCTGGCCAGCGGGGACGCTCCACGTCCCCAGCGACTCGACTATCTGAACGAGGCCCTGGCGCTCGAGCGGCAGGGTGATTTCGAGTCCGCGTTGACCTCGTACCGTCTGGCCCTCCGCGATCGGCCGACGGACACGAAGATCCTGCAGAACATGGCGATCGCCTACAGCAAGACGGGGCAGAACGAGGAAGCGATCCGCTACTACCGCCGGGCGCTGGAGATCGATCCCGGCCTCGTCGGCGCGCACTACGGCCTGGGCTTCCTCCTGATGAAGCGGGGCGACCGCGCCCGCGCGGCCGAGCATCTCCGGACGTTCCTCCGCCAGCCGCCCAAGGGCGCCGACGCCGACCGCTGGGTCCGCCACGCCGAGAGCGCGCTGCGCGAACTCGAGGCGGCGGGCGAGAGCGAGGACGCGGCGACGGAGTCGTCATGAGCCGCCGGCTGGCGCCGTGGCTTCTGGCGCTGGCCACCTGCACGGCCGGATGCAGCGACCTCGTCGCGGCCGGCGACAACGGACTCGTGGTGCTCGAGGTGATCCTCCCGCCGACGCTGCAGGTGGGCGTGGGCGATTCGGTGCGATTCCGCGCCGTGGGACGCAACCTCGCCGGCGACAGCGTCGACGCCCCGGTCACATGGGCCACGCCGGATACCACGATCGTCGTGCGCCCGGCCACGGGCTGGGTGATCGGCCGGACCGCGGGCCGGACCGGCCGGGTCCAGGCCAGAAGCGGCGAGCTCGTATCCGACTTCTTCACCGTGACCGTTCTCGTCTCGCCCGGGCCCTGATCCAGGCCCCGGTGGGCCGCCGGCCAGTCCCCGCCCCGCAAGGAGCAGGCAGTGAGCGATCCGCGCACTCTGAACGAGCTGTTCTTCTCCGCCCTCGACCGGTTCGCCGACCGCCCCGTCGCCATGCGATCCAAGCTGACGGGGCGATGGGTCGATCTGAGCTACCGGGAGCTGGAGGAGCGGATCAGCGGTCTGGCGTTCGGGCTGCGCGAGCTGGGCATCCAGCCGGGCGAGAAGGTGGCCATCCTCTCGGAAAACCGGCCGGAGTGGGCGATGGCGGACTACGCCTGCCTGATCAACCGATGTGCCGACGTCCCGATCTATCCCACCCTGCCCGCCAAGCAAGCCGAATACATCCTGCGTGACTCCGAGTCGGTGGCGGTCTTCGCTTCGACCCAGCCGCAGGTCGAAAAGATCCAGGCCATCCGCGCCAACCTGCCGGGCCTGCGCCATGTGATCGCGTTCGACGCCCGGGCGACGGGCCCCGGCGCCCTCCACCTGGATGAGGTGATCGCCAGGGGCCGCGATGCCCGGGCCAGGTACGCCTCGTGGCGGGAGGAGGCGTTGCGCGTGCAGCCGGGCGACCTCGCCACGCTGATCTACACCTCCGGCACCACCGGCGATCCCAAGGGCGTGATGCTCTCGCACGGCAACATCACGTCGAACGTGGTCTGCGGGCTCCGCGTGCTGCGGGTGACCGAGCAGGACGAGTGTCTCTCGTTCCTGCCGCTCTCGCACATCTTCGAGCGGATGATCGCCTACGTGATGTGGTATGGCGGGACGATCATCAACTACGCGGAAAGCGTCGACACCGTTGCGCAGGACATGCTCGACCGACGGCCCACGGTGCTCGTCGCGGTGCCGCGACTGTACGAGAAGATCTACGCGCGGGTGCTCGAGAGCGCCTCGGCCTCACCGGTCAAGGCGCGGCTCTTCGCGTGGGCCAAGCGCGTCGGCGACGCATGGGCCCGGCTCCATTCGGAGCACAAGCCCGTGCCGACCGGTCTCGCCGTCCAACATGCCATCGCCGACCGGCTCGTCTTCCGCAAGCTCCGCGAGCGCACCGGCGGACGGCTCCGGTTCTTCGTCTCCGGCGGGGCGGCGCTCAACCCCGATCTGGGACGGTTCTTCTACGCCGCGGGCCTGCCCATCCTCGAAGGATACGGCCTCACCGAGACGTCGCCGGTGATCACGGTCAACACCTTCGAGCATCTCCGGATCGGCACCGTCGGCCGCCCGATCCCCGGCGTGGAAGTGAAGATCGCCGAGGACGGCGAGATCCTCACGCGGGGGCCGCACGTGATGCAGGGCTACTATCGCATGCCCGAGGCGACCGCCGAGGCGATCGACGCCGAGGGCTGGTTCCACACCGGCGACATCGGCGAGATCGACCAGGACGGCTATCTCCGCATCACCGACCGGAAGAAGGACATCATCGTGACCGCGGGCGGCAAGAACATCGCGCCCCAGCCGATCGAGAACCGGGTCAAGGCCAGCAAGTACGTCCTCAACGCGGTGATGCTGGGAGACCGGCGGAAGTTCCCGATCCTGCTCGTGGTGCCCAACCTCGCGGCCCTGCGCGACTGGGCCTCGAGCCGCGGCCTCACCGTCGCCAGCGACGCCGAGCTGCTCGATCACCCGGAGACGGGAGCTCTGATGGAACGGGAGATCGGCCGTCACCTGGAGGACCTCGCCTCCTTCGAGCGACCGAAGCGGGTGGTCCTCATCGAGCGCGACTTCAGCATCGAGAGTGGCGAACTCACGCCGAGCCTCAAGGTGAGGCGCCGCGTGGTGGAAGAGCACTACCGCGAGCGGATCGAGACGGTGTACGCCGAGGCGGAGACGTACTCCAGGGCGGGGTAGGTCATCGTCGCTGCGCCACCCACACCTCCCCCGCCGACGCGATCGGGTCGAGCGCGGGGTGCTCGGGCCGGCCCCCTTCCCCGACCACGTGCCGGCCCGGCAGCACGACCCGCGCGGCCTCGGCCTGCCAGGCCGGATCTTCCGCGAAGCCGCGGCCCAGGACCACACCGCGGACCGATCTCGCCTTGAGCGGGATCGACCCGCCCCGGAGCACCGAGAGCCCGCGGCTCTCCCGGACCGCGGGGTCCGGGTTGATCGCCGCGAGGTGCACGCCGCCCAGCGCTTCGGCGAGACCGGCCCACGCCGGTACCGCGCCCACGCCCGCCAGATAGCCGCCCGGTCCCTGGAGGCCGAGCAGCGCCGCGAGGGCTTCGGCGTCGAGGGCCGAGGCGCGGGGCTCCGGTGGAGGGCCTGAACCGAAATCCGCGACGCCGCCCGCGATCGTCCAGGTGCAGCCGCAGACCGGACAACCCAGCGTCCCGGCCATGACGAGCCGGTCGGTGATGGTATCGGGCAGGAGGACGAGGAACTGCTCGTCGTGCGGCGACGGGCAGCGGAGCAGGTCGGTCAGTTCGATGAACATGGCGCCCGGGCGCCGCGGGCCTCGCTCATTCGGCCAGCCGGCTGCCGTGGACCAGGCGGAGGAACTCGTCGCGCGTCTTGGAGTCGTCGCGGAAGATGCCGCGCAGCGCGCTGGTGACGGTGCGCGAGTTCTGCTTCTCGACGCCGCGCATCATCATGCACAGATGGGCGGCTTCGATGACGACGCCCACCCCGTGCGGGCGGAGCACGTCCATGATCGCGTCGGCGATCTGGTCGGTCAGCCGCTCCTGCACCTGCAGCCGCCGCGCGAAGATGTCCACCACCCGGGCCACCTTGGACAGGCCGAGGATGCGGCCGCGCGGGATGTAGGCCACGTGCGCCCGGCCGAAGAACGGGAGCATGTGGTGCTCGCACAGCGAGTACAGCTCGATGTCGCGCACCAGGATCATGCTCTCGTGGGACTCGTCGAACACGCCGTCGCCCACGACCTCCTGGACCGACGTCGCGTAGCCGCGGGTGAGCCAGCGGAGCGCCGCCTCCACCCGCTCCGGCGTCTTCAGCAGACCCTCGCGCTCGGGATTCTCACCCAGGGCGGTCAGGATCTCGCGCACGTGCTCGGTGAACGTGGCGGACTCAGCGGCCTTCATAGTCGACATAGTTGCGGGGGGTCTCCCAGAGGCGAAGGCGGAGCGCGAGGTGCGCAGGAATGGCGGGCCGGAGCTCGCGCCAGCAGACCACGGCGATGTTCTCCGCGGTGGGGTTGAGGTCGCGAAACCAGGGGACCTCGAGGTTCAGGTTCCGATGGTCGAGATGCTGCAGCAGCCGCTCGGTCACCAGGTCCTTGAGCGCGTTCAGGTCCATCACGTACCCGGTCTCGGGATCGATCTCGCCCTCGACCGTCACGTCGAGTTCATAGTTGTGGCCGTGGTAGTTCGGGTTGTTGCAGACGCCGAACGTGGCCCGGTTCCATTCGTCCGGGCGCGCGGGATTGTGCAGGCGGTGCGCGGCGTTGAAGTGCACGCGCCGGGTCACGGTGCATCGCGGCATGTCGGGTCCCCGTCTGAGCCGGCCATGGACGCCGCCAGGCCCGCGGGGGATCCCGAGGGCACCAAGCGAAGCGCGCCGTCTCGGGAAAGATCGGCGCGCCAAGGTCGAACGGCAACGGAGGGGATTATCGAAGCCCGATGAGAAAGCGCGGCACCCTCACCGCAACGTCTGTCTTCCCCCGAGGGGCATGACATCGGCTGAAGCATGTGGGCCCATCATCGGAACTGTTGGCTCGATAATGTTGGCCCCCGCCGTCGTTCGACGGAGCGTATAATACGGCGGGGTCCGGCAACGGTCAACGAGGCATTGTCGTGCACGGCGTACCGCGGCCGGCGGTCATCCATCACCGATCGACGGACAGCGACCACTCTCGTCACGGAACACATCCATGCCTGCCCTCATCGTGAGTCTGCTCGCGTTCATCGTCTGGATCGTGCTGGGTTTCGTCACGCCGCTCGCCAGCGGCTACGTGCACCTGCTGCTCGCGGTGAGCGTGGTGCTGTTCGTGCGATGGTATGCGCTGAAGAACGCGGGCCGTTGACCCCAACTCCCTGGCGCAGCGGGCCGGGCTCGGCGGTCAGCGGTGGACGATCTAGATCTCCCAGTTCGAAAACACCACCCCATCCCCTCTGGGCATCCGTTCCGGATACCCGTCCAGCGTCATCCGGAGATCGGTCCAGTGCACGCGGTAGTCCGCGTGCACCAGGCGGCGGTAGGCGCCGACGAACGCCGTCTGGCACCGCACGGCGACCCGGCGCACGCGGACCCGCGCGGCGCAGTCCTCCACGGCGGCCAGCACCCGCTGGAAGGCGCCGCTGTCCTTTGCCGCCAGCTTGAGGACGCGGAGTTCGTCCTCCACCCGGCCCAGCGCGAGCGGGGCCGAATGCCAGAGGGCGAAGCCCGTGAGCGCACCGCCCTGGCGGACGAGCACCGCGTCCCCCAGCCCGAGGTCCAGCGTGAGCTGCACTTCACGGCTGAAATCGACGCCGGGAACGAGCCCGCCCGCCAATGCGCGGGCCTCGTCGAGCACGGCGTGCAGGCGCGGCACCGCCGACGCCAGCTCCACCTCGGCGGGGCGGCGCAGCGGGAGGTCCTTGACCAGCGTGACGGTGAGGTGATTGGGCAGGAAGCCCAGCCGGCTGTAGAAGCCGATGTTCTCGACGGTGCGCGGCATGGTCTCGAGGCCGATCGTCACCGCGCCTCTGGCCCTGAGCCATTCGATGCCGGCCTGCACCATCATCTTGCCGAGCCCGTGGCCCTGCCGATCGGGCCGCACGGCGAGCGGTCCCATCCAGCCCTCGGTGCCGGAGCGATGGACCATGTTGAAGCCGACGAGGTCGCCGGCGGCATCGCGCCAGACGAGCGCGCCGTCCCCCGCGTCCTCGATGGCGAAGCGCCAGATCCTGGGGTTCAGGTGCGGCACCCGCACGCCGACCATCCCGTCGCGGCGGTAGCGGTCGGTGAAGGCGTCCGCGAAGACGCGATTCAGCACCTCGATGTCCTGCGGGCCGGCGCGTCCCGTGGCGCCGACGCTGCGGTCAGGCCGCCACATCGGTCACTCCGGCCAACTGCTCGTCGCGCGCGGTGGCGATGCCGCGGCTCGTGTCCAGCTCCACGCGGATGATGCGATCGAAGCCGTCCCGCACCGACTCGATGTGGGTGATGAGGATCACCTGCGGGAAGCGATCGGCGAGCGCGCGCAGCAGATCCACCACCGCGGTGCGGCGGTCGTCATCGAGCGAGCCGAAGATCTCGTCCAGCACGAGGAGGGACAGCGGCTGGCCCGCGCGCTCGGCGATCATCTGGCTGATCGCGAGACGGAGCGCGAGGTTCAGCACGTCCTCCTCGCCACCGGAGATGACCTGCCTGGCCTCGCCCTCGTCCATGATCACGGGGACGTAGTCCTCGGTCAGCTCCAGGTCGGTGTAGCGCCCGCGCGTGAGATCGCGCAGGAAGCCCGAGGCCAGATCGGACAGGTCGGGCCGGAGCGCCATGTTCAGCTCGCCGCGCAGCTCGCTGAACGCGCGGTCCAGTTCCGTGGCGATCGCGAGCTGACGGCGCTTCTGCTCCAGCTCGGCCCGGAGCGCCTCGCTCTCCTGACGGCGCCGTTCGGCCGCCGCACGCGCCTCATGCGCCGCCCGCCGCTCCGCCTCCGCCCGCACCCGTTCGTGGTCGGCCTCGCGGTGGCGTGCTTCCGCACGTTCCAGCGCCTGGCGCGCCGCCTCGAAACGCGCCTCGGAGAAGCCCAGCGCGGCCAGCTGCCCGTCGATCGCGGCGAGCGCCTGCTCCCGCTGGGTCAGCTCCCGCTCGGCGGCCTCCGATTCCTGCACCAGGGTTTCGGCGCGATCGGCCTTGCCCTTGAGCCGCGCCGCCTCCAGCCGCAGCGGCTCGAGTTCGGCCACCTGGCGCTGCACCGCACCGAAGCGCTCCTCATCGAACGCGGCGGGTTCGGCGGCGAGGTCCCGACGCAGCCGCGCCAGGCGCTCCACTGCCTCCGCGCGCGCCCGCTCGAGCCTGGTCCGCTCTTCGGCGTTGGCGGCGAGCGTGGCCGCCTGTTCGGCCAGCGCGGACACCACCCGATCCAGCCGGCTCACCTGCTGCTCGGCGCGCCGCAGAGCCGGCGGCTCGGTGGCGAGCTGCTCCACCCGCTGGCGGTAGAACTTGCCGTCCACCAGGACGTCCTCGAGCTGACGCGCCAACATCTCGAGCACGCTCTGCGCCCCGTCCCCCAGGGGCCGGCCGCAGGTGGGACAGGTACCGGCGGCGCCGAGGCGCTCCAGACGCTCCAGCTGTTCCTTGAGCTCGTTGTAGCGATCGAGCAGCGCCTGGCGCTTCGTCCTGGCGTCCTGCGCATCCCGTACCCACTGGGTGCGAAGCGCCGCGGCCGCGGCCGTCGCCTCGGCGTGGCGGGCGCGCGCGCGCTGCAACCGCTCGGTGGTGCGCGCCAGCTGCTCGGGACCGGGCAACTGAGCCAGACGAGCGTCGAGTTGCGCCAGCGCTTTCGCGGTCTCCTTCTCCTGCACCTTCTTGTCCTGGTGCGCCTGGCGCGCCACCGCGGCCGATTGCAGGGCGTCGCGCTCGGCCAGCAGGCCCGGCAGCGGCGCGAGGCGAGCCTCGACGTCCCGGAGCCGGTCCCGCGCGGCCAACGCCTCGGCCAGCTCGCGATCGAGGGCCGTGAAGCGCTCGCGCGCCGTCCGCACCTGGTGCTCCAGCACGCGCCGCTCGCCGTCCAGCTTCACCACCCGTTCCCGCTCCGCCTGCACCCGCTCCCACTCCGGCCGCACTTGCGCCAGCGCGGCCACGGCCGCGTCCAGCGTGGCCTGCGCGTCGGCCAGCGCCTTCTCGGCGCGGGCGATCCGGGCGTCCGCCTCCTCCCGCTCGCGTTGCAGCGCCTCCGGCGCCGGCAGGCTGCGCTCCAAGCCCTCGATGTTGGCCCGGAGCGACGAGCGGCGCTCCCGCAGCCGGTCCTGCGCCACCTTGAGCCGCTCGTACCCCAGCACCCGGGAGAGGAACTGGGCCCGTTCCGGCGCCGACATGGCGCTCATGACCGCCAGTTCCTTCTGTCCGGTGAAGTACGTGTTGAAGAATTCCTCCCGGCTCATGCCGAGGAGACGCGTGACCCTGTCCGTGACGGCGCCGAGGCTGTTGGCGATCGGCGCGGGATCACGGTCCTGGTACAGCTCGGCCCCGCCCAGCGTGCGCACCACGCGATAGTGGTGGGCGCCGAGATCGAACTCCAGCTCCACTTCCACGCGGGCCTTCGGCGGCGCGCCGCGACGCCGGATGCCTTCGCGGGTGCCGCGCGCGGCGGGCGTGCCGTACATCGCCCAGGCGATCGCCTCGAGCAGCGTGGTCTTCCCCGCCCCGTTCGGGCCGATGATGCCGGTGAGGCCGGGCCCGAGTTCCAGCGTGGTGTCGGCGTGCTGGCGGAAGTTGGTGAGCCGGAGGCGGGTGATCAGCATCAGCCGGCCGCCTCGCGCTCGATGGCGTCCATGAGGGCCGTGCCCTCGCTCACGAACGCCTCGCGATCGATATCGGCCGGGAGGGGTCGCGTGCTGAGGTAGTCGCGCACCAGTTCAGGCAGCGTCTGGCGCCGGCCCGGCGCGCCCACGCCCACCAGGCGCGACGTCTCCGGGCGGCGGAGATCGAGATGGAAGTTGAGCGCCTCGGCCTTCCAGGCGCGGATCGCCGCATGATCCAGCTCGCGCGCCACGGAGCGCGGCACGTTGATCACGACCTGCCGCACCACCTGGTCGGTGATGCCGCCGGGCACGGCCAGAATCGCGCGCCGGATCGCGGTGTCCAGCTCGGCGGCGGTGAGGCCGGCCGCGTCCAGCAACGGGAGGTCGAGCAGCCGGCGGGCCGCGGGGACGGCGCGGGGTTCGACGGTGCCGGCGTCGACATCCACCAGGAGCCAGCTCTTGGATCGGTGACCATGCCGCTCCTCATCCCGCAGCTCGGCCCACGGGTTGGGCGTCACCCAGTCGAGCGCGCCGCTGTACCAGATCCGGGGAGCCACGGCGTGGCTCACGTGGTAGTGGCCGAGGGCGACATAGGACCAGCCTTTGTCGATCAGCTCCGAGGGCGGGATCAGCGCGCCGCCATACTCCACCGCGGAACGGTCGAACGGAAAGACGCCTTCCACTTCCCCGTGCGCCACCAGCACCTGCCGGCGCTCGGGGCCCTCGGGACGGAGCACCGGACGCTCGGGCGCCATGAGCGCCTGGTGGGGCACGGCCAGCACGCTGAGCTCGAGCTGGGAAAAGCTCAGCCGGCGCGGTTCGTCGATGGCGGTATGGACGCCCAGCTCCTCGAACAGGCGGAGGATCGAACCGGTCTCGGTCGAGCGAGGGGTGTCGTGGTTGCCGGCGACGAGCACGACCGGCGCCTCGGGCAGGGCATCCCGCAGACGCTGGAGCTGCCGGAAGGCGAACACGATGGCGGCGTTGGTGGGACGCACCGAATGAAACAGGTCGCCCGCAATGACCACCACGTCCGGCCGCTCCGCGATGACGCCGTCGATCGCGGCGCGAAACGCGTGCGCGACGTCGGCCTCCCGCTGGTTGATTCCGGACGCGGTTTGTCGGTGGTACTGCCGAAACCCCAGGTGGGCATCGGCCAGGTGGGCGAGTTTCACGCGCCAAAATGTAAGGCCACGGGCCGGCGGCGCCCAACTGGAGCCGGCCACCGATCGCCGATGACGGCGACCGGCCACCGCCGCCAGGGTGAAGCGTATGGGGGGCGGCCGCGGCTCAGGAGTAGGGGTCGGCCCCGCCCCGTACCGCGGGGATGCCGCGGCGCGGCCCTGGCACCTCCGGCGCCACGCGCCGGCCGAGGCAGCCGCGGAAATAGGCCAGGACGTTGTCCGGGCGCTCGCGGCGGGTGGCGTGCAGGGCGCGGCGCACGTCGTCCTCGTGACGGCCGTCAATGAGGGCCGCCACGGCGTCCTCGGTGATGCTGCGGTCGAGCACGCGGAGCTGGCGGGCCACGGCGGCCGCGAACGGCAGGTCGGGCGCGGGCGGGAAGCGTTCCACGCCCTCGCGACCGCTCATGACCGCGGGCCGCGGGAAGCGCACGAAGATCGGCTGGGTGAAGTGCGGATGGCGCAGCATCAGCTCGCCCTTGGGCAGCGTGGCGAGCTTGATCCTGGTGGCCGGCGACAGCGTCGCGTAGCCCGGGGTCGCGAGCTCGTCCATGTCCATGCGGCCGAAGATCGCGGTGCCCGCGTTGCCCACCACGCGCCGCAGCACCTGGGAGCGGAACTGCTGTGCGGAGAAGAGCACGAGGCCGAGATAGCGTCCGCGCTCGGAGAGGTCGAGCAGCATGCGCTTGACGTAGGTCTCGGGCCCGTCCGCCGCCGCGTACTTGTTGAGCTCGTCCACGAACACCACCACGTGATCGACCCCCAGGTCCCGGCGCTCGAGATGCTCCCGCAGCTTCGACACCACACGCGCGAAGACCAGATCCTGCGCGAGCGGGTCGAGTCCGGCCACGTCGAGGACGTACACCCCGCGGTCCTCGAAGCGCCCCCACGGCAGGTCGCTCGAGGCGCCGTCGTCGGTGACCAGTCCCTTCGACCGGGTGCTGATGTTGTTGAGCCGGTTGCGGACCTTGCGGATCGTGGCGATGTGGTGGGTCCGCCAGATCTCACCCCGCCCCATCGCCTCCATCCAGTCGAAGATCGCGCGGAAAAAGACCTCGAGCTCGGCGAAGCTGCTGACGGTGAACGGCTGACCGCGCAGCTCGCTCTCGAATTCGCGACCCACCACGCGCTCGGCGAGGAAGTCGATGAACGCATCCGCCTTGGCGTCCACGTCGTCCTTGTTGAGCAGCACCTCCGCGTAGTCCAGCACCTCGCGCAGGCCCCACACCAGGGGCTCCGTGTTGGCCGCGAGGTCCGGGTGGGTACGCAGCGTGTTGAGGTTGACGCCGTCGGCCTTGTAGGGCGCGTAGTAGTGCACGTTGGCGAACGGTTCGGCCCTGAGCCCCAGGCGGGCGTAGAGCCGGGCATCCTCCTCGGTGATCGAGCCGGGCTGATCGAGGAAGCAGAGGTCGGGGCCCTTCACGTTGAAGCAGACCGCTGCCACCGAGCCCTTCGATGCCGGGAAGGTCTGGAAGATGCTCGACAGCAGGAACTGGACGGCGCTGGTCTTGGTGGCGAGGCCGGACACGCCGGTGATGTTCAGGTGCGCCGCTTCGGGCCCGAGCAGGAAGTCGGCGTCCACATACACCGGCGCCTCCAGCCCGCCCGCGGCGTAGAGCCCGGCCGGGATGCCGGTGGCGTCGTCACCGGCGGCGTAGGTGTCCATCCGGAGCGCGGTGACGACGTCGGCATCGCTCGCCAGACGCACCTCGCCCAGCGGCACCGGCTGCAACGGCTCGGCGGGCTCCTGGCGCAGCACGGCGGCGGTGTAGAGCCGGATCTCGTGGCGCTCGGTGGGCTCGAGCGCGGCACCGGCCGGGTCGCCGTCGGCGCCGATCACCGCATCGAGCGGGCGGGCCAGGTCGGCGTACGCGGCGCCATCGGTGACGACGCCGAAGACCGTGCGCGGTGGCGCATCCACCCGCACGATCGCGCCGATCCCTACCGGCGACTCACGCGCGGTCCAGAAGTGGAACTGATGCGGGGTGGACGGCCGGAGTTCGGTGGCGACGACGCGGCCCACCACCGCGCCCGGTTGCGAAGCATCATCGCGGTACGACGTCACATGACCTTCCCTTCTGCTTCCTCGCCTCGCGGCGCGGGACCCGCACGCCGGCTCTCACTGGTGCCGCACGCGCAGGAACATCTCCGCATCATGCACGCCGTACAGCAGCCGGTCCCATCGTGCGTCGGGCGTGCTGAGCGGAACGCGTTCGGCCAGGAGCCACCGGGACGCTTCGTCCGCGAGCGCGAGGGTAGCAGGCCCCTCTGCCGCTTCGACGCGGATCAGCCCGTGCAGGAGATCCTTCCCTTGCCACGGCCAGAGGCGCAGCGCCCACGAATAGACCGGGGCCACCTGCCGCGTGACCGGCCGGAAGACCGGCGTACGGTGCCCGGGCGGCAGCCGGAGATACTCCACCAGCATCTCGCCGTCGAAGGGCAGCGACGCATGGCTCTTCACCACGCCGATCATCCGCGGATCGGCGGCCCAGCTCGGGCTTTCGGAGAGCGAGCCATCGACGAACAGCCAGCCCCCCGCACCGGCGCGGTAGCGGTCACCCACCGCGCGCTCCAGGGCGCCGCGGGCGTCGTCGATGGCGCGGCGCGCCGCCTCCAGTTGGCGGAGCGGATGCGGCGAGACGTCATCGGGCAGCGGGGCGACGTCGTAGCCATCGTCCTCGAGCCCGGCCGCCTCGAGCGCGGCGCGCCGGCCCAGGAAGAACGACCGTTTGCTCCAGACGGCGGTGCGCAGCCGGCGATCCACCCGCTCGCGCACCACCGCCGCCACCTCGGCGAAGAACAGCGGCACGGTCCCGGCATACCCCACCAGCTCGAACCGCTGGGTGCCGTCGAGAAAGGCCACCACGTGGGGGCAGACGGTCGCCGGCCCCACGGGGATGGCGCGCAGCGTGTCGCCCTCCACCAGCCGCGCCGGTCTGATCTCGGGCTCCTCGGGACGGGCGCGGGTGGGCTCGGGCGCCCAGTGCGCCGGTGTGAGTCCGCGCTGCTCGAGGGTGCGGCGGACGCGCTGGAGGTTCACGAGAGACGAGGCCGCAGGCACCGCCGGAGCCGTCACTCGGCGTCGTCGATGAACGGCGGGACGCCGGTGAGCCAGAAGCCCGCCAGGCGGTGCTGCGCGTCGATTTCGATGAAGAAGTGGTCCGCCGCGCGCACCACGCTCGCGTGCCGCGGTTCGCCGACGGTGAGATGGAACACGCTCTCGGCGGGGTTGGCCGCGATGCGCAGGTCGGCATCGACCTCGAGCGAGGTGACGCCCTCGCCGGCAGGCCGGGTGTGCAGCACCACGCGGCCATCGATGTAACCGGCCGGCGCGGCAAGGGTACGATCGGTCTCCACCTCCGGCCACACGACGACGTCCAGCCCGCAGATGACGCCGCCGGACACGTCGAGCACGACGATCGCGCCGAGCGGATCGGCCAGCTCCACGGTGCCGGTGAGCCCGCCGCCCGCACGCCGCACCCGGAAGCCGCCCGAGAGAATGTCGGTCTCGGGATCCCAGCGCCAACTGATGCCGGGCAGCTTGCCTTCCAGCGGCTCCGGCCGCGCCTCGATTCCCACGTCGCTCCCGGAGCTATGCCGCGCGCGCCGCGGCGAGTTTGTGGATGAACCGGATGACGCGATCCACGGCCTGCTCGAGCTCGCGGTCGGACACCGCGTAGCTCAGGCGCACCCAGCGATCATCGCCGAAGGCCGCGCCGGGGACGAGGGCCACGCCTTCCTGCTGCATCAACTGCTCGCAGAACGCCGAACTCGAGACCGGGTTGGCGGGCGCGATGCCGTCGATCCGGAAGAAGAAGTAGAACGCGCCGAGCGGCTCGACGAACTCGATCCCGGGCGCCTCTCTGCGGAAGCGCTCCACCAGGTAGTCGCGGCGGCGGCGGAAGGCCGCCGTCATCTTCAGCACCGTCTGCTCCACCTTCTCGTCGGAGAAGGCGGTGACTGCCGCCCACTGCGCGGGGTGGTTGGCGCCGGTGGTGGTGTGGGACTGGAGCGCCGCCATGGCCCGGGCCAGCCGCGGCGGCGCGAGCGCCGCGCCGATGCGCCAGCCGGTCATCGCGTAGGCCTTGCTCGCACCGTAGATCACGACGGCCCGCTCCAGATACTCGTCGGGCAGGTCCAGCAGCGAGGGCGCGAGCCCCGATCCGTAGTCGATCCGGCGATAGATCTCGTCGCTGATGATCCAGATCTCGTGCTTGCGCGCCCACTCCGCGATCGCCTTGAGCTCCCCGAGCGTGTACACCGATCCGGTCGGGTTGCAGGGTGAGCACAGGATGAGGCCGCGGACCAGCTTGTCGGTGTGGCGCTCGAGGTCGGCCACGCTCACCTTGAGGCCCCACTCGATGTCGCCGGGCACGATGACCGGTTCTGCGCGGCTCAGATGGACGATCTGGGGGTATGACACCCAGGCGGGACCAGGGATCAGCACCTTGTCCTTCGGCCCGAAGAGCGAGAAGCAGGCGTTGAACAGCGACTGCTTCGAGCCCGAGCTCACGACGATGTCGTCCGGGTTCACGGGCCGGCCGCCCGAGAGCCGGGACAGGTTGGCCGCGATCGCGGCGCGCAGCTCGGCGAGGCCGGCATTCGGCGGATAGCGGGTCATGCCGCGCCGGATCGCGTCGATGCCCGCCTCGGCCACGGGGCCCGGCGTGTCGAAGTCCGGCTCGCCCACCCCCAGGTCCAGCACGTCCTCGCCCGCGGCCTTGCGGCGCCGGGCCTCGTTGCTGATCGCGACTGTCTCGGAAGCCTTGAGATGCATGAGGTTGGGTGACAGCAACTCGGGCATGGCGTCGATCCGGACCGATGAAGAGGGTGTGTGCTGACGACGGAGAACAACGCGGAAAGGTTCGCCCCCGGTCGAGCGATGTCAACGGCGCCGGGGCGGGTGCTTGGCGCGCCCGGCGCATCACGTTAGCTTGGCCTCCTCGCGGCGAATCGGTGGCGGTCACGTAGCGACCCCTTCGCCGTGCCGGGTCTTTGACAAGCGAGGTGTCTGGTGTCGGAGTTCGGGGATCTGCAGGTGACGCCGGCGGTGGCCGGCGCGCTGTCGTCGTCAGGGTGGAGCGCGGCCGATCCGGCCGTGCGCGAGGTCGTGCCGGTCAGCGCGCGCGGCCACAACGTGGTGGCGGTCATCCCGCCCGCCGCCGTGCATGCCGAGCCCGGTCTGGCCGGCCTGGCGAGCCGGCTGGCGGGTGCCGGCCCGGCGCTGGTGCTCTGCCCCGCCGGCAGCGTGGCTGAATGGGCCGCGGCGCTCCAGCCGTTCGCAGTGGCCGCGGGACTCCGCGTGGCCGCGGGCGAGTCGCTCGCCCGGGCGGTGCGCCGGCTGCGCGAGCGCGCGCTCGACGTGCTCATGACCACCCCGGACGCGGCGCTGGCGTTGCACGAGCGCGCGGCGCTCAAGGTGGAGGAGCTGCGCGCGGTGGTACTCGGCTGGCCCGAACTCTTCGGCGGCGACGAGGCCCTCACCGCGCTGATGACCGACTTCCCCAAGGATGGACAGCGCGTGGTCTACACGTCGGATCCCGCCCGCATCGCCGACCTCGTTGAACGCTACGCCAGGAAGGCCCTCACCGTCGGTGGTCCGGTGCCGGACGCGCCGCCCGCGAGCCCGGTCGGCCCCGTCCGCACCGTCTCGGCGAGCTGGGCCGAGCGGGGCGCGGCGCTGCGCGGGCTGATCGAGGTCCTGGACCCGGCCTCGGCCATCGTCTGGGCCGCTACTCAGGCCGGCATCCGTGCCGCCACGGCGGCCCTCCCCGGCGTCGACACCTCCCTCGTCATCACGTCCAGCCTCCCCGACGACGGCGTCGCCGACGTCGCGATCGCGTTCGATCTGCCCACGCTCGATCAACTGCGCGCCCTCACCCGCGCGGGCCGCGAGGTGGTGCTGCTGGTGCCGCCGCTCGGCGCGGCGTACGTGGCGCGGATCACCTCGGCCCAGCGACCGGTGCAACTCCCCGGCGCGGCCGACGAACTGGGCGCGGCGCTGGCCCGGCGCCGCGGTGACGTCGCGCGTGTCCTCGCGGCCGGGGTGCCGGAGCGCGGTTTGCTGGCTCTGGCCCCGCTGTTCGAGCGTTACGACGCGGCGCTGGTGGCCGCGGCCCTCTACGAGCTGTGGTCGGCCGGTACCACGGCGAGGCCGCGGGCGGCCCGCATCGAGGTCGAGGCCGAGACGGCAGCCGCCGCAGGCGGGCCGACGGCGAAGGTGTGGGTGGACCTCGGCCGGCGTGATGGGGCCACCCCGGCGGACTTCGTCGCGGCGCTGACCAAGGACCTCCGCGTGCCCAAGGACGCCATCGGCCGGATCGAACTGCGTGACGGCTTCTCGCTGGTGGAACTCCCCGCGGCCGACGCCGAGCGCATCGCGAGCCAGATGTCGGGGCTCACCATCCGGCGGAAGCGGATCAGTGCGCGGCTGGATCGTGACAGTGGCTGGACGGAGCGACGGGAAGGCGGGAGGCCGGGCAAGGCGGCCCGTGGACCGTCGCTGGGGCACGGACCCACGCGGTAGCACCCGGGCTCCCTGGCACCTTTCGAAACGCCGACGGGCCACCCAGCGGGGTGGCCCGTTGCCTTTTCATGCGGAGCCCGTGCAGTGGACGAGCCGCCCGGCCTGGAATGCCTTACTTCTTGCCCTTGTTGACGAGGTCCTTGAGGCCCTTGCCGGCGCGGAAGGCGGGGACAGTCGAGGCCTTGATGTTGATCGTCTTGCCGGTGCGGGGATTACGGCCCTGCCGGGCGGCCCGCTTGCGAGTCTCGAAGTTCCCGAAGCCGGTCAGCTGCACCTTGCCGCCCTTCTTGAGCTCGCTGGCGATGATGCCACTGGTCGAGAAGAAGAGATCGACGATCTCGCCGGCCTGCGCTTTGGAGGTATCGAGCTTCTTCGCCACGGCCTCCACGAGTTCCTGCTTGTTCACGTCGGGCTCCTTGCGGTGGTTGATGAGGAAGGCGCGCGGGCCTTCGTGCACGGCCCGGCAGACAACGCGGGCAGAATATGGGGGGCGGCCCGGGAAAACCGCAAGATCCGTGGGTTTCCGGGCGATGCGTCCCCGGACTGCTTGACCGGGTCGAGCCGACGGGCTAACCTCACCGACCCGCCCAACACCGGAGTCATCCCCTGATGTCCCATGCCGCGAGCCGCGGACGCATCGAGGTCATCGCCGGCGTCATGTTCAGCGGCAAGAGCGAGGAGCTCATCCGGCGCGTGCGCCGCGCCGTGATCGCGCGGCGCCAGGTGCAGGTCTTCAAGTCGCACCTCGACGCACGCTACGCCGGCCTGTACCACGTCTCGAGCCACAACGGCACGGCGATCGAAGCCGTGCCGGTCGATACGTCGGCGGAAATCTTCCGCCAGATCCGGCCCACCACCGACACGGTGGCGGTGGACGAGGCGCAGTTCCTCGACCCCGGCATCGTGGACGTCGCCACGACGCTGGCCGACCGCGGCGTGCGTGTCATCCTCGCGGGCACCGATACGGATTTCCGGGGCGAGCCGTTCGGGCCGATGGCGCACCTCATGGCCATCGCCGAGGAGGTCGACAAGCTCTCGGCGATCTGCGTCGTCTGCGGCGAGCCGGCCCACCGCAATCAGCGGCTGGTCGACGGCCGGCCCGCGCGCTACGACTCCCCGACGATCATGGTGGGTGGCAGCGAGAGCTACGAGGCGCGCTGCCGCCGCTGCCATCAGGTGCCGCGGATCGATGAAGACCAGGCCGACCTGCTGCTGACCGGGCGCGCGTGATCGCGCGGCGGTCCTGTCCGCCGGCCGCGCCACCTCGAGCACAGCGGGAGGCCCGGCGCGCCGCGGCCCGCCCGGGCACGAGGCCGCGGCCAGCGACCAGCGACTGGCGACCATGCTGAACATCGCCCTCACCGGCAACATCGCGGCTGGCAAGAGCACCGTCGTCCGCTGGTTCGGCGAGTGGGGCGCCACGGTGATCGACGCCGACCAGCTGGCCCGCGAGGCCCAGCGGCCCGGGTCCGATGTGCTGTCCGCCATCGCGTTCCGCTTCGGCCGCGACGTGATCCTCCCCGGCGGCGAGCTCGACCGCGCGGCTCTGCGCGGCAAGGTAATGGGCGACGAGGCGGCGCTGGCGGCGCTGAACGCGATCGTCCACCCGGCGGTGCGCCACGAGCGCGACGCGCTGCTCGCGGCGGCCCGCCGGCGCGGCGATCTCATCGTCGTCAACGACATCCCGCTCCTCTTCGAGGCCGGCGACCCCGAGTCCTATGACGTCATCGTGCTGGTGGACGCGCCGGAAAGCGTCCGCCGCTCGCGCCTCGTGACCCGGCGCGGACTCTCCGAGCTGGAGGCCGATCGCATGATCGCCTTGCAGCTCCCCTCGGCCGGCAAACGCGCCTCGTCCCACTTCGTCATCGACAATGCCGGCACCCTGGAGCAGCTGCGCGAACGCGCGGCCGAGGTCTGGTCGGTACTCCGGCGCCGGGCGGCAGAGCAGGCGCGTGATCCCGGGCTCGATCGCCTGGTGGCGGTGGTGGCCCCAGGGCGCCGCTGGGCCGCCTCGTGCGCCGGCACGCTGCTCCGGGTGGCGGAGAGCGGCGTGGCGACGTACGTCATCGGGGTGGACGACACGCGGGACGACGCCGAGCATGAGCGGCTGGTCACCGCCGCGGAGCGCCTGGGCGCCGAACTGATCGAGTCCGGCGGCCTCGACCGCGCCGAGGCCGCAATCCAGCGCCTCGCCCCCGCGGCCGTGATCGGCGCCGCGCCGTTCGGATGGCCGGACATCCTCCCGCCCCGCGGGCCGACCGTGCTGCTCCGCCCCGAGCGGCGGCGCCTCGCCACCGTCACCATGGACGTTCGTCCCTGGCTCGACGCCAAGGCACGCATGCTGGCCGAGTACCCTGGCGGCCCGCGGCTCGAGGACCAGGACGGTACGGAACGGTTCCGCGACGAATCGACCCCCGGCGCCCCGCCGCGGGTGACACTGCTGCCGGCCGCCGCGCCGACTGCTTGACCCCCGGCAGGCGCGCCCCTACACTCCCCGTCCACCTGCACCGAGGACCGCGCGTGTCGAGCATTCCTGAGTCGCTTCGCTACAGCCCCGATCACGAGTATGTCCAGCCCGGCGCCGACCCGTCCGTCGTGACCGTCGGCATCACCGATTATGCCCAGGGCGAGCTCGGCGACATCGTCTTCCTGAGCCTGCCCAAGCCCGGAACCGCGTTCAAGCAGAAGGACGTCTTCGGCACCGTCGAGGCGGTGAAGGCGGTCTCCGAGCTGTACATGCCGGTGAGCGGCGAGGTGGTGGAGGTCAACCCGGCGCTGGACAGCGACCCCGGCGCGGTCAACCGCGACCCCTACGGCGACGGCTGGCTCATCCGCGTGAAGCTGGCGGATCCCGGCGAGCTCACAAGCCTCCTCGATGCGAGTGCGTACCGCCGCCATGTCGGCGAGTAGGTTCGTGGCTGTGATCTTGCGCCATCGTGTGAGCGCCCCGGCGGCTGTGCGTCGGGGCGTTGTTGTGTCTTCAACGGAGTTCCGCCGTCCATGACCTCGCTCCTCGACCCTCCCGTCGCCGGGCCCGACGATCGCACTGCGCCACTCCCGTCCTTCGTCGCGCGGCACGTCGGCCCGCGGCCGGAGGACGTTGCCCGCATGCTCGAGCTGCTGGGCTATGCCACGCTGGACGACTTCATCGATGCGGTCGTCCCCGAGCCGATCCGCCTCCGCCGCCCGCTGGCCCTGCCGCCCGGCCGCAGCGAACGCGAGGTGTTGCAGGCGCTGCGCGGCATGGGCGCCCAGAACCAGGTGTTCCGGTCCTACATCGGCATGGGCTACCACGGCACGTTCACGCCGCAGGTGATCCAGCGGAACGTGCTGGAGAACCCGGGCTGGTACACGGCGTACACGCCCTATCAGCCGGAGATCGCGCAGGGCCGGCTGGAGGCGCTGCTCAACTTCCAGACCATGGTGAGCGACCTCACGGCGCTCCCGATCGCCAACGCGTCTTTGCTGGACGAGGCCACCGCGGCGGCCGAGGCGATGGGCGTCACGCTGGCGGTGGCGACGCCCCGCGCCAATCCCGCCTACCTCGTCGATGCCAACTGCCACCCGCAGACCATCGCCGTGGTGACAACCCGCGCCGACGCGCGGGGCGTGCGGATCATCGTGGCCGACCCGGATGCGTTCGAGTTCACGCCGCACGTGATCGGCTGCCTGCTGCAGTATCCCGCCACCGACGGCGCGGTGCGCGACTTCCGCCCCGTCGTGGAGCGGGCCCATGCGGCCGGCGCGCTGGTGACTGCGGCCACCGACCTCCTGGCGCTCACGCTGCTCACGCCGCCCGGTGAATGGGGCGCGGACATCGCCGTGGGCAACAGCCAGCGCTTCGGCGTGCCGATGGGCTACGGGGGGCCGCACGCCGCGTTCTTCGCCACGACGGAGGCGCTCAAGCGGCACATCCCCGGCCGCATCATCGGGGTCTCGCGTGACGCCGATGGCCGGCCGGCGCTCCGCATGGCGCTCCAGACCCGCGAGCAGCACATCCGCCGCGAGAAGGCCACCAGCAACATCTGCACGGCCCAGGTGCTCCTCGCAGTGATGGCGGGCTTCTACGCCGTCTACCGCGGACCCGAGGGACTCCGCCAGATCGCCGAGCGGGTGCACCAGCGCGCGCAACTGCTGGCCACCGCGCTGCGGCGGCTGCGATACAAGGTGGTCCACGACGTCTTCTTCGACACGGTATGCGTCGAGGTGGAGCGGGCCGACCTCCAGCGGCTCCTGGATGCCGCCCGCCACCGCCGCATCAACCTCAGGCCGCTGCCGCCCGACCGCATCTGCGTCGCGTTCGACGAGACCGTGACCCTCGGCGACCTCGCCGACGTCATCGCGATCTTCTCGCTGAACGAAGCGCTGCCCTTCATGCTGGACGACATCGGCTCGCACCCCGACCCGGCGTTTCCTCCGGCGCTGCAGCGGACGTCGCCCTACCTCACGCATCCGGTCTTCCGCCGCTACCGCTCGGAGACCGAGATGCTGCGCTACATCCGCAAGCTCGAGGGCCGCGATCTCTCGCTCACGTCGGCGATGATCCCGCTGGGCTCGTGCACCATGAAGCTCAACGCCACCACCGAGATGATGCCGGTGAGCTGGCGCGAGTTCAGCCGGCTGCACCCGTTCGCGCCGCTCTACCAGACCCAGGGCTATCAGCTCCTCTTCCAGCAGCTCGAAGCCTGGCTCTGCGAGATCACCGGGTTCGCGGCCATCTCGCTGCAGCCCAACGCGGGCTCCCAGGGAGAATTCGCCGGCCTGATGGTGATCCGCGCCTATCACCGCGCCCGGGGCGACCATCACCGCACGACCTGCCTGATCCCGATGTCGGCGCACGGGACCAACCCGGCCAGCGCGGTGATGGCGGGCATGACGGTGGTGCCGGTCAGAACGGACCCGGAGGGCAACATCGACATCGAGGACCTGCGGCAGAAGGCGGCGCAGCACCGGGACACGCTGGCGGCGCTGATGGTGACCTACCCGTCCACGCACGGCGTGTTCGAGGCCGGCATCCGTGAGATCTGCGCGATCGTGCACGAGCACGGCGGCCAGGTGTACATGGACGGCGCCAACATGAATGCGCAGGTGGGCCTCACCCGTCCCGCGGACATCGGCGCGGACGTGTGCCACCTCAACCTGCACAAGACGTTCGCCATCCCGCACGGCGGCGGCGGCCCGGGCATGGGGCCGATCGGCGTGGCCGAGCACCTCGTGGAGTTCCTCCCCGATCACCCGTTCCTGCCGAGCCATCGCCGGTCCTGCGGCACCATCGCCGCGGCCCCGTGGGGCAGCGCCTCGATCCTGCCCATCTCGTGGGCTTACCTGGCGCTGCTGGGCCGCGAGGGCGTGGTGCACGCGACCAGGATCGCGATTCTCAACGCCAACTACATCGCCCGGCGGCTGCGCCCCTATTACAACGTGCTCTATACCGGCCCGAACGGGCTCGTTGCGCACGAGTGCATCATCGATGTGCGGCCCTTCAAGCAGTCGGCCGGCATCGACGTGGAGGACATCGCCAAGCGGCTCATCGACTACGGGTTCCACCCGCCGACGGTCTCGTTCCCGGTGCCCGGGACGCTGATGATCGAGCCCACGGAGAGCGAATCGAAGGAGGAGCTGGACCGCTTCTGCGACGCGCTCATCGCCATCCGCGAGGAGATCCGCGAGGTGGAAGAGGGCCGGGCCGAGCGGGGGAACAACCTGCTCACCAACGCGCCGCATCCCCTGCACCGGCTCATCGGCGACCAGTGGAAGTACCCCTACTCGCGCGAGCGGGCGGGCTACCCCGCCCCCGCGACGCGGGAGCACAAGGTGTGGCCGTTCGTGGCGCGGGTGGACGGGGCCTACGGCGACCGCCACCTGGTCTGCACCTGCCCGCCGGTGGAGGACTATGGCGGCTGACCACCCCTGGTCGCTGCTGATTTCCCCGCCCGCCTCGGGAGCGCGCAACATGGCGCTCGATCACGCCCTGCTCGACCTCGCGGCCGGGCGGGGCGTGACCGTCCTCAGGCTCTATCGTTGGAACCCGCCCTGTCTCTCGCTGGGGCGCAACGAGCCGGCACGCCGCTATGCCCCGGCGCGGATCGCGGCCCTCGGCATCGACGTGGTGCGGCGACCCACGGGCGGGCGGGCGGTGTGGCACGAGCATGAGCTGACCTATGCGATCGCGATGCCGGCGGCGGGCCTCGGCAGCATCGCCGACACCGTGGCGATGATCCACGCGATCTTCGCCGACGCGCTCCGCACCCTCGGGCTCACGGCCACACCCGCACCGCGCCGTCCCGCCGCGCGCCCCGACGCCGGTGCCTGCTTCGCGGCGCCCATGGGCGGCGAGCTGCTGATCGGCGGGAAGAAGGTGCTGGGCAGCGCGCAGCTCAGAGAACGCGGCGCCCTGCTCCAGCACGGTGCGCTCCTGCTCGACGGTGACC
>JBMOPM010000220.1:0-2999 GCA_049323575.1 Gemmatimonadota bacterium | reverse complement strand
CACCATAGGTTCCCTTGAGCCCCGTGCGAGAGGCGGCGTGATGAGCACAGTGCCCGGTAGCGCGCGGGTGGTAGTGATCGGGGCCGGAATCGTCGGCAACAGTGTGGGGTACCACCTGGCCCGGTTGGGCTGGCGCGACATCGTGCAGCTCGACAAGGGGCCGTTGCCCAACCCGGGAGGCTCGACCGGTCACGCGTCGAACTTCATCTTCCCCGTGGACCACTCACGGGAGATGACCGACCTGACCGCTGACAGCATGCGCCAGTACCGGGAGCTGGGCGTCTTCGTCGAGTCCGGCGGGTTCGAGGTGGCGCGCACCGAGGAGCGGATGCAGGAGCTGCGCCGGCGGGTGGCGTCGGCCAAGGCGTGGGGGATCGACGCCGACCTGGTGTCTGCGGCCCAGGTGACCGAGCGGGTCCCCTACCTGGATCCCTCGGTCATCCGTGGCGGCTTCTGGACGCCTTCGGTCGGCGTCGTCGACTCGTTGCGGGCGGGCACGATCATGCGCGAGCGCGCCCAGGAGTCCGGCGCCTTGCAGGTGGTGTCTTCGGTCGAGGTCACGGGCCTGGATGTCGCCGCGGGACGGATCCGCGCCGTTCGAACCAGCGGCGGGGTGATCGAGGCGGAGACCGTCGTGATCGCCTGCGGCGTGTGGAGCCCGAAGCTGGCGCGGATGGCGGGGGCGTCCATCCCGCTCACGCCGGCGGTACACCAGATGATCAGCGTGGGGCCGGTGCCGCAGTTCGCGGACACGGTGGGCGAGATCTCGTTTCCGATCATCCGGGACATGGACACGTTCTGCTACGAGCGGCAGCACGGCGGTGACCTGGAGGTCGGCTCGTATGCACACCGCCCGATCCTGTACGACGCGGAGCAGATTCCGTCCATCGAGCAGGCCAAGCTGTCGCCGACGGAGCTGCCGTTCACTGCCGAGGACTTCGACCTGCAGCTGGAGCAGGCGCTCGAGCTGATGCCCGAGGTGCTCGGCGACCCCCGGGTGGAGATCCGCTATGCGATCAACGGCTTGTTGTCGCTGACGCCGGATGGCTACCCCATCTTGGGTGAGACCGCCGAGGTCAAGGGTCTGTGGTCGGCCGCCGCGGTGTGGATCAAGGAGGGGCCCGGGGTGGGGCGGCTGCTCGCCGAGTGGATGACCGACGGCAACCCGGAGTACGACGCCCACCAGTCGGACGTCGCGCGCTTCTACCCGCATCAGCGCACCAAGGCTCACGTGAGGGCCCGCACCAGCGAGGCGTTCAACAAGACCTACGGCATCGTCCATCCGGCTGAGCAGTGGGCGAGCAACCGCGAGGTGCGGCTGTCGCCGATGCATGCCCGCGAGCGCGAGCTGGGCGCGGTGTTCTTCGAGACGGCGGGTTGGGAGCGCCCCTTCTGGTACGAGTCCAACGCGGGGCTGCTCGGCGACTACGGCGCGGCGGTGATGCCGCGCGGAGCCGAGTGGGACGCTCGCTGGTGGTCCCCGATCATCAACGCCGAGCATCTGGCGATGCGGGAGCGCGCCGGGATCTGCGACCTGTCCGCCTTCGCGATCTTCGACGTCCTCGGACCGGGTGCCGCGGAGGCCGTGCAGCGCCTCGTCGTCGCCGAGGCGGACGTGGCGCCGGGAAACGTGATCTACACGCCGGTGCTGGACGACCGCGGGGGCATCCGCGCAGACCTGACCATCCAGCGCCTGGCCGAGGATCGGTACCGCGTCGTCACTGGCGGGGCCACCGGCAACGTCGACCGGAAGTGGTTCGCCGACCATCTGCCGGGCAATGGCACGGTTCAGGTCGTCGACCAGACCTCCGCCTACACCACCGTCGGGCTGTGGGGCCCACGAGCCCGTGACATCCTCGGGTCGCTGACCGAGTCCGACGTCAGCCACCACGGCTTCCGGTTCGCCACCTGCCGCGCCGTCGACGTCGGTCCGCTGACCGTGCTTGCCTCGCGCATCTCCTACGTCGGTGAGCTAGGTTGGGAGCTGTATGCACCGATGGAGCAGGGCGCCCGGCTGTGGAACCTACTGTGGGATGCGGGCCGGCCACAGGGGCTGGTGCCGATAGGCATCGGCGTCTACGGCACCACCGGACGGATCGAGAAGAGCTACCGCGCCCACGGGGCCGAGCTGGACACCGAGCGCACCCTGGTCGAGGCCGGCATGTCCCGACCCAAGGTCAAGGACGCCGACTTCATCGGGCGAGAGGCGTACCTGAAGCAGCGCGGGTCCGAACCGGCGGCGGTGCTGTGCTCGCTGACCGTCGATGACCACACGTCGGCCGACGGGACCCTGCGGTACATGCTGGGGGGCGAACCGGTGCTCACGCGCGACGGCGAGCCTCTCGTGGACGGACACGGCCGCCGTAGCTACGTGACCACGGCCGGGTCGGCGCCCTCACTCGGCAAGCACGTGCTGATGAGCTACCTGCCGCCGAGTCAGGCTGTGATCGGCGCCGAGCTCGCCGTCGAGTACCTGGCAGAGCGCTACCCGGTGACCGTCGCGGCCGCGGACGCGACGCCACTGTTCGACCCCGCCAACGAGCGGATCCGGAGGTGAGCGATGGCTAACGTGCTGGTGTGCGTCAAACGGGCGCCCGACTCCTCTGAGCGGATCCTGCTGTCCGCCGACGGCCAGTCCATCGACGCTCGGCACGTCGGATACACGATCAGCCCCCACGAGGAGTGCGCGGTCGAGCTGGCGGTGCGGATCGCGGCGGCCACCGGCGGGGAGGCGACGGTACTGACCCTCGGCCCGCCCGAGGCGGTGCAACACGTGCGCGATGCGATCGCCGTCGGCTGCGCACGCGGCGTGCTGCTGGAGGGTGAGGCGGACCGGTACGGCCCACGGGACGTGGCGGCCGCGATCGCCGCCCTGGTCCACGCGCACCAGGCGCAGGGCACGACCTACGACCTGGTGCTGGTGGGCACGGACGCGGCCGACACCGGGGACTACCAGGTGGGCGTGCGCCTGGCCTACGCGTTGGGCAGGCCCGTGGCCA
>JBMOPM010000219.1:36143-37694 GCA_049323575.1 Gemmatimonadota bacterium | reverse complement strand
TTGCTCAATGGCAGCAGGAGGCGGCTCGCGAGGAGCAGAAGTCAGCCGACGAGATCGCGCAGCGACGCGCACGAGGAGGAAGCGCCTGATGCGGCTCATGATCGTCGGTACCGTGGCGTTCGCCGCAGGTCTCGGCGGCGCGACCGCGATCGCCGTCAAGCAGAGCCATCGCGCGGCGCCCGATTCGGCCGCCCGCGTGACGGCCGTCGCGGATTCGGCCCGGGAAGAAGCCGTGCAGCCGCAGGACTCGACCGCGGGCGTCGCACGGGACACAAGCACTCGCACGTCCGTCAAGCCGCGCCCGACGGTCCCCGCGAAGCCGGCCGTGGCTCAGCCGCCGGTTGCCGCCGCGCCCCGCCCCGGCCAGCCGCGCTTCCGCGTGCTGTCGCAAATCCTGGTGAATCTCAAGCCGGCGGAGGCAGCCAGGATCCTGTCGCACCTCTCGGACGACGAGGTGGCCGGCATCCTCGAGAGTCTGGGCCCGCGGCCCGCCGCCACGCTGCTTGCCGCCCTGCCATCGGAGCGCGCGGCAGCAATGAGTCGCCGCCTCCTGGCCGCACGGCCAGACAGCGGTGTCAGGACAGCACCGTGACGACGATCGGTCCGGGCTTGCCGATCGCGCCCGAGCCGGGAGCGACGCCGGCCGGCACAGAGGGCGGAGCGAAGACGGAGAGCGGACCGGCGGAGGGCGCGAGCTTCGAACTCGCGCTGGCACTGGCGCTGGCGCAGACCACACCGCCACCGGCACCGCCGGCTCCGAGCGCAGGGCTCCAGCTGCCGGCCGGGAACGCGGGGTCCGGCCGAGCAGCGGCATCGGGCGCATCCACCGCTCCACCGACAGACGATGCCGCCGAGCGTGCACCGTCCGATGCGGGCGCCGCGATTCGCTCGTCCCCACGTCCCGCGCCGAGGGGCGAGGTCACGGTCATTCCCATCGGGTCACGCCTGCCCGCCGCGGATCAGGCGGGTGTGGTGCGCGAGGGAGAAGGTGAGCCCGCGGCCGATGGAGCGATGCCCGGGTCGGCGCACGCCGCTCTGGCCGCGGCGCCGGTCATCCTCCCGTTCTCGCGCCGCGCCGTCATCGTCGAGGGCGCCGAAGCGACCGGCGCAGAGCCCGAGCCAGAGCCCGACGGGGACACCCGCCTCGACGGTCGGATGGCCGGAGCCGGTCCGGGGATCACGCTCGGTCTCCGGCTCACGCTCGATCCGTCCGAGGGTGGCACGTCAGCAAGTGCGCTTCCCGATGGTGCGCTGCCGCCGTCGCCGTTCGACCAGATCCCGGGGCGTCCCTTCCACGGGTCGATCCCGCCGGTGGTGCTCCGCCGCGCGCTCGAGCCGGATGCGCCCGCGGCCCAGTCCAGGCCAGGTGCGCCGCCGACCGGGGCGAGGGTGGAAGGCGCGGCGCTGGGCGTGGTGGCCGAAGCCCTGGCGCGGACGCCGTTGGAGGGTCAGCCAGCCATGACCGACGCCCCCGCAAATGCCGCGCTGCCTGCCGTCGATGCGGCCACCACGGCGCGGGCCACCGCCCCGGTGCGCCTCCCGCCCGATGCG
>JBMOPM010000219.1:26006-36133 GCA_049323575.1 Gemmatimonadota bacterium | reverse complement strand
GGAGTGGGTGCTGCGCGAGGCGATCCGCGCCGCGGCGCGCTCTGCGCCCGAGATCGAGCCGCGGCCCGAAGCGAGCGGCGATGCCGCGTCCTCGTCCCTTGCCTCGGCCTTGCAGGCGGCCGGCGGCGGACCGCGGGGCAGCGGCGAAGCCGCCACCGGGCAGGCCGGCCCCACCGAGGTCTCCCGAGCGGCGGATCCGCCAGCGGCGCCCGCGCCGGGACCCAGCCGCGTGACGATCCCGTTTGCGGACGAACGGGGCGAGGGCCAGGTGCGGCTCCTCGTGCACGGTCAGGCGGTGCGCGCGACGATCGTCACCGACGACGCGGCCACCGCCCAGCGGATGGAAGCCGCACTCACCGACCTCCACCGCTCGCTGGGCGAACACGGCTTTACCGACGCCCAGGTGACCATTGCCGCGCCGCGAGCCGCCGATCGCATGGACCGCCGCGTCGTGACGGCCGGCGCGCCCGACGCGCCGATGGCCCGGGCAGATGCGAGCGCGGCGCCGCCCGACCATCGCGGGGGCGAGCCCCGCCGCGACGATTCCGCCCCAGGCGGGCACACCGCCGAGGAGCGCGAGGCAGCACGGCGCCAGTCGCGCGAACGCCAGAAAGGCAGGCATCCATGATCGAGACCGTCCCGGTCGGCGGCGTGCGCAGCACGCCCCAGCCGACCACGCGCAAGGAGCTCGGCAAGGACGAGTTCCTCAAGCTGCTCACGGCCCAGCTGACGAACCAGGACCCGCTGAGTCCGATGAAGCCCGACGCGCTCGCCACCCAGCTCGCCCAGTTCAGCTCCGTGGAGCAGCTCACCCAGCTCAACAAGGCGATGGCGGCGCAGCAGGCGGCGTTCGACGCCGCGCAGGCGATAAGCCAGGCGGGTCTGGCCGCCGCCCTCATCGGCAAGCAGGTCGTGGGCCTGGGCAACCAGGTGGTGGTGGGCGCGCAGGGCGCGCCCCCCGTGCCGGTCACAGTGGGTGCGCCGGGCGGCACCGGCACGCTCACGATCAAGGACACCAGCGGACGCGTGGTCTCCACGCTGCCGGTCGGCCGGCTCACGGCCGGCGACCACCAGCTCACGTTGCCCGCCAACCTGCCGGCCGGCACCTACAGCTATGAGCTGACCGTGACCGGTGCCGACGGGAAGGCCGTGCCCGTCACCACGCACGTGACCGGCATCGTGGACGGCGTGCGCATGCAGGACGGCAAGGTCCTCCTGCGCGTGGGCGCTCTCACGATCCCGATGGACAAGCTGACCGATATCCGTCCCGCGACCGTGCCGGCGGGATCCCAGTGAACCGGCACTGCCTCATCCTCAGTCACAGGAGCATGACACCCCCATGATGCGCTCACTCTTCGCCGGCGTCTCGGGTCTCCGGAACCAGCAGACGCGCATGGACGTGATCGGCAACAACATCGCCAACGTGAACACGGTGGCGTTCAAGGCGTCCCGCGTGGTGTTCAAGGAAGCGTTCGCCCAGTTGCTGCAGGGCGCCTCCCGGCCGCCCGGCAACCTGGGCGGCATCAACCCCATCCAGATCGGGTCGGGCATGAACATCGGCAGTATCGACCAGCTCTTCACCCAGGGCAGCCTGGAGACCACCGGCCAGACGACCGACGTGGCGATCCAGGGCGACGGGTTCTTCGTGCTGAGCAACGGCCAGCGGCAGGTCTACACCCGCGCCGGCAACTTCCAGCTCGACGCCAACGGCAAGCTGATCAACCCGAACAACGGGTTCGTGGTGCAGGGGATCAACGCCGATGCCTTCGGCAACTTCTCCACGAGCTCGACCATCACCGACGTGCAGCTCCGCCTCGGCGACAAGGCGCCGGCGCAGCAGACCAGGCAGATCTCCCTCACGGGCAACCTCGATGCCCGCGCCGTCGCCGGCGATACCCACTCGATGGGCGTCACGATCTACGACCAGACCGGCACGCCCATCGACCTGGTGATCGACTTCACGAAGACCGCCACGGGGTGGGACTGGACGGCGAGCAGCCCGAGCGGCGTCGCCACCATCTCCGGCAGCGGCAGCGTGACCTTCGGCGCCAACGGCTCGCTGGCCAGCTTCACGCCCGCCGGCCCGCCGCCGGGCCTCGACGCCATTCAGGTGACGAGCGGCGGCGCGACCTTCAACGTCTCGATCAACCCCGGCAGCATCAACGGGATCGACGGCCTGGCCGGTTTCTCGAACCCGTCCAACGCCGTCGTAAACACGCAGGACGGCTACCCCGCTGGAGACCTGACGAACATCAGCATCGACACGCGTGGCGTCATCACCGGCTTCTTCACCAACGGCGTGAGCCGCGCCCTCGCCCAGATCGCGCTGGCCCAGTTCACCAATCCGTCGGGCCTGCTCCGCACCGGCGACAACATGTACGAGACCTCGGCCAACAGCGGGACGCCCGTGCTCGGCTTTGCGGGAGTGAGCAGCCGGTCCAGCATCACGCCCGGCGCGCTGGAGAACTCCAACGTGGACCTCTCGCAGGAGTTCACGAACATGATCATCGCTCAGCGCGGGTTCCAGGCCAACGCCCGGGTGATCACGGCCTCGGACGAGATGCTGAACGAGCTGGTGAACATGCGGCGGTAGATCCCGGTGCTGCGACGCCGGCACCGCGTGCCGGGTGCCGGCGCTCGGCAAACCTCGCCGCATGGCACCCGGCAGAAGCTTCCTCTCGCTCACGCCCGCGCGCGCCCCGGCGCCCGCGGGCGTGCAGCATCAGGCGGCAGCATCGCGCTAACTCCTTAGTCCGCAGCGGGATACGCGGACACGCCACCGGCCGTCCCCTCCCGCACCGCGCTGGTACGTCGGTTGCCCTTGGGCGGACGCGAAGGGCAGATCCCCGCGTCCGACACGGAAGGCATCCATGGCAAGCGACACAGCGGCACAACCCGACCCCTCCTCGTCCGACCAGCCGGCCAAGTCCGGTAGCAGCAAGCTGCTGCTCCCGGTCGTGATCATCGCCGCGGCGGCGTTGGGAGGCGGCGTCGGCGCCCTCGTGGTGGCGCCCCGGCTCGCCCCGGCCCCGGACAAGGCGGCGCACGCCAAGGCCGGCGCGGCGGCCGCCCGCGCCGAGGCTCGGGTGTTCCGGCTCGACAACATGGTGGTCAACCCCGCGGGATCGGCCGGCACGCGGTTCCTGATGGTGTCAGTGGCCTTCGAGGTGTCGCCCGAGCTCGAGCCGGTCCTCCGCGCCCGCGAGGTCCAGGTGCGGGACCTGGTCACCGCGACGCTGGAGCAGCAGACGCTCGACATGCTGACCCGGCCCGGGGCGCGGGACAGCCTCAAGCAGGCACTGGCGGACGCGGTGGCGCCGATCACCGGCGGGCCGGATCACGTGCGCGTCTACCTCCCCCAGTTCGTCATCCAGTAGGGTGCCCCGTGGCCGACGCCCTGACCCAGAAGGAGATCGACTCGCTGCTGCGCGGATCGACGCCGCTCGCGTCGCTCGGCAGCACACCCGAGATACAGGCGTACGACTTCCTGCGCCCGCCGCGGATCTCCCGTGAGCGCCGGGCGACGCTCGAAGCGATCTACTCGCGGTTCGCGCTCAACTGTCAGGCGTTCCTCTCGTCGCGGCTCCGCGGCCCGACCGACCTGGAAGCCGCCAGCGTGGAACAGGCCACGTTCGCCGAGTTCATTCTGTCCCTGGGCAATCCGTGCGCGTGCTTCGCCTTCGAGCTGCATGACGCGACGGCGAGCGCCGGCGTGATCGACCTCAGCGCCGACTTCGCCTATCAGCTCGTGGACCGGCTGTTCGGCGGCCCCGGCGAAGTGCGCGATATCCGCCGGCCGCTCACCCTGCTGGAGCGCACCGTGGTCCAGCAGATCGTCGAGCGGATGCTCGGTCTGCTCCGCGAGGCATGGCAGGACCATCTCGCGATCGCGCCGGCGGTGACCGGGTTCGAATCGTCCCCCGAGATGCTGCAGCCGATCGCGCGGGAAGCCAGCGTACTCGTCACCAACATCCACGTTCGCTCCGGCGGGTTCAGCGGGATCATGACGACGGCCATCCCGCTGCTCGCGCTCGAGACCTTCCTGCAGGACAAGTCCGCCGCCGGCCGGGTGCTGGGCCGCCGCTCGGGGCACGCGTCCGACGAGCTGCGCCAGCAGCTCGAGACCAGGCTGCGCCACGCGGCGATGGATGTCCGGGTGCGGCTTCCCGCGATCCGCCTGACCGCCGGTGCCGTGGCCCGGCTGGAGCAGGGTCAGATCCTCCGCCTGCACCATCCGGTGGATGCTCCGCTCGACGTGTACGTCAACGGGCGCCGCCGGTTCCAGGGCACCCTGGGCCAGCTCCGCCGCCAGATCGGTCTTCGCATCACCACTGTCCTGCCCGCTGAACCGGCCGATCCGGTGCGGGCACCGCTCCGAGGATCCCCCGTGACCCATCCCGATGCTCCGGTGCCGCCCGCCCTGGGCGACCTCACACCTGCCGCGCCCCGTACGGGCGCGTCCGCCACGCTGGAAAGTCTGCTGGACATCTCCTTGCCCGTGGTGGTCGAGTTCGGCCGCACCACGATGACAGTGCAGGACGTCCTCGAGCTCGGGCCGGGCTCCGTGATCCAGTTGCCCCGCGTCGTCGGCGAGCCCGTGGACATCTACGTGAGCGACCGGCGCCTCGCCGAGGGCGAGGTGGTAGTGGTGGGCGAGCACTTCGGTGTCCGCATCACCCGCATCCTGGCCGAACCGGACGCTGGCGCGACGCAGTGACCGGCTCCGGCATGATCGGGCTCCTCGGGGCGTTTGCGATCACCATCGGCCTGCTGGTGCTGGCGCTCCGCCTGCTCAAGCACCTGCAGGGCACCCGCGGGACACGCGGCCTGCTGCCGATGACCGTTCTCCAGCGGATCCCGACCGGCCCGCGGCAGGGCATCGCGTTGCTGCAGGTCGGGCAGCGGGTGCTGGTGGTCTCGCTGGGCGACACCGGGGCCCGCTATCTCGCCGAACTCACCGGGGAGGATCTCGCCACGGCGCTCCGGCCCAGCCACCCGAGCGCCGCCGAAGCGCGTCCCGTCGGCGCGCCGTGGCTCACCCGCGTGCTCGGCGGGCTCGGCCTCGCGCTCCTGCTCGCCATCACCGCCGCACCCGCCATGGCCCAGGCCAAGCCGCAGGACGGCAACCGGCGGTCCGCGCCGATCACGGTGCCGGCGCCCGCCGCCCGCGCCCAGCGGCCGGCTGCGCCCGCGGTGGTGGCTCCGGTCCGGCCGCCCGCCAAGCCGACGGTGGATGTCCGCCTCGGCGAGGGCGAGGACCAGCTCCGGCTCTCCGGCGCAGTGGGCATCGTGGTGCTGATGGGGGTGCTCACGCTGCTCCCCACGCTGTTCCTGCTGATGACCAGCTTCACCCGGATCCTCATCGTCCTCCACTTCCTCCGCTCGGCGCTGGGCACCCAGGCCACGCCGCCCGGTCAGTTGCTGGTGGCGATCGCGGTCCTCCTCACCGGCGTGGTGATGAACCCGGTGCTCCAGGAGGCCAACCGGGTGGCCGTGCAACCCTATTTCCGGGGCGAGATCAGCCAGGTCGAGGCGTACAAGCGCGCCGTCGTGCCGTTCCGCGAGTTCATGCTCGCCAACACCCGCGAGCAGGACGTAGCGACCTTCACCGAGATGAGCGGTGTGCGCGACGCAGCATCGATGGACGAGGTGCCGACGGCCACGATCGTCTCGGCCTTCATGACGAGCGAGTTGCGCACCGCGTTCCAGATGGGGTTTGTGATCTTCCTGCCCTTCGTGGTGGTGGACCTGATCGTCGCTTCGGTGCTGATGAGCATGGGCATGTTCATGCTCCCGCCGGTGATGGTGTCGCTGCCGTTCAAGCTGCTGTTGTTCGTCCTGGCCGACGGGTGGCCGCTCGTGATGCAGAACCTTGTCCAGAGCTTCCGGCGGTAGCATGTCCGGCGCGCTCGCCGTCGATCTGGTCCGACGGGCCATGTTCCTCACGCTCCTCGTGGGGGGCCCGCTGCTGGTCACCGCACTCGTCGTGGGGGTGCTGGTGAGCCTGCTGCAGGCGGTCACCCAGGTCCAGGAGCAGACGCTGACCTTCATCCCGAAGCTGGTCGCGCTCGGGATCGTGCTCCTGCTCACGCTGCCCTGGATGCTGCGCCAGCTCCTCGAGTTCCTGGTGGAGGTGCTGCGCAGCCTCCCGACCCTGACCGGCTGACATGGACGCGATCCTCGGGCCCCTGTTCTCCCCCGCGGCCTGGCCGACGTTCGTCTGCGTCTCGGCCCGCCTGGTCGGCATGATGCTGATCGCGCCGATCTGGTCGATGACGGCGGTGCCCCGCGCTACGCGCGCGGCGATCGCCGTGCTGCTCGCCGCCATGCTCCTGCCCGGCGCACCCCGCGCCGTCCTGCCGGACGAGGCCGCGCTGGTGCCGCTCGTCATCCTGTCGGACCTGCTGGTGGGTCTCGCCATCGGCCTCACCGCGGCCGTGCTGTTCCAGGGCGTGGCCCTCGCCGGCGAAGTCGTCTCCCTGCAGATGGGCCTCTCCCTCGGCCAGGCGCTGGCCCCGATGATCGAGGTCCAGACCGAGGGGGTGGGTCAGGTGCAGGGCCTCTTCGCCCTCACGATCTACCTCTCGCTCGGCGGCCACCTGATGCTGCTCGAGGGCGTGGCCGGCAGTCTCGTCGCGATTCCGCCAGGCACGCTGGGCAACTTCGCCTCCGGCGGCGCGCTCGCGGCCTCGCTGGGCAACGGGGTGTTTCTCACGGCAGCGCGGGTGGGTGCGCCGGTGATCGCGGCCCTCTTCCTCACGAACATCGCCCTCGCGCTGCTCAACCGCGCGGTGCCCCAGCTCAACACGATGATGGTCTCGTTCCCGGTGACCGTGGCCGTGGGTCTCCTCATGGTGGGCCTCGCGCTTCCGGTGCTCGGTAACGCGACCGCCGAGTGGACCGGACGGCTCGGGTCGCTCACGGCCTCGGTCATCGAGGCCCTCACGCCCGCGCCGGCGCCGGCGCCGGCCCCCCGCTGACCATGGCCGAGCACGAGAGCGCCCAGGAACGCACCGAGAAGCCGACCCAGCGGCGGCTCGAGCAGGCGCGGGAGGAAGGCAAGGTCGCCCGCAGCCAGGACCTCTCCACCGCCGCCGTCGTGCTGACCGCCACGGCGCTGCTGGCGGGTGCCGGCGGCACGGCCCTCGGCGGGCTCGGCATCCGGCTGCTGCGGGAGTCGGCCGCGGCGCTGGCGGCCCCGCCGATGTCGGCCGAAGGCGCCATCGGGCTCATCCGCGCCACCGGGCAGGCGATGCTGCTGGCTCTCCTGCCCTTTGCCGTGGGCGTCGTGGCCGTGGTGGGACTGGTGAACCTCATCCAGGCGCGCGGTACGTTCTCGCTCCATCCCGTCACGCCCAGACTCTCGCACATCAACCCGCTCGAGGGACTCAAGCGCATCCTCGGCGTCGATGGCCTCGTGCTCCTGCTCAAGGCCACCGCCAAGGTGGTGATCCTGGGCGGGGTGACGTGGATGGTGCTGCGCGGCGCCTGGCCCACGCTGGTGTCGCTGGGCGACATGGGCATACCTGATCTGGTGACGGTGCTCCGCCAGCTCACGATGAAGCTCTCGTTCACGGTGGGGCTCGCGTTCCTCGCCCTGGCCGCCGCCGACTACGGCTGGCAGGTCTTCCGTACCGAGAAGAGCCTGCGCATGACCCGCTATGAAGTGGTGCGCGAGCATCGCGAGACCGAGGGCGACCCCTTGGTGAAGAGCCGGATCCAGTCGACCGCCCGGGCGCGGGCGCGCCAGCGGATGCTCCAGGCCGTCCCCACGGCGGACGTGGTGGTAACCAACCCGACGCACGTGGCGGTGGCGCTCCGCTACGACGTGTCGACCCACCTGGCCCCCATCGTGGTCGCGATGGGTGAGCGGAAGCTGGCCGAGCGGATCAAGCTGATCGCCGCGCGCGCGGGCGTGCCGCTGGTGGAGAACAGACCGGTGGCGCGGGCCCTGCTCGCCACCGCGACGGTGGGCCAGCCGATCCCGTCGGCGCTGTATGCCGCCGTGGCCGAAATCCTGGCCTTCGTCTACCGCCAGCGCGGGCGCCGGGGCGCCGGGAGTGACTCGTGACGGCCGCCAGCCCGCCGGTGAGCGGCATGAGTCCGGCCGCGGCCCGCGGCGCGAGCGGCGGCGCTGTCGCGAAAGGCAGGGCGCCGGCCAAGGCCGGGCCCACCGCGATGACCCGGCTGCTCTCACCCACGGCCGAGACCTGGCTCGGCATCGGCGTGGTGGTGGTGGTGGCGCTCCTCATCGTGCCGCTGCCGCCCTTCATGCTGGACGCGCTGCTCGCGCTCAGCATCGCGGTGTCGATCGTCGTCCTGCTGGTGACCCTGTCCTCGAGCGACCCGCTCGAGTTCAGCATCTTCCCGAGCCTGCTGCTGCTGCTCACGCTGCTCCGGCTCGGGCTCAACGTCTCCTCCACGCGTCTCATCCTGAGCACGGGAGCCGCCGGCCAGGTCATCGCCGCCTTCGGCGACTTCGTGATCGGCGGCAACTACGTCGTGGGGCTCGTGATCTTCCTGATCCTCGTGGTCATCAACTTCATGGTGATCACGAAGGGTGCCGGGCGCATCGCCGAGGTGGCCGCACGGTTCACCCTCGACGCGATGCCGGGCAAGCAGATGAGCATCGACGCCGACCTCAGCGCCGGCCTCATCGACGAGGCGGAAGCGAAGCGGCGGCGCGAGGAGATCGCCCGCTACGCCGATTTCTACGGCGCGATGGACGGCGCCGCCAAGTTCGTCCGGGGCGACGCGGTGGCCGGTCTCGTCATCACCGGCATCAACCTGATCGGCGGCTTCATCATCGGGATGACGCAGCACGGCATGAGCGCCGCCGAGTCGCTGCAGACCTTCGCCAGCCTCACCGTGGGCGACGGACTCGTCACCCAGATCCCCGCGCTCATCGTCAGCACCGCGGCCGGCATCCTCGTCACCTACGGGTCGGCGAGCCCCGCGATGGCACCCGCCATCGGCTCGCAGCTCACCCGGCATCCCCGCGCCATCTGGATCGCGGCGGGCATCCTCGCGCTCTTCGCGGTGATCCCCGGTCTGCCCGGCCTGCCCTTCCTCATGCTGAGCGGTTCGGCCGTGCTCCTGGCCCGCAAAGCCACGCACCGCTCCGAGGCCCGGGCGGCGGAGGCGGCCGAGGCGCGGGCTGCCGCCGCGCCGCCCGCGGCCGCGCCGGATGCCGGCCAGCCGCTGCGCGAGCTGCTCGCGGTGGAGCCGCTGGAGCTGGAGATCGGCTACGCCCTGGTCCCGCTGGTGGACGAACACGGCCCGGGCGACCTGCTCACGCGGATCGGGATCATGCGTAAGCAGGTGGCGATGGAGCTGGGCATGCTGGTGCCGCCGGTGCGCATCCGCGACAACATCCAGGCGCCGGCCACGCAGTACACCATCAAGCTCCGCGGGGTGCCCGTGGCCAGCGGCGAGGTGATGCCCCGCTACCTGCTCGCGCTCAACACCACCGGCACGGCGGGGCGGCTGGAGGGCATCCAGACGGTGGATCCCAGCTTCGGCATGCCCGCGGTGTGGATCACCCCCGAGCAGCGGAGCGAGGCCGAGGTGGCCGGCTACAGCGTGGTGGAAGCGCAGACGGTACTCGCGACCCACCTGATGGAGACGATCCGCAGCCACGCGGCCGAGCTGCTGAGCCGGCAGCACGTGCGCGAGCTGGTGGACGGTCTCAAGGAGACGCACTCGGCGCTGATCGAAGACCTGATTCCCAACCGGCTGTCCCTCGGCACGGTGCATCGCGTGCTGCAGCGGCTGCTGCGCGAGGGCATCCCGGTCCGGGACCTGGTCACGATTCTTGAGGCACTGTCCGATGCCAGCGAACAGACCAAGGATCCCGAGCTGCTCACCGAGCACGTCCGCCGCGCCCTCTCCGCCGTCATCGTGCAACTGGTGCGGGACCAGGACGGCACCATCCGCGGCATCACCGTGGGCCCCCGGCTCGAGGCGGCGCTCATGCAGCTGCTGAGCCCCCGCGCGCCAAGCCCGGGGACCCGGACCCTCGAACCGGAGGAACTCACGGCGATGCTGCGTCGCCTGAGCGAGCTGGTGCAGCAGACCCGCCGCGACGGCCACCCGGTCCCGCTCATCACGCCGCCCTCGCTGCGGGT